>JAZSDA010000064.1:0-44477 GCA_045530955.1 Candidatus Gastranaerophilaceae bacterium
AATGGGTGAAAGTAATGCCACTGCAAACGGTGTTAAATTACCTGAAATGTCAATCAAACCATATGTTCAATATGGTGTAGGTGTTCAAAAACGTATCAAAGACCACTTTACAGCATACGGTCAAGCTATGGTACAAAACGGCGGTCGTAATGGTGTGTCATTTACCGCAGGTTTTTGATGGGCATTAGGACACGACAATTGCAAGTATGAAAAAACACAACGTCATCCTGAGGTGAAAACCGAAGGATCCTTAACAAGTAAAGAGATTCTTCGCTCCGCTCAGAATGACAGGGGTAAAAATGCTAATAAAACCCTCACCCCAACCCTCTCCCAAGGAGAGGGAGCAACAGGCTCAAAGAAGATATTAAAACAAATGACACCACAACAAAGAGCAGCTTATGGTGGTAAATATATGAATACCTCAAGAACTGCAAAAACAGGAAGTTTAAGACAATATTAGTAACGGTCAGGCGATGCCTGACCTACTAAAGCATGAAGTCTAAGATGCTATCAAGGTCGTTTTTTGCGTTGTGGATTTTTGTGATATATTTACCTTATGGGACAAGATTATAAAAAACTTTTGAATAAGAAAAAGAAAAAATATTGCGATGTTAAAACTATGGGGGTTAACATCGATAAAAATGAGTTTTATGAAATAATCATGTCTAATTCTGCACACCCTGATAATTTTCAATCTAAAAAGTCCTAATTATAAGTATTTTAGCCTACTTTACAATTTTTCCTCATTGTAATATAATATTATCGGTTAAGTTTTACTTGTAAGAAAAGATGAGGAAGTAAAAAGATGAAAAAATTATTAGCAAGTTTACTTGTAGGTGGTTTCATTGCTTTCGGTGCTCCTGCGTTTGCTTATGCAGGCATTGATGATGTTTGTGAAAACTACTGGGCACAAGTTGAAATCGCTTCTGTAGTAAGTGATTCTGTAATGACTTTAACTGACGGTAACTTCAATCCAGAAGGCAAAATGTCACGTGTAGAATTCGTTAAAGCATTATTAAAAGTTTTAGGTCAAGAAAATTTAGAAGTAACTTCAAAAGTTAAATTTTCTGACGTAGCTAAATCTTCTGATATCTATGCTCCAATTGCTAGATCTCAACAATTAGGTTTAGTTTACGGTTACCCAAATGGTAAATTTTTACCAGACAACGCTGTATTGAGAGATGAAGCTCAATCAGTTATCAGCCACATCACTATTGATGCTGATGTTGACTCTTCAATCGTTGCTAAATATGCTGATGCTGACAAAGTTCCAGCATGGGCTAATGAAGTTTACGCTAAAACATTATCTTATGGCATTTATGTAAACTACCCAAATGAAAACGAATTAAGACCAACTGAAGAATTAACAAGAGCTGAAGCTGCTGTATTATTACACAGACTAAGACAAAGATTAAATCTTGTTAAAACTGAATACAAATCAGAATCAGTTTTAGGTACTGAACACCTAAACGTTTCTAAAAAAGCTGAATCTAATGAAGTTGTTATCACTAACTTAAGAAACATCATTAGAGAAGGTAACGTTCTTGAAATCGCTTTCAACGAACAATTCAAATCTAAATTACATGCTGCTGGTGATCAAATTACATTCACAAACCCAGAAGACATCGTAACTGAAGAAGGTACTTTATTATTCCCAGCTGGTTCTACTTTCTACGGATCAGTATTGGAAATTAAAGATCCACAATGGTTCAACAAAAACGCTAGAGTTTACGCTCAAATCACAAAAGTAGTTACTCCATGTGGTAAAACTGTTGATTTGAATGCTAAACCATTCTACAAAAACTATGAATTAAAAGAAGGTCCTTGGATGACAGCTGGTAAAATCGCACTTTATACAGTAGGTGGTGCAGCTGTTGGTACTGGTGCTGGTGTTGGTTTCTCATTCATTCCTGATCCAGACAAAGTAGGTACTGGTGTTGCTATCGGTACTCCTGTTGGTGCTGGTCTTGGTTTAATCACAGGTCTTGTAACTCCTGGTTTGAACTACAACGCTAAACAAGGCGAAGAAATCCAAGTTATCTTACTTGAAGATGCTAGCATCGTTAAGTAATCTTCTTTAAAAGATAATATTGAAAAATCCGATTCGGGAAACTGAGTCGGATTTTTTTATCGTAAAAATTGCCTAAATGTCTTACGTAAAATTTCCAGTTGCTATTATCTGCTTGGATATGGGATTAAATTTTAAAACTTATAAAATAAAAATGTAACCAGTTGTATTACCCAGTTAAATAATAAGGAGATAGTATGAAAAAATTATTAACAACACTTGGTTTATTTGCATTTTTAGCTATTCCAACTCAAGCCTTTGCATGGACTTACAATGGTTTGGGTAGTTTGAACCCATTCACAAATTTTGGTCGAAACGATAACATAGCTTGTGGTTGCCAAAAGGTAGAAAAGTGTAAGAAACCAAGACTTACAAAGTGTGAAAAATTACATGGGGTGAAAATTAAACGTGGTTGTGTTACAGGTTGTGCCGCACCTGTTCAAACTTACTATTACAAACAATACCCAAATAGACAAAATTGTAATAACTGTGAAAGAGCTTTTGACTAATAACTTCTTTAGTTTGTAAGTAAAAGGCGGCAACGCATAGCGTTTCCGCCTTGGTTCTATGTCAAAATTTATTAATATTCAATATTTTTCAAAGCGTAGAAAATTTTATCTGTAATTTCTTGAATATATTCTTGGCTTACAAGTCCGTTGATAACCGCATCAGAAATTTGATAAGCAGGGCGAATATATTGTTGTGCAGTTTTATTTACATCAGCAAATTGTAAGTCGGCTGCTTCGCCAGTTTTGCCACGTTCAGCGGCTCTTTTGTACCAACGTTCTTTAATAACTTCAAGAGGTGTGAATACATAAACTTTAACGTCCATAATATCTCTAACACCTTCGTTTAGAACGTATAAGCCCTCTGTTAAAATAACTTTTGCAGGTTTTTTCTCATCTCCATTAGGGTCAGATTCACAAGTTACGAAATTGTATCGTGGTGATCTAATTGTTAGACCTTCTTTTAGTGCGACCAAATGGTTTTGCATAAGGTTAAGGTCAATTACATCAGGAGTATCGAAACTAAATCCTGTTTTGAATAATGCTTCGTAGCTTCCTGCTTCTTGAAGTTCTTTTGAAGTATCTTTGTAATAGTCATCGCAACGGATTACTGTATAGATGCCTTCTCTTTTATCTTTGACGCAAGCTTTGATTGTGTTGTCAACGAAAACAGTTTTTCCTGAAGCACTTTCGCCTGTGATTCCGATAAGGAATGTGCGTTTCTTTTCTTGAACAACTTTTCTTGCAATATTCATAATCAAGTTATCTGATATTTTTAAAAATAGTGGTTGTTCTTGTTTTTTATCTTCTTCCAAAATCTGTTTCAAGCTATCCACGATTTTTGAGATTATTTCCATATCTCGTCGGTTTGAATAATAATCATAGCTTGTCATCTCAAAATCTTTCAACATACATACTTCCCTTTTGCAAATATGGTTACATTGTACTTTAAAATATTTTAAACCTCTACAAAAAATGAAATTTTGTAACAAAAAATTTAAGATTATTAAAGTTTTGGCTAAATCTTGCCGATAAGGTATTTGTTAAGACTAATAGGAGTATAATTTATGTATCAAGATGAAGTTTTTGAAAGTGCATTAAAAGATTCAAGAGAAGAAAGTTTAGCAGAATTAAAAACTGAGGTAAAAACTGTTGAAAGATTAATTGAAAGATTATTAACTCAATTGTTAGAGTGTTCAACTTCAGTTGCAGAACGTGATTTCCACGTATGCGGAGTTTAAAAAGAGAAGATGAAAAAGAAAGAGCCATCTAATTTAGATGGCTCAATTTTTTATCAAAGAGGGGATTTTTAAACATAGTATTGATATTGATTATTTATGTAATCGTTGAATGGATTGACTGTTGGAGTTGTTCCAAATAGTTGTTTATAGTAAATATCATTTGCGTATTTATCGTTTACTCCTGTCATATTTGGATACATAGCATACGGATTATTTAATCCTGTTTGTGGAACTGTGTTCAAGTTGTTGTATGAATATGCTTGAGTTGGGTCATATGATTGAATCGGAGTTTCTTGTAATGTTTGAGTTTGTTTAAGTTCTTGTTCAAGTGCTGCTTCTTGAGCTTTTAATTCAGTTTCAATAGCTTGTTCAATGGCTTGCATTGGATAACCTGCAGATTGAAGTTGTGCGATTTCTTCATCAGTTAAGCCATATGATTTTAATACCTTAACTTCGTCTTTGGAATATTCGACTACTTGAGCTTGTTGTTGAGCTGCAGCTTCTTCTTCAGCTTTTTTCTCAGAATGAGTTTTACCTCTAGCAAACATTCCGACAAAGCCACCAACAATAGCACCGATTGCTGTACCGATACCAGGACAGATTGCTGAACCGATTGCGGCACCTCCTGCCATACATCCTAATTCAACACCAGCACCGCCTAGTTCTTTCATACCAGCTTTGAAGCCGCCATCTTTGAATGCTCCAATAATATTTGGTGCTTCAATTGCAACTGTTAATACAGCACCGATTAAAGGCATTTTCTTAAGTAATGCTTTACCGCCACCTTTAATACCTGCCCATAAACTGCTTTTTCCTGCAGCTTTTGCAGCTGTTGCTGCTGTTTTATATCCACCTGCAACTGCACTTGGAGTTGATTTTAAGTTTTTCAAAACTCTAGTAAAGAAGCTACCATTTTTTGATTGTCTTGCAACGTGTTTTTCTAGGGCATGAAATCCTGCTTTACCTCTGGTAAATAAAGATCCTTTTGTATGTCGCATTGCACCGCCAATAACGTCTGAAGTTTCCCCTAATAATGCATCTGGTGCAACTTTTGCAATACGTTTACCATAACCTAAGGCTTTAGTTCCGCCTTTAACTAAAAGACTCAATAATTTCATGTTTC
Source organism: Candidatus Gastranaerophilaceae bacterium (assembly GCA_045530955.1). Taxonomy (GTDB): domain Bacteria; phylum Cyanobacteriota; class Vampirovibrionia; order Gastranaerophilales; family Gastranaerophilaceae; genus Zag111. Next base: position 4,939 of record JAZSDA010000064.1, read on the forward strand.
TTTCCCCTATTAATCTTTCTAATTTCCCCTATATTTTTATAAAGTTTTTTTTGATTAAATAATTGATTAATTGTAACGAAATGTTAATACTAAAACAGGACCTTAAATTTAAAGTCCTGTTTTTTAGGGGATATTATATATTGATTAAGGGTTAATCATTGAAACTTGTGGTTGCATTTGTAATGGTTGTTGAGCCATTTGATTTTGGGCAATAATTCCATTTGTCATATTTGCAGCTAGTTGTTCAAAGTTGATGTTTTGAGCAAAAATGTCTTTGCTGTAACTATTTAATGTGCTACCACCCATTAGATTTGTTAAGTTATTAAATTCTTGTTGTTGAGCAAATGGATTTGAAAGAGCTGATTGTTGTTCAGGGTATGAATTGCCTTGGAATGATGGCTGAGTAACTTGAGGTTGCATTTGTGATTGTGCCTGAGCTTCAGCTTGTCTGTAATAATCAACAGGTTCTTGATATTGAACTTGTGGTTGTTGTTGATATGGGTTGCCTTGGAACGGAACTTGAGGTTGTACTTGAACTTGTTGTTGAGTTGCTGCGGCTTGTTCTGCTGCTAATTGAGCTTCGTATTCTGCTTGAGCAACTTTTTCTGAGTATGTTTTGCCAACAACTTTGCTTGTTAGCCATTCACCAACCATCCAACCAATACATGTACCGAAACCTGGCCAGATTGCTGAACCGATTGCTGCACCGATACCACCACCGGCTAGTCTTGCACCGGCTTTTGCAACTTCTTTAATACCTTGACCGATGCCTTGTTCTTTAGATGCTTTAACAACGTTTGGAATTTCAAATGCAATTGTCATTAATGCACCGATAAGTGGCATGTTTTTACCCAAGCCTTTGAAGAAGCCTTTAGTTCCGCCAACTATTGAAGCAAAGATACCTTTTTTTGCTCCAAGTTGAGCTCCCGCTTTTGTAAGTTTTGCGATTGAACCAATGTTGCTAGTTACTCTTGTGAAGAAACCGATTTTAGCACCGTTAGCGGCAACTGATAATTTTTCAGTTGCTTTAATACCTTCTTTTGCGGCTTGGAAAATTGAGCCTTTATTTTTAATTGTTGTTTTAATTGCTTTACCTGCAACTTCTGCACCGTTACCTAAAACTAAGTCTGGTAAAACTTTTACAACTCTTTTAATGCCTGAAAATATAGCTGAAATACCTGCCATAATTTACCTACCTTAAAATAACACTAAAAATTAACCTACATATATATAAAGTTTTTCTATTTTTTGAAATTGCGTATGCAAAAAATTTTGTTAATATTTGTTAATATTTTGTTCGTTATTGCGAAAAGCAAAACAAAAGGCGGTAGTGATGTTACCGCCTATTAACCAGATTTACACTATGTAAGTGTTCAGAAAGGATCTGTTTTAAGTTCTATTCTCCTAAATTAAGTTGAGAGAATTGAACGATTTTGTTTTTACCACGTTTTTTAGCATTGTATAATGCGTGTTCAGAATATCTGATGATTGTATTTGCATCTTCTTCAGCATCAGGAATGCAAGGGAATGTTGCAATACCACCAGAAATTGTGATTGGATGACGTTCTTCTTCACCAGCTGGAATGAATTCCATTTTTTCGATGTCTTTACGGAACCTTTCAGCAAATAAGAATGCGTTATCTTCTGATGTGTTTGGAAGAACTACGATAAATTCTTCATCGCCGTAACGTGTTAGGATATCTTCTTTTCTGATAAGTTGTTTTAATTTATCAGCGATTGAACGTAATAAAACATCGCCCCATTCGTATCCGTAAATGTCGTTTACAACTTTGAAGAAGTCCAAGTCAAATAACAATACAGAAAGAGCGTTTCCGTAACGTTTTGCACGTGAGATTTCTTGTTCCATACGTTCAAGTAAGTATTTTCTGTTGTGTAAACCTGTTAATTCATCAGTTGTAGAAAGAGTTTTTAACTTATCTCTCAATTCTCTGATTTTTAACATATTTTTTACGCGAACAACTAATTCTTGATTATCAACAGGAGTTTTTACATAATCGAAAGCAACCGCTCTAACAGTTGTACCTTTAAATGTTTCGCCAATAAATAAAATTGGGAATTTGAATTTTGTTACCATTAAAACATCTTTAATGTCAGGTACGCTTTCAATAACGATAACGCCTGGATTTAATGCTTCATAATCCTTTAAGTTTGCAGAATTTTCTAGTCTAATATTAACGTCTTCTAATGAAGATAACACGTCTGCAATTGCAGATGAATTTTTATCTGTGTAAATTACTATATTTTTCATAACCTATCCTTTCTTCTACAAAGTATCATATTGTTTGGCTTTAGGCAAAATCGTAACGTTTTTTAATAATTAAATCAATCAAAAAGATGGGGGTATTTTGACTTCAAGATGATAAAATAAATTTAAGGATGGTTTATTATGGATTTTTCTCAACAAAATAATATTGATAGAGAGTTTTATACAAAGGATTTTTCCGCTGTAAATGTATTACTTCATCGAATTCGTGAGGCATTTGTTTCAGGATGTGATGTATTGCTTGATGATTTGGATTTAGGTGAAATAATCAAGTTTGATAGCAAGTTGACATATGTTTATATAACCTTATTTCAAGAGGGGTTAAAACCAATTAGATGGGGTGCTTGCAGAAAAACTTTAGTAGAAACTATCAATCGTGATATTTCGCAAATTAAAGATAATAAATCTTATTCTAATTTTGATGTAGCTAATTCTAAAGTTTGTCGAATTATGCTTGAATATATTACAGAACAAGTGCCGACAACTTTAGAAGAAATTAAATCTGCATCGTTTGACTCAAAAAGATTTGAACCAGGGATTACAGGAATTAAACTCAATTATGAGGGTAAAACTTATATCTATACACCGTCTGAAGCTTGGTCTAACAGCCAAATGGATTTGAAATCAGCTCTAAACACAATTTTGAGAAAATCTCCGATAAAAGATGTTACTAACAAAATTTCAGAAAGAATTGATATTCTTAAAAAATCAAAATATGAATGTTTTTTGGTGAAAAGTAGATGCTTTGTAACTTTTAATGATGATATTCTTCCGTTATATCGTGGAAATATTTTGTGGGAATATTCACTGGATAATGTGAGAGAAACCGCATTAAATGGGGCAGATTGGATTGTAAAATATCAAAAAGATAATGGACAATATTTATATTATTACGATGCAAAAGAAGATAATTATGTAGATCACGAACACCCAAAACGTGCTGAAGATGATTTATATTATAATGACTTGCGTCATTGTGGCGGTATTATAACTTTAATTCGTGCGTATCAATTAACAAAAGATGTGAAATATCTGAACTCTGCTAAAAAAGGTTTGGATTTCATCACTACAATTACTGAAGAACATCAAGTTGACGGAAAACCTGCTGCCTATGTTTTCTATAATAAAAAAGCAAAACTTGGTGGAACTGGTATGATTTTGATTGCGATGATGAGATATCGTATTGAAACAGGGGACAAATCATACGATGAATTTATTAAAAAATACACAAGACACATTTTATCAAGAATTTATGAAACAGGTGAAATGTTAGGTTATTATATTCATCCAAGTTTTCAAGAGGGTAAGCCACTTGTTGATATGACTGATGTTGAGCGTCGTGAAACGTTTTCATTCTATTACCCTGGAGAAGCTTTGTTAGGGTTAGCATTATTTGCAAATCATTTCGATGAAGATGATGACTTGCTAGACGAAGTGCTAGAAAAAAGTCGAATTGCTCTGGATTGGATTGTTGAAGAAAGACCAAATGTTTATGCAGATTTATTTACGGCATTACCTTCTGATGCGTGGTTAATGCAAGCGATTGAAGAGTGGGCTAAACGTTTGGAATTTCAAAAAGATAGTTATATAAACTTTGTTCTGAATGATGCAAGAACAATGGTTGTAAAAACTTATCAAAAAGATGATTCCCCATATATCGATTATGAAGGTGCATATTACTATTATTATGGTGATCATTATTACCCTGACGGTTCAAGATCTGAGGGTTTGGTTGCAGCTTATTACTTGGCAAAGAATTTGGGGGATAATGAATTGGCTGAAACTTTATTAGAAGCCTGTCAAAAAACCGCAAAATCTCAAATGGTTTTGGTTAATACGCCAGAAAATAGTTATGCACACAAAAATCCTGAAAAGTCGGTGGGGGCAATAAGATTTAAAGCAACAAGACAATGGGTAAGGGTTGATTCAATTCAGCACGTTGCTTGTTTCTTTTTTAGATTATATTTTGCAGAAAATAATTTGGCTTACTAAATGTTACAGTTTTGTAACAAACTGCGTTAAAATCTTAAAGTTTTCCTTTAAATAAGCCGTAAACATGATTACGGATACGAAAATTATTGAAAGGAAACGCTTAGCACTATGGGTATGGCAGCATCACAAGCTAGATTATTAAGCATTACTGCTCGTCTATCTAATAATGAGATGGAACAGCAGTCAGTAGCTTATTCTAAGCAACGTCTTTCTGATAATTCAGAACAGATTAACGATGCTTATTTAGATGCTCTTGCTAAGACTAAATATCAAGTTTTAACTGGTTATAATGGTTCTGATGCAACTTATGCTGATTTATCATACAACCAATTAACATCATTCAATTCTGTTGCTGCTGGTAAACAATATCTTGTTCAAGATCATACTGGCAAAGTTTTAGTTAATGATGAAATTGCTAAAGCATATCAACAAAATAATGGTGATTTTAACAGATTTATTAGAGATTTAGGTTATACTCAAGCTGATATTGATGTAACTAAACGTCAAGCATCTGAAGATGCTATTCACAATGCTTGGGATATGTACTTAGCTTCTGTTGGTAAAAGTATCGACAATTATGAAGATGGTCAACATATTTTAGGTTTTGACTTTACAGCATTCAGTAATGATTCACTTGATGGCTATGTAACTTATGCTACTGCATATGCTACAGAAAATGCTACTGGTGATGTTCAATACTTGTATAAAGATAGTACAGGTTATTACAGAGAAAGACATCTTTTGGAAGCAAGAGAAGTAACAGAAACTGTAAATGGTCAAACTAAAACTGATGTTGAAGTTGGTTATTTCTACGGCGAAGATGCTGAAGGTAATCTACTTTGGAATGAAGTAAAAGATGTTGATTATAATACTGAAACAGGTTTATTCACTTATACAAACTTAGATGGTGAAGCTGTTGATACAAAAGCTTTATTTGCAGATCCAGATGACAATTTAATTAGCGAAAATCCAAGAAACTACTTAGATGTTAATGGTGTTTCTGAGGGTGGAGTTGCTTACGATATTTATGAAACAAAAAAAGCATTGAACTTCGAAGGTTCAACAGTTGCTCAAAGAGAATTGTTTGATTATGCAACAGCTTTAACTGAAGCATACTATAACAACCCAATATCAGCTACAACTCAAAACTTAACTTATGATGCAAATATCGTAAATTATTACAAAAATATCTTCAACGAAATGAGAACTAAAGGTTATACAACAGTTGATGATGAAGCTAAATTAAAAGATAATGACTGGTTTGTAAGACAATTAAAAGCTGGTAAATTACAATTATCTTACTTCTCAACAGTTGAAAAATCATTTGTTGCAACAGGTTTAGATTCAGATGAATCAATTACTCAAAAAGAAGATTCTTCTGCAATGGCTATTGCTGAACAAGTTTACCAAAACGCAATGGATAAAATTGAAAGACAAGATAAACAATTCGATCTTCAATTGAATAAATTGGAATCTGAACACAGTGCATTATCTACTGAATACGATTCAGTTAAAAACATTATTAAAAAGAACGTTGAAAAGTCATTCAACATCTTTAACGCATAGATTTAAGACAATACTTTTTATATCCCCTACAATTAATTTTCGTAACTTTTCCCTACCACTTCAACAAAGTGGTATTTTTTTGTCCTCGACTGGACTGGGCATTATGCTACCAACTGCTATTGGATTTTGTACGATTTATGTGCTCCGTAGGGTAATTTGAACGCATTATTTGTTTTATTTCCACAATCCTTCTTTATGAGGTGGAGGTGGAAGTAAAGGTTTTAAGAACATATTAGGTGTTCCTAAACCTTGGAAAGGTGTTCTTGCTTTGTGGTCTTTTTCAAATCTTGCACGACCTTCAGCTTTCATTACTTCTAATTCTGCTTTTTGTTTTTTATTTAAAATTCTTTCAAATTCTTTTGAATTTTTCTTTCTGATTTCGTGAGCTTGTTTTTCAAGTGCCTGAATTTCTGCTGTTAATTGTGCAATTTTTTCTTGTTGCATTTGCTCAGCCATTCTGGACATTTTTACCATTTCGATTTCTTGGTGCTTTTGCTTAATTTGCACCATAATAGGTTTCATTTCTTCTCTACCTTGTGTATGTAGAGCTTTTGCTTTTTCTTTTTGTTTTTCTGATAAATTCAAACGTTGTTCAAATTGTTTTTTCATCTCTTCTTTTGAAGGACGTTCTGATTTATTTACAACTTCTTGTTGTTTTGTTTCTTCAGGCTTTGTAGCTTCTGTTTTTTCTGTTGCATAAGCAGTTGTGCCTGATAGTGTTAATATTGTTGATAATAGTAATAATGAAAATGCTTTTTTCATTTTATATTCCCTCACTTATCTATAATAAATCTTCTAACTTTGATGCTAATTCTTTTTTAGCATTAAATATTCTTGATTTTATTGTTCCTACTGGACATTTTAATCTTTTTGCACATTCTTCGTAAGTGTAACCGTTGATTTCGCACATTACAATTACTTCTCTGAATTTTGGTTTAAGTTGATTGATTGCATCAACAATTTTTCTTTGTCTTTCTTTTTTAGAAAGAGTTTCTTCCGGTGAGATTTTTTTATCTTTGATGTTTGTGATAACTAAATCATCAGAAGTCGATGTTTGAAATACCTTGTGATACGAAGATTTTAGGTAATCTAAAGATGTGTTTCTTGCAATTGTTGAAATCCAACTTTTTATCGATCCTTTTTCCTGATACTTATCAGAATTTTTCCAAATTTTAACATACACCTCTTGTTCCAAATCTTCATTATCTTCTTTGGTAATAAGACGTATAATATTTTTGATATTTTGTTTATTGGCTTCTATTACTTTGTTAAAATCCATGAAATCCGTTCTACTACTCTATGTAGATAAGTCCGTAAGAATCTACAGGCAATCCTAAATCTTCAGAACTTAACTCTGCTCCGTACTTAAGAATATCAGAAATGTCAGTATTGAAGTTTATGACGCCTAGTGTTGTCCCACTAATCATAAGCATAAATAATGCACAAGCAACTTTTACTTTAGCTAGATTTCTTCTTCTTTCTCTAAAGTATGGTTTAACTTCTTTGATAAGCTCAGAAACTTTTTGCATTTTTTCATGCTCAAGTCTGCAATCTTCACATTCTTCAATGTGTTGCAACAGTTCTTCTTCGCTTCTAAAAGTAAAGAGTGATTCGTATTTTGTGCATTTTTCTTTCATCTTTGTAACCTCTGTACTCCTAAAACGATTGTAAAATAAAAAAGTTCATTTTTCCATTTGTTAAGTAAAAATATGTTTCAATTTCTTGCACAAAGATTTTTTTGATAGTAAAATGTAGGATGTATAAGGGGAGAATTTATGGAATTTTTCAGAAAACATAGAAAAGTAATAATTTCGATTATAGCTGTTACTTTTGTTGCATGGACTGTTGGTTTAATGATATTACCATTGTTGATGAAATAATTAGGAAATGAAGATAAAAGATATTTCAAAATATATTTTAATAGGCTGGATTTTTTTAGGGACTTTGTGTATATGTGAGGTGCCGTCTTTTGCTGCTGGAGATAATGCGGCTTTGAGTAAGCAGTTACAACAAACAAATACAAAGCGTGATTATTTCAGACAAAAGAAAAACCAAACAGATTTAAAACTTAAAAAAGAAAGAAATAAATTAAATAACAATCAACAAAAACTTGAAAAAGCACAAGTTCAGTTGAGAACATCTACTCAAAGATACAATTCTTTGATGGCTAATTTAAACTCTATGGAAAGACAGCTAAATGCTGCTATTATTGAATTTAAAAACATTGATTCAGCGATGAAATCAAGAATTCGTCAGGTTTATAAACATCAAAGATCTGGCATGTTTGAATTGATTTTATCTGCTAATGATGTGAATTCTTTGATGGATATGTTTTATTTTGAAAAGATTGTTATTCAAGATGATTACAAAAGAATGCAGGCGGTGAAAGCTAAAGCTGATGAAATTGCTGCTTTGAAAGCTCAGGTTGAACAACAAAAACGTTCAGTTGAGGCATCTATTAGAGATATTAAAACTCAAAGAGCAACGATTCAGGGTTCTATTGCTGAAAATAAAAGCATGATTCAACGTTTGCAGAATGATAAAGCATATTATGAAAAATCGGAAAGAGAATTGGCAAGACAGTCTGAAAATATCCAAAATATGATTGCTGGTGTAACCAAGAAAAATGGTCCGTCAACTGTTAAGGTATCTTCAGCTGGATTTATTTATCCGATTTCAGGTCGTATTTCATCTCCATTTGGTTGGAGAACTCACCCTATATTTAAAAGTAGAATTTTTCACTCAGGTATTGATATTGCTGGTCCTAACGGTGGTGCTATCAAGGCTTCTAATGATGGAAAAGTTATATTCTCTGGATGGTATGGGGGATATGGTAAAGTTGTTATTCTTGACCACGGAGTAATCAATGGTCAACCAATTACAACATTGTATGCACACATGTCTGCTATTACGGTAAGTAATGGTCAGGTGGTTAAAAAAGGTCAAACAATTGGTAGGGAAGGTTCAACCGGTTATAGTACAGGTCCTCACTGTCACTTTGAGGTTCGTGTAAACGGTAAACCTGCTAACCCTATGAATTATATTAAGTAGTAGAGGAATCGAAAGTTGAAAAAATATTTATTAATAATGATATTAGCTCTGGCGTTTTCAAATTCATCATATGCGATGGATAGTGCGGACGTGTATGATCCGTCGGCTTTTGATTCAACTGGAGAATATTTACAAGATCAAAGATTTTTTGAATCTCCTGCAAGTATGGTAATGCCTGAAGTTAAAAATGTTGGTAAAAAAGATTATACGGATTATGCGTTTGAACAACGTGCAGGCGGTACAGGTGAGTACAAAGAAATTGATCCTGATAAGATGCCATTATTCAAAAAAGTTAGATTGACTGTTCAGCATAAGATTTCTTCACGTGTTGAAGAAAGAGAAAGACGCATCGAATCAGGTGAAGATAAAGGTTTATTAGAAAAATTAAAATTCTGGAATAAAGATAAAAAAGAAACTGAAAATTTGTCAGAAACTGAAAAGTTGATGTTATCAGAACAAGGTTCTATTGTTGAATCTATTCAAAATGAAATGTTATCAGAAGATACTTCTGATGCTATTGCACTGGAATCAGGCGTTTCAAAACACGTAACAGAAAAAGAAATGGTTTTGGATTCAGACAAAATTACATATGATGATGAAACTGGAGATATGGTTGCTCATGGTCGTCCTCATTTGAATTTCCCTCAACAAGGTTTGAGAGTGTTATCTGACACAATGTTATATAATCAAGATTCAAATGTGTTAAAAGGTTATGGCAATGTTGTGTTATACAAAGGTCAAATGCCGACAAAGGCGGATGATTTTGAAATTGATATGAACGAAGAAACCATGGTAATGTCAAATATTGCAGCTTACACCGAAGAATTTATTATGGATGCTGATAAAGCTATGCAAAAAGATTCTAAGTTGTATTTTGAAAATGGTTACTTACATTCAGATGTTTCAAAAATCCACAGATTCCATTCAAGAATGGTAGGTCCAAGATTTTGGGATATGATTGTTGATCCTGAAAAACAAGCTTTGTTTTTGAGTGATCCGACTGGTAATAATGTACATTTAGATATTGATGAAATCCTTGTTGATGCAAGAAGTAATCATAATAAATATATTGCGAAGAAAATAAAAGTTAGCAAAAACGGTAAACACAAATTTACTTGGCCTAAGATGACTATTTTTACTGATAAAGATGGTGGAAATTTTGAAGCTAACTACCCTGAGTTTGGTACTAAGAGAAACTTAGGTATGTTTGCAGGTCCTGGTTTTGTATTTGGTGGACCTGGCGGATCTGTAATGAAAGCAATTCCATTTATCAACTATAAAGATAGTGATTTTGGGATTGGTGGTTTGTTGAAATATAAAAATACTTATAACTCAACATTCTTAGGATATGGTACTGCTGCTGATATCTTTATTTTAAAAGGTCGTCAACGTTTAGATGATAATTTATTCTTGCAATATGTTGCAAATACATATACTGATGAATGGTTCTTAGGTGCAAGAATGCCTAAATACGGTGCTGAGATTTACTATGACAAAAAGCACAGATTACCAAATTTCTTAGCTGAAGGTAAGCACTTATCATTCCGCCATAGGGCTGGTGTTGGTATTATGGAAAACTTTGACAGAAACCGCCATGGTGAACATTTAGGTGGCGGAAATATGTCAACAACAAGATTTAGATATATGGCAGAAGTTGCTCAAACTTTGTATTCATATACTAATGAAGAACAAACTTTAAATTTCAATCTTTCATTAGCGTTGCAAGGTTCTGCTGCTATTTATGGTAACGGTGATACTCAATTTATAGGTAGAGTTGGCCCTCGTGCTCACTTACAATATAAAAACTGGATGCAAGATATTGCATATTTCCATTCAGGATTTGAAGATGATACTCCATTGCCAAGATATGATAAATACAGATATGGTGCTTCTTCAGTTTATATCTCTGAAATTATAAGAGTTAATAAATATCTTTCTGTAGGTTGGTCAGGTTTGGCAAATTTGAGTAATGATTCTCCAAACGGAAAAGTTTTCCAAGAAAACAGATTTGTAATTGCAGTTGGTCCTGATGATTTGAGGATTCGTTTCGGTTACGACTTTTTCAGAAGAACAACATTCTTTGGTTTTGATGTTGCGTTCGATACAAAAGGTACAAGTGTAAATTACGGCAGAATGGAAATCAAAAACCCTGAAAGATTAGGTAAAAGCAAATCTCGTAATGAAAGAAGTTTAGCTTTTGCTCCAGCTCCAAAGCAAGAAGAACAAAATGTTTCAGATAAAAAGTTTGGAAAGGGTAAAAAAGCTCAACCATCAAAAGTGTTACAATACGCTCAGGTTATAAATATTGAAGATCCAAATAGGGAAACAATTGACTAAGATGTTAGAACAATTAAAAAATGAAATTACTAAATATGGAAAACTTGCAGGGGAAAAAGGTTACACCCCTGGAATTTCAGGTAATATTTCAGCAAGATATGGTGAAAACGTTGTTATAACATCTTCAGGTAGTGCAAATGGATATTTGGAAGATTCTGAATTTAGCGTAATTGATTTTGCCGGAAATTGTGTTTCTGGTAATCCAAAACCATCTAGCGAAAAGTTTTTACATTTGGAATTTTACAAAAAAAGAGCTGACATAAATTATATTATGCATGTTCACAGTCCATATTTGACGGCTTTTGCGGCTAGTGGAGTAGCTTTAGAAGATGCGATTTCTCCTGAGATTGTATATTGTTTTTCAAAAATTCCACTTGCAAAATATGCACTTCCTGGTTCTAACGAATTGGTTGAAAAAACAGCAATCTATTTTGAAGATTATGATATAGTGTTATTGGAAAACCATGGTGTAATTGTAGGTGGAGCTACAATGAAACAAGCATATTTGAATTTGGAATTGGTTGAAGAATATGCAAAAACAATAATTTGTGCAAAAATTCTTGGTGGTGCTAAAATATTACCAGAGGAAGAAGTTAAAAAGATTTATTCATTAAAACAAAAGTAAAAGAGGAAATAATAGTGTCAATTACATTAGAAAATAAACAAGGACTTATAGCCGGAGATGGTTCATTACCTGTAAAAATGGCTCAATATGCCAAAGAAAACGGGTTTGAAGTTATTTGTATTTCTTTAGCTAAAGATAATGTTAAAGAATTAAAAAAATATTGTTCAAAAGTTTATTCTTGCCATCCGGGGGAAGTTAATAAAATTGAAACAATTTTAAAAGAAGAACAAATTAAACAAATGACTTTCTTAGGTAAAGTTCACAAAAAAGTTCTATTGCAATTACACAAGTTTGATAAACGTGCAATTGATTTGATTAAAGAAGCATCAAGATTAAATGATGACCAAGTAATGTTGATGATTGTTGAAGAGTTATCAAAAATTGGTGTTGAAGTTTTAGATCAAACAATTTTTATCAAGAATTTGATGATTCCAGCAGGCGTTTTGGGTAAACATAAACCAACAGCAGCACAGATGGAAGATGTTAATTATGGTTTTTGGCTTGCAAAAGAAATGGGTAAACTTGATGTTGGTCAATCAGTTGTAATCAAAGATAAAATGATTATGGCAGTTGAAGCTATCGAAGGCACTGATGTTTGTATTAAACGTGGTGCAAAACTTGCAAAAGAAGGTGCCGTTGTAGTAAAAGTTTCAAAACCAAAACAAGACCAACGTTTTGATATCCCAGCAATTGGTATGAGAACTTTAAGAACAATGAGTTTTAAAAAGGCTTCATTGATTGCGGTTGAAGCTAATGAAACTATTATCGTTGATCAAGAAAAAGTTGTTAAATATGCTGATGAGCATAATATTGTAATTATGGCAGTGTAGATGAAAAAATTATTTATAATTACAGGTGAATATTCAGGCGATATCCATGCCGCAAATGTTGTAAGAGAATTAAAAGCTCTTGAGTGTGATTTGCAAATTGAAGGTATTGGTGGGATAAATCTTGAAAAAGAAGGTGTTAAACTTTTTTCAACTCAAGAAAAAATGTCTGCAGTTGGAATTTCACCTCAAATTATATTTAATCATTATAAATTGGGTAAGGCTGTTGTCGATTATTTGAAAAATGATTATAAACCTGATTTGGTATTGTTAATTGATTATGGTGCATTTAACTTGTCAGTTGCAAAATTTTTGCACGATGCAGGAATAAAAGTTTTTTACTATATTCCGCCTCAAGTTTGGGCAAGCCGTAAGTATAGAATTAAACTTATCAAAAAGTTTGTAGATAAGGTTTTATGTATTTTCCCATTTGAAAAACCTTTGTACGCTCAATATGGTATTGAAACTCAATATGTAGGTCATCCTTTAGTTGCTCAGTTACCTTCTGCTGCTGGCCGTAGAGAGTTTTTTAGAAATCATGGGTTTGATCCAGATAAAAAATTGGTTTCAGTTTTCCCTGGTTCAAGAGAATTTGAGTTAAAAACATTGATGGGAATTTTCAAAGATTCTGTAAGACGATTACAACAAAGACATCCTGAATTGCAATTTGCAATTTCTCAGGCTCCGAATTTATCTGACGAAGTTTATCAAAAGTATCTTGGTGATTGTGATATTAAGGTTATTAAAGGAGAAAATCAAGCACTTCTTAGTGTTTCAGATGCTTTGATTTTAGCGTCAGGAACTGTTGCTTTAGAGGCATGTTTATATAAAACTCCAATGATTATTTCTTATCGTGGACCAAAAATTTTGTATTGGATTTATTTACTTGTAAGATGTATAAAACGTGTGTCTTTGCCAAATATTATTGCAGATAAAGATATTGTGCCTGAGCTTATTCAAGATAAAGCAACTGCTTTGAATATAACATATGAGATAGAAGAGCTATTGTATAATCAGGCAAAACGTGAACAAAATATTAAAGATTTAGGGCAAGTTAAAGATATGTTATCTAACAAAAACTCTGCACTTGAAGTTGCAAAAGTTATTGATATTGAGTTGTTTTCGTAACATAACTTTAAATCGTACATTCTAATTAGCAATTTTATTTACTTTGAAGAGTTAATAAAAGTGTAGGCTAGTGATTTTATGATTAATTCAATTCCAAAAATTGAACAAAAAGACTCAGTTAAATTCGGTCAAGTTACATCCCAAAAACTTCCGAGCGATTTTTGGTTGCCTATACAGGATTCCGTTGAAATAAATAAACCAGTAGAAGAAGAGATTAAACAACCTCAACAAGAGGTTACTCAGCCTATAGAAAATGCAGAAGTAGAGCAAAAAATCACAATCACTACACCTGACAAAGCTAGAAAAACAAAGAACCTGACAACAATTGGTTTGTCAATTGCAGGTGCTACTGTTTTGACAGCTGCAACAATCTTTTTGGTTTTAAAAGGTGGTACCAAAGGGCTTACTAAAAACTTTGAAAAGTTAAGAGATTATTTGGAAAGACAACTTTTAAAATCAAAACTGGAAAACAGCGGTGAAATGACTTTTGTAAACAAGGTTTATGTTTACATGATTAAATCATTAGATACACTGGCAAGAAAAGCTGAAGCAGTAAATAATTTTACGTCTTTAAAAGATGTTGCGTTTAAAAAAATGATGGGAGTAAATAGTTTCTTTGCAAAAATTCACGATAGCATTACTGATTTATTTGAAAGCATCGGTAAAAAATCTGTGAAAAATTCTTACAATTCTACAGAAGGTAGAATTAAGGAAGTTACATTGTTACGTAAGACTATTGAAAATGCACTTATAAAAGGTGATACATATGATATTGTGAATATCAACGGAGTGAGAAAAACAAAAGCTCAATGGATAGCACAAATCGATAAATTATCACAAGAAATGGATGAATTGTATATGGGAACATTTACTGCTCATCCTCAAGGTGTGAGATATTCAAGGTTTAAACAAGCTGCTGAAGAATTGAAAAAATCGTTCGCTTCATTAAAAGTCTTCTGGTCAAAAGATTTCTTCACTCAGTTTATGGCAGAATCTAAGATTGTAAAAGAAAAAGAACTTATTCAAAAAGCAGTACATCAGACAAGAAGACAAATTTCATATTCTCCTGCTGATATGCTTCAAGATTCAAATGATTTGATTATGCGTATGACAGGTGCAATTAGCTTTAAAGATGCAAATCGTATTCGTCAGTTAAGAATGATTAAAGCTGATATTAGAGCATTTGCATCTGGTGGCGGTCAAGATCCTGTATTAAGATCAAAAATTGTTGACAGTATTGCTGAATTTACAAAAGATTTAAAATCAGCAATTCAACAAAATGTAGTTGATGAAAAAGTCGGTGCTGAAATATTAGAAAATGTTGCAGATTTAAAATCTGTTATTGCTAACTATGCCCCAGGTAAGGTAGAAGAAATTTTACAAATTTACAAGGGTATATTGCCAGCTGATCAATATGCAAAAATTGAAAAATCATATAAAAGCAGCGTAAAATCACTAGATAAATCTATTCGTTTAGAAACAGAAGAGTTTGTAAGCAAATTAAGAGATTTAACTTTAGGATCTGCTCCAACCGATATTCTTACAATGTTAGGTGCAGTTGGCTTATTGGGCTACCAAATTGGAAAATCTGATACAAATGATGAGCGATTATCAATTACATTAAAATATGGTATCCCGGCTTTACTTGGTCAGGTAGGTGTAACGTTATACTGTAATGCGAAATTATTTGCAGGTACAAAATCATTAATGATGGGTACCTTATCAGGTTTGTTACTAAACAGAGTTGGTGAATTTGCCGATAATCAGGTTAAAAAACACAAGCAACAGAAACTTCAAATGGCTGGAGCTAATGTGGTTGCAACTCAAGTTAAACCAAATGAAGATGTGAAAAATCCTACAAAGACAGTATAGCTTAATTTTTACTTTCTGATAGAATTTCATCAGAGGGGAGAATTATGACCACATTAACCATTAGAGAAAAATTAGAACAAAGAGAGTTTGAAACTTTAAGTGAAATTGCAACAAAATCTGCAAATTCAAAAGGTAGAAAAGTTGAAGAAGAACAATCTGATTTGAGAACAGATTTTCAACGTGATAGAGATAGAATTCTTCATTCAAAGGCTTTTAGAAGACTAAAACACAAAACACAAGTGTTTTTATCTCCGTTTGATGATCACTTTAGAACCCGTTTGACTCACACTTTGGAAGTTTCACAAATTGCAAGAACAATTGCAAGGGCGTTAGACTTGAACGAAGATTTAGTTGAAGCAATTTCTCTTGGTCATGATTTGGGACACACTCCGTTTGGTCATTGCGGTGAGGGTGTTTTAAACGAATTGGTTGATGGTGGTTTTTATCACAATATTCAAAGTGTTCGTGTTGTTGAAGTTTTAGAAAACTTGAACTTGTGCAAAGAAACCGTAGATGGCATAAGAAGTCATTCTTGGGGTTTTAAACCAACAACACCAGAAGGAAAAGTTGTTCAATTGGCAGATAAAATTGCTTATATTAATCACGATATCGAAGATTCAATCAGAGCGGGTGTAATTTCTGAAAGTGATTTGCCAAAAGATTGTATTAATTATTTTTCTTCAAACCAAAGTAAAAGATTAAACAAAATGATAACAGAAATTGTTAATAATTCTCTTGGTAAATCTGAAATTGCGATGAGTGAAGAGGGTTGGGAATATACAACAAAACTTAGAACTTGGATGTTTGAAAACGTTTATAATGATGAATCTGTCGCAAAATTGGAAGAAAAGAAAGCAAGACGTGTAATTAAAGAATTATTTTATCACTATTGCGGAGTTTTAAAACCGATTTGCCCATCAGATAGAATTGTAAGAGTTGTAACTGATTATATTTCAGGCATGACTGACAGATATGCAGTGGAAAGATTTAAAGAAAACTTTATGCCAACAGGTCTAAAAACAAGTGCCAGAGAAGATTATTTATTCAGACTTGCAGCTTCTGCTGATTGATAAATCTGAAAATAAGTGTATAATCTAGTTTATGGATATACAGTTTTTATCTGAATATTTAGAGTTTTTAGAAGTAGAGAAAGGTCTTTCAAATAATACGATAGATGCTTATCGTAATGATTTGACTGCTTTTTTTGATTTTTGTCAGGGGCGTGGAGTTTCTGAGATATGTAAAATTGATAGAGCGGAATTGAACGCTTTTATTATGAAACTTAGGGATGATAAATATACGCCAAGTTCTGTGATGCGAAAAGTCGCATCTTTGCGTGGGTTTTTCAAATGGTTTTGTGCAAATGAGTACGGAAAGAAAAATCCTGCCCAAACTCTTGAACAACCAAAACTTCCTAAAAGGTTGCCTAAAGTTATGACAATTGATGAGTTAAATTCTATTTTAAATTCAAACTTATCGCCACTTGAACAACTTATAGTTGAATTGCTTTATGGTTGTGGTTTGAGGGTGTCGGAACTTGTAAATTTAAAACTAACTAACATTGATGTTAAGCAAAAATATATTCAATGTTATGGAAAAGGTTCAAAAGAAAGAATTGTGCCGTTTGGGAATAAAGCAAAAGATGCAATTAATAAATACTTAAAATTGCGTGAAATGATTATTTTAGAACATAAATTGAACGCAAGTTTAAAAACCTTACTATTAAAAGATAATGGTAATAAAGTTTCACGCCAAGATGTTTATAATTTTATCAGAAAACAAGGTGAAAAAATTCACAAACATATTTCACCTCACACCCTAAGGCATAGTTTTGCAACACATTTGTTGGAAAATGGTGCAGATTTAAGGGTTGTACAAGAACTTTTGGGGCATAGTGATGTTGCGACCACTCAACTTTATACCCATATTACTAAAAAACGACTTAAAGAAGTTTATTTTGCTATTAAAGGGTAAAGTAATAAAGATAGGTAACTTTGCAATAAAATTAGGGTCGTGATATTATTTGGGTATGTTAAATGTATTTGTGTCAGGTTTACAACGCCAATCAGGAAAGACTATTGTTACAGCAGGACTTGCTGCGACAATGCAGAGTTTGTCTTACTCCACAAGTGTTTATAAGCCAATACAAACAGGTGCTATTTCGTTAGGAAATTTTAGAAGTTCTCCTGATTTAGCTTTTATGAAAAGGATTGATTCTAATCTTTCAACACATTCAACATATTTGTTTAAAAGTACATCTTCACCATTTGTAAGTTCTTATGAAGATGGCTCAAAAATAGATTTGAATACTATTTATTCAGAATTCCAAGGTTTAAAAATGTCTGATTGTTGCATCGTTGAGGGTTCAAATAGTATTTCAACTCCTGTTGCTAAAGATTTTACTGAAGTTGATGTTGTAAAAACTTTGCGTATTCCAATGGTTCTTGTTGTTAATGCAAAAACAACACCAATGGCTGATGTTATTTCAGGACTTAAATATATTTATTCAGAAAGAGTGGAATTTTTAGGGGTTATTATCAATCAATACAACGAAAATTCTGAAAATTTAGAGGAAAAATATTTCCCACAAATTTTAAGAGAATTTTGTGATGTCAAGATTTTAGGTACTTTACCTGATTATGGTGAAGTTTCCTCAATTGCTCCTGAAAAATTAATCGAAGATGTTTTGACAAATATAAATATTGAAGAAGTTTTTGGTTTGAAAATTGCAAAACTAAATTCTTAGTTGTTCACCCCATAACCAAAAATTGCAAAATCGTATTTGATTGGATCTTCAGGATCAAATTCTTTTAGTTTGTTTGTTAATTCAATTACAGCTTTAAAGTCGTTAGCTTTTCTTGTCAAAAGTCCTTCTTTGCGTGAAACTCTTGCAACGTGAACATCTAGTGGAATGTATAATTCTGATGGTTTCATAAAATCCCAAATTCCAACATCAACTGGACCTTTTCTTACCATCCAGCGAAGATACATACACATACGCTTCATAGCTCCGCCATTTCTTGGATTAGGTATCATATGATAAAAGCCTTGTCCAACATTGTTTTCATTCATTCCTGAATAAAAATAATCGACAACGTTTTCAAATAATTTATCTTGTTTATAACCGTGTTCAAAAAGTTCTTCAAGTCCTTTTGATGAGTTATAAAGTTTTTTCATAACTTCAAATATTTCGATAAAATCGTTTGGTTTCCCAAATCTGTAATTGAAATCTTTGATAGATTTTTTATCAAAATTTTGGACGAAATTTAGGGGTTCATTTTGCATAATCAAAAATAATTCATCAAGTTTTTTAATGAATTGTTTTCTGCTTCCGTATGCCAAAAGTGATGCTATAAATCCTGCAATTTCAATATCTTTTGTGTATTCAAATCTATGTGGAAATTGAATTGGATCGTCTTTTATAAAATTCTCAGTTTCGTATTTTTTAACAAGTTCATCAAGTTTTATTTTTAAATTATTCATAGAGAATATTATAATTTCATGCGTTTTGATTTGCAAATGTTGGTTATTTTTTGTAAACTAAATTCTGTTATGGCAGAAGGTCAAATTTACAAAATTCACTCAGATTTTTATTATGTTCAAAAGGATAATCAGACTTTTGAATGTAAAATTCGTGAAGTCTTAAAAAAACAGCAACTAAAAATTGTTGTTGGCGATTTTGTTGAATTTGATGGTGGGGTTATTTCTAAAATTCTGCCTAAAAAAACTTTTATCCCAAGACCATCTGTTGCAAATGTTGATCAAATTGTTGTTGTGTCAGCTCTAAAAGCTCCTGATTTAGATTTTCATCAATTAAACAGATATATTTCACTGGCAAAATACTATAAAATTCCTGTTGTTCTTTGTTTTAATAAAGAAGATTTGGGGCTAGATGAAGATGCTCAGGATAAGATTTTATCAATTTACGGTGCTTTAGGGTATGAAATTGTTTTTACATCTGCTCTTGAAAAAAAAGGAATTGATGCTTTTAGAAAACTTTTAAAAGGTAAAGTTTCAGCATTATGCGGAAATTCAGGGGTTGGTAAATCAAGTTTGATCAATGCCCTTAATCCTAATGTGAATTTGAGAACAAAAGAAGTAAGTGAAAAACTTAATCGTGGAACACATACTACAAGGCATTGTGAAATTATTGCACTTGATGAAAATTCTGCAATTGTTGATACTCCAGGGTTTAGTAATGTAAGATTTGATTTTATGTTTCCTCAAGATGTTGATATTTTATTCCCTGAAATGCATAAATATAGCGGATATTGTAAATATGGGGATTGTTTACATATTAACGAAGATGGATGCGAAGTTTTAAAACACGTTGAAGAAATTGACGAAACCCGTTATGAAAGTTATGTTGAATTTGTGTCTGAAGCTATTGAATACAAAGAAAAAATCAAATATAACGGTGTAAAAAAGGAAACTGCACATAAATTTAAAAATAACAAAGCTCAAGTGAAAATTAGTGAAAAGAAACGTCAGGCTTCACGTAATACCAGAAAACAAATGATTTATAAGGAAATTGATGAAAATGCAGATGAATAATTATATAGAGTTGGTCAATAATAAATTGGATGAATTTATTCAGATTGAATATCCTCAAACAATTTTTAAATCAATGAAATATACCGTAATGCTTCCGGGTAAAAGACTTAGACCAATTATGTGTTTAGAATCTTGCAGGATGTTTGGGGGAAACATCGAAGATGCAATTCCGACAGCTTGTGCAATTGAAATGTTGCACGCTCAAACTCTTATTCATGATGATTTACCTTGTATGGATAATGATGATTTTCGTAGAGGAAAACCAACAAATCACAAAATTTTTGGGGAAGCTATGGCTGTGTTGGCGGGGGATGCCTTATTAACTTATGCTCCCCAAATAATTACAAAATATTCTAAAAATTTAGAGCCGTCAGTTTTACTAAAAGTGTTAAATGAATATTTTCAATATGCGGGTGCTTATGGCGTTATTGCAGGGCAAGTTGTCGATATTGAATCAGAGAATAACAATTATGACGGGTTAAATAAGGAAGAGATTTTAAATTATTTACATCTTCATAAAACCTCAGATTTGTTCCAATTAGCAATGCGAACAGGTGCAATAATTGCAGGTGCAAGTGAAGAAAAAATAAAAGCAATAACAGAATTTGCAAAAACTTTTGGTTTGGCTTTTCAGATTGCAGATGATATTTTAGATGAAGTTTCAACCTTTGAACAAATGGGAAAAACTTTAGGTAAAGATAAAGCAGACGGTAAGTTGACTTTTGTTTCATTGTATGGACTTGAAGAATCAAAATGTAAACTTTCTTGCTTATTTGACAAGTGCCATGATATAATGAACAAACAGAATATTGATTCTGATATTTTTAAGGATATGATTGAGCAAATTAACAAGAGAGTAGGTATATAGGATGTTAGAACTATTTAGAAGTACAATTGAGAATAATGGTTATGAAGTAATCTTATGTGGTGTTGCTTCTGCGTTTTTTGCTCAAGTTATCAAATTTATTTTATTTACAATTAAAACAAGAAGAGTGAATTTTAAAATATTCTCAACAACAGGTGGTATGCCAAGTTCTCACTCTGCAGGAGTAATGGGTTTATCAACAATTGTCGGTATAATTCAAGGTTTTGATTCTGCGTTATTTGCAGTTTCATTAGGTTTTTCACTAATTATTATGTATGATGCAGCTGGTTTAAGACGTGCTGCAGGTAAAACCGCAGCATGTTTGAATAGAATGATGGATGATTTTTATCATCACGATATGCAGGCTGCAGGTGGTAAATTAAAAGAATTATTAGGACACACTCCTTTGGAAGTTTTTGTAGGAGCAGTGTTTGGTATCTGTTTTGCATATTTATTCCACTGGTTTGTGTTGGGCTAGGATAAATATAATAAAAGTTTGAAAAAGACTGGACTTCGGTTCAGTCTTTTTTTTATAAAATAACTTTATAAATTATTGAAAAATTTTTTGAGGTTTTGTACAATTGTTTCAATAAAAGGGAGTCTCTATGGTAGAAGTACAAAAACGAATTTTGATTGTGGATGATGATGACGAAATTAGAGAGTTATTAGAATTTGATATTGCTAGTAGCGGATATTTTGTCGATACTGCAAAAGATGGTTTAGAGGGTTTGAATAAGGCATTAAATAATACATATGATTTGATATTGTTAGATGTTATGATGCCAAAAATGAATGGCTTTGAGGTTTGTAAAAATATCAGACAAGCAAAACTGGCTGTTCCGATTTTGATGCTTACTGCAAAAGGTACTATTGATGATAAAACTGTTGGTTTTGATTCAGGGGCTGATGATTATCTTGTGAAACCTTTTGATATTCAGGAAGTTTTGTTAAGAATTCGTGTTTTGCTACGCAGAAATGAAGTTATTGTAGAAGATTCACCATTATCAAATGAAATTTTAAAATGCGGTGATGTTGAAATTTATCCGGAATCTTTGGAAGCGGTTATTGTTAACAGACGTGTGAAATTAACTCCAACTGAGTTTGAGATTTTATATTGTTTATTGCAACACTTCAATCATCCTGTTACTTTAGCTACATTGTTAGATGAAGTTTGGGGATATGACAGTAATGAAGATGTTAGAATGTTGAGGGTTCACGTTGGCGGTTTGAGAAATAAAATTGAACCGAATGCGAAATCTCCAAAATATTTGCACACGGTTACTAATGTTGGTTACAAATTAACACCTTTTGCTCAAGAGTAATTATGAAAAAGTTTAGATATGAATTAAAAAGATTAAAAATTATTGAACAAATTGCGATAGTATTTTTTATCGCAGTTGTAATTCCGATTTCTATCAGTGGTTTTATTATCAATAACGTTAACCAACATGCGGTAAGACACCAATTGAGAGAATCTGCGATACTTGTTGCAAGTATGGTATCTGATGAAATAGATTTTTTCTTTAAAACTAATGAAACAACACTTGTTCAGATTGCTGATACTTTGGAATATTTGCCATCTAAATATTTAAAAAAGAAATTTATTAAAGATATGGCAAAACGTTATCCAAATTGTGAGGATATTATTATCGTTCGTAATGTTCAAGAACTTGAAAAAGTTACTGAAGATTCTCACATCAATGAAAAACCAATTCTATCTACTCAGATGAAAGACGGTTCTTTTCTTGTAGTCATTTTTAATGCGAATAATTGGGATTATCAGTTATTTAAGTCTTTAGAAAAAGATAATCGTCAGGTTTATATTATGGATGATAAAAATCACTTGATTTCATCTCATAATTACACTCCTGAGGTTTATAAAGATACAATTGCACTTTTACCAAGTGAAAAAATTGAAGATACCCCAGTGATATTTGGTGACGAAAAAAACAGGCCATTTGCTTATATACATAGAACTGAACCGAATGTAACTATTGTTGTTAGTACCACAGAACACATGACAAAACGTGCAATTCTTGACGGTAGGGTGAAAATTATTTTGTCAGTATTGTTCGCAATTTTGGCGATGATGGTTTTAATTGGTTTTTATATCTATTATTTGTATATCAATATTCGTCAGTTATTCAAAGGTATTATGGCGTTGTCAAAAGGTAATTATCAACGTCAAATCAGGCTTTTGTCAACAACTTTTACTCCATATGAAATTGTTTTCTTGGCAAATGAATTTAATAACATGGCATCAGAAATTCACAAATCATATATCGAATTAAAACGTAAAAATGCCGAATTGAAAAAGTTAAATGAGTTCCGTTCGAATTTGTTGGATACTGTTTCTCATGAATTGAGAACTCCTTTGACAAGTATTCAGGGTTATACTTCAAGATTGATGCGTCAGGATATTGTTATTGATGAGGAAACAAAACAAAAATCATTACGTATTATAAAAGAGCAGTCAGAACGTTTGAAACGATTGATTGAAGATTTGTTGACTATTCCTGATATTGAGGGGTTAAGATTGCAAACCGATTTAGGTAATGTTTGGTTAAATGATGTGTTTGAACAGGCAGAGCTTTTATTGAGAAAACATGACGGACACGAAATTGTTGTAAATATGCCGGAAGATTTTCCTCAAGTTATTGCAGACAAAGGTAGATTAGAACAAGTTGTTGTTAATTTGTATGAAAATGCTATCAAATATTCGTATCCTGAAACTCCGATTATTGTTGATGTAAAACAAGATGGATCAAAGGCTATTTTAGAATTTAAGAATAAATGTGATGTTATTCCTTTGAAAAAATTGAAATCTTTATTTGATAAATTTGTTCGTCTTGATGATGAGATGACAAGAACAACAAGAGGTTCAGGTTTAGGCTTATTCATTGTAAAAGGTTTGATTGAAGCAATGAAAGGGTCTGTTGAATTATTTTCAGATGAGGAATATGGATTCCAGGCTAAAGTTAGCTTAAATATTGCAAAGGATGAGTAAGTTATGGAGTTTATGAAACTTGCAATAGATGAAGCTAAAAAAGCCGTGGGGGATATTCCTGTTGGGGCGGTTATCGTTAAAGATGGGGAAATTATTTCATCAGCTTTTAATACAAAAGAAAAAGATAATGATGTTACATCGCATGCAGAAATTATCGCAATACGAAAAGCTGAACAAGTTTTAGAAAACTGGCGTCTTGATGAATGCGATATGTATGTTACTTTAGAGCCTTGTCCGATGTGCGGTTGGGCAATTTTGCAGTCAAGAATTAAAAATTTGTATTTCGGAAGTTATGACAACAATTATGGGGCATTCTCATCAAAAATAGATTTGAGAGAAATTGCAAGCACGAAATTAAGCGTTTATGGTGGAATTCTTGAAGATGAATGCGATGAAGTTTTAAAAGAGTTTTTTAAACAACTAAGAGATAAAATTTAGCTTTCTTGAGGTTCTTCATCTACCCATTTTTTAGCATCAAATTTTAAATCAGTAAGTTTCATATCTAAAGACTCAACATAAGGTTTGAATTTAACTAAAAGTTGGGTTTTTCTTAGCATAAGTTCTTGTGCAACGGTTGGGGTTTTGCAGGCAATAACCATAACGGAACCTTTAATCATTGAATAAGGTTTTGATTGCTGGGCAAATTTTTCACCCGCAACTTTTTTCCAAAATTTACATAAGTTTGCACGGGTCAAAGCCTTTCTAATTGCGGCGTGCTTTGCCAAATCCGCAATTATATCTTCTATGTTTTGAAACTTTGTGTATAAAATTTTCTTCATAATTTTGGTATGATTTGTTTTTGTGTTAGAATCAGAAAATGGTTATTGAACAATTAAATAGTATCATAAAGAATTCTAAAAATATATTATTAGTTTCGCACATAAATCCGGATGGGGATACTTTGGGTTCAATGTGTGGGTTATATTCTTTAATTAAGGATAACCTTAAGAAAAAATGTGATATGGTAGCTGTTTCAGATGTCCCTGTAACTTATAATTTTTTACCATATGTTGATGAAGTTAAACATATTTCTCAATATGATTTATCAAGAGAATATGATTTGGTAATTACAATTGATGTTGCTGCAATTGATAGGTGTGCTGATGCTGAAAAGTTATTTAAAAAAGCAAAAAATACAATAAATATCGACCACCACGAAACAAATATTGGTTATGCTGGGGTAAACCTAATTGAACCTCAAGCGGCTGCAACAGGTGAAATTATTTTAGAAATCGCAGAAAAACTTGATTGGAAAGTATCTTTAGATACTGCAATAAATCTGTATGTTGCTATTATGACAGATACAGGTTGCTTTAAGTTTTCAAATACCACACAAAGAACAATGGAATGTGGGGGAAAATTATTATCGATTGGTGTTAACCCGTCTGAAATTTATCAAAAATGTTATGAATCATCTTCAAAAGATATGGTTTTATTTCAAAGTTATTGTGTGAACAAAGCAGAGTTCTTGAATGATGATAAAATTGCTTATACAATAGTTTATAAGAAAGATTTGGAAAAATTTAATAACCAAGGTGAAGATTTTACCGATGGTTTAACTGAAAAACTTAGAGCAATAAGAACAACAGAAGTTGCTTTTGTTGTTAAGGAATTGAATTCTACAACATCAAAAGTTTCAATGAGAAGTAAAACAAAAGATATTGCTCAAGTGTGTTCAGCTTTTGGCGGTGGTGGACATAAATTGGCAGCTGGTGCTGTGATTAAGGCAACGCCTAAAAAAGCGGTAGATATGTTAATAGAAGAAATTAAGAAAAAATTATATGATTAAGAAACTATTTAGAACAAATAAATGTGCAAGAACGCTTATAAAACTTGTGAAATCGATTATTAAAAACGATTTTTACGGTATGGCTGCAGAAATGGGCTTTATGCTTGTTGTTGGTATTTTCCCGTTTATGTTGTTCTTGATGGCTTTGTTTGGCTGGATGGGTAACCGTTCGTATTTGGATTCTATTTTAAGAGTATTGTCAAATATTATGCCTCATCAGGCAATGAATTTGTTGAAGTCTGTTATTGAAGAAACTATGATTTTCAACCACGGTACACTTATTGCGGTTATCGGTATTATAACAACTCTTGTTCTTTCAACTAATGGTGTTGCTGTTATTTTAAAAGGGTTAAACAGAGCATATAAAGTTGAAGAAACTAGAAGTTTTATTTATACAAGAATACTTTCGTTTTTAATGGTTTTTGTTAATATTTTGGTATTGTTCTTAACTATCAACATTATTATCTTTGGTAAGGTAATCATTATGTTTTTAGTTGCACACTTTGGGTTATCTAAAGCTATGGCAATAACCATTTTAACTCTACGTTGGCCTGTTGCCTTTTTGGCTTTGTATCTAATGGCGTTTTTAAGTTATTATATTTTACCTGATTTGCGTGGAAATGAAGCCTTTAAACGTAAGAGTGCGTTGCCTGGAACAATTTTCTTTACAACTTTCTGGTTGTTGGGTTCTTGGGGTTTTTCAGTTTATGTAAACAATTTAAGTACATATAACTACGTTTACGGTACAATCGGTGCGTTCTTTATCTTAATGATTTGGTTGTATTACACTTCAATTCTTCTTTTGATTGGTGGGGAAATAAATTCTCAAGTTTATAATCAATTAACTCAACGCTCTCAGGAATTGAGAGAAGAATTAGCTACGTTGCGTTTAAAAACAAGATATTCAAGAATGCACAATAAATAGTTGAGGAATTCTAATTTGTAAAATTTTCATGTTCTTGTTATCATGCAAGTATGAAAGATATGTTAGATAAAATTTTACAAATAGAACAAAGATACAAAGAGTTGGGAGAAACTCTTTCAGATCCTGCTGTAATCCAAGATTATAACAAGTTTAGAGATTTGTCTAAACAAAGAAAATCTATGGAAGAAACAGTTAATTTATATTATGAATGGAAATCCACAACAGAATCAATTGAAGATGCTAAGCAAATGCTTTTTGAGGAAAAAGATGAGGAAATGCGTTCGTTTTTAAAAGCTGAAATGGAAGAAAATGAAGCAAAGATTCCTGTTTTTGAAGAAAGAATGAAAGTTCTTTTACTTCCTAGAGATCCGATGGATGATAAAGATATTATGCTTGAAATCAGAGGTTCTGCAGGTGGAGATGAAGCAAATATTTTCGCTGGTGATTTGATGCGTATGTATTTAAGATATGCAGACAAAATGGGCTGGCAAACTCAAGTTTTGAGTAAAACAGACTGTGAAGCAGGTGGTGTTTCAGAGGTTATTATCTCAATGAAAGGTGATAGCATCTATTCACGTTTGAAATATGAATCTGGTGTTCATAGGGTTCAAAGAGTTCCTGCAACAGAATCTCAAGGTCGTGTTCACACATCAACTGCAACAGTTGCGGTTATGCCAGAAGTTGATGATGTTGAAGTAGAATTAAACATGAACGATATTGAAATTACAACAGCACGTTCAGGTGGTGCGGGTGGTCAAAACGTAAACAAAGTTGAAACTGCCGCACGTGTATTCCACAAGCCTACGGGAATTATGATTTTCTGTACAGAAGAGCGTTCACAATTACAAAACAAAGAAAGAGCTTTACAAATCTTGAAGGCTAAACTTTACGATATGGAAGTTCAAAAACAAATGAAAGAAGTTACAGACCTTCGTCGTTCTCAAGTTGGTACAGGTGACAGAAGTGAACGTATCAGAACATATAACTTCCCACAAGGTCGTTTAACTGACCATAGATTGAACCAAAACTTAAACGTTTGGACAGTTATTGACGGTGAATTAGACGATTTGATTAACTTGTTGGTTGAATATGACCAAAAGTTGAAATTGGAAAAATTAGCAGAGGTAGAATAAGAGGTAATTGGTGACAGAAAGACGTTGCGTTAGTTGTTGGCAAGTAAAAGACAGAAAAGATTTAATAAAAATTACCGCAGACAACTCAAGTGGAAACGTTGTTATTAGCCCAGATTCCTTAACATTTGGCAGATCTGCATATCTTTGCTATAATGAAGCGTGTATAGAGACGGCTTTCAAAAAGAATAAACTGGCAAAACATTTAAAAACCTCTATACCAAACGAATTGAAAGGACAGTTACTAGATGAGTTACGAAACAATTAGAATAAGTGAATTAGCAAAAGAACTTGGACTTCAAAGTAAAGAAGTTGTTGAAAAGTTCGCACAAATGGGTATCACAGGGAAGACTCATTCAAGTACTGTTACTGTTGATCAAATCAGCAGATTGAAAGATTTTATCGCAAATGGCGGTGTAAAAGCTGTTGCTAAACCAAAGGCTTTCGTTGTTAAAAAAGCAAAACAAGAACCTGAGCCAGTGGTTGAAGAGAAAAAAGAAGCACCAGTTGAGAAAAAGCCAGTTGTAGAAAAAGTTGTAAAAGTTGAAAAGGTTGAACGCCCAAAAGTTGAAGTTGTTAAACCTGTAAGTCGTTTGGAAATTGTTAGAAAAGCTCCTAGAAAACCTGAAGGTGAAGAAGTAAAATCTGAAAGACCTAACAAACCATTCCAAAAAGGTGATAAAAAATTCCCACCACGTGGTGAAAGACCAGCAGGTGACAGACCAACAGGTGATAAAAAATTTGTAAAAGGTGATAAGCCAGCTGGCGAAAATAAAGATTTTGGTAATAAAAAGCCTTTGGAACGTCGTATTATTCCTCAAGAAATTTACGATAACAAATCAGGTCAGTCTAATTCAAAACGTAGATCTGACAACAGGAAAAAAGAAAAAGATTTCAATTCTAAAAAAGAAGAACAAGAAAGAATTTCTTTAGAAAAAGCGGCTGCACAACACCATAAGAAAAAGGTTCAAAAAGCAGAAGCAGTTGAAGAAGTTAAACAAATTGTTGTTAACCAAGCAATGACAATTTCTGAGTTGTCAGACAAAATCAAAAAAACACCTGCTGAAATTGTTAAGTTCTTAATGCTAAACGGTGTTATGGCAACTGTTAACCAACTTATTGATGTTGATGTAATTAAAAAAGTTTGTGCAGAGTATGAACTTGAAGTTTTAGAAGAAGACTTGGATGCATACATCGAACAAGAATTAGAAAAAGAAGAAAAAGCTAAGGCTTTATCTGAAGTAGATAAAAAATTATTGAAAAAACGTGCTCCTGTTATCAGTATTATGGGTCACGTTGACCACGGTAAAACTACATTATTAGATAGTATCCGTGCATCAAAACACAAGATTGTAGCAACTGAGGTTGGTGGTATCACTCAATCTATCGGTGCTTATACTGTTTATTTAGGAGATAATAACGATAAGAAAATCGTATTCTTAGACACCCCAGGTCACGAAGCATTTACAGAAATGCGTGCTCGTGGTGCGAAAGCAACAGATATTGCAATCCTTGTAGTTGCAGCAGACGATGGTATTATGCCTCAAACAATTGAAGCTATTAACCACGCAAAAGCTGCTGAAATCCCAATTATTGTTGCTGTGAACAAAATCGATAAACCAGGTGCAAACCCTGATAAAGTTCTTCAACAATTAACAGAACACGGTTTAGTTCCTGAAGATTGGGGTGGAGATACAATTACAGTTAGAGTTTCAGCTCTTCAAGGTACTGGTATTGATGAATTATTAGAATACATCCTACTTGTAGCAGATGTTCAAGACCTGAAAGCAAACCCTAAAGCTCAGGCTTCAGGTGTTGTAGTTGAAGCAAACTTAGACAAAGGTAAAGGTCCTGTTGCAACATTGTTAGTTCAAAACGGTACACTTCATGCTGGTAACTGTATTGTTGTTGGTACTGCTTGCGGTAGAATTCGTGCGTTGCTATCAGATAGCGGTGAAAGAATTCAAAAAGCTGAACCATCAACTCCTGTTGAGGTTTTAGGTTTGTCAGAAGTTCCTCAAGCTGGTGATTATTTTGAAGTAGTTAAAAACGAAAAAGAAATGAAACAAATTATCACTGAAAGAAAAGAAAAAGAACGTGATAAACGCTTAGAAGCTATGCTTCCTGCTCACATCAGACGTGAATCAGTTGCAGGTGATGATGCAATTCCTCAATTGAACTTGATTATCAAAGCTAACACTCACGGTGCGGCTGAAGCTGTTGCTCAGTCTATTGCTCAGGTTGAGTCTAAAGAAATTACAACAAAAATTATTCACGTTGGTGTTGGTGATATTTCAGAAGCTGACGTTATGTTGGCATCAGCATCAAACGCTTTAATCTTAGGTTTCACTGTTAAAGAAGATGCAAATGCTATGGCATCAGCTGAAAAAGAAGGTGTAACAATTAAGAAATACGACATTATCTATCAGTTGTTAGAAGACGTTGAAAGAACATTGTTATCACTTCTTGAACCTGAAATTAAAGAAGTTGAACTTGGTAAAGCTGAAATTCGTCAAGTATTTACAATCGGTAAAACTAACAAAATTGCAGGTTGTTATGTACTTGAAGGTAAAATCGTTCGTTCAAAAGATGCAGCGTTGGTTAGAAACGGAGAAGTTATCTTCCGTGGTGCTATTGACCAATTGAAACGTTTCAAAGATGACGTAAAAGAAGTTGCTCAAGGTTTTGAATGCGGTATTTCATTTGCAAAATGGAACGACATCCAAGAAGGCGATATTATCGAAGTATCAACAACAGAAGAAGTTGAAAGAAAAAGTTTATAAG
The DNA here is from genome assembly GCA_045530955.1 of Candidatus Gastranaerophilaceae bacterium. GTDB lineage: Bacteria > Cyanobacteriota > Vampirovibrionia > Gastranaerophilales > Gastranaerophilaceae > Zag111. The sequence continues at coordinate 35,675 of JAZSDA010000064.1, forward strand.
GTAAATAAAAATGTCATTACGTAACGAAAGAGTAAGAAAAGAATTAATGCGTGATATTTCTGATATCTTGAGAAAAGAAATCAGAGGTTTAGAAGGTGTGGTTTCAATTGTTGATGTTGAAGTAGCACACGATAATTCTTATGCAAAAGTTGTTTATAGCGTTTTAGGTTCTGATGAGCAAATCGAACACACAAAAGAAGTTATCGAAAAAAGTACTTCTAAAATTCGTTATGAAGTTGGAAAACGTATTCGCTTAAGACTCACTCCGGAATTACGTTTTGTTTATACAAACGGTTTGGAAGAAGGTTCAAGAGTTACTGAACTTATCAATAAAATTTCTCGTGGTGAAATATAATTTCCTAAGGGGGACAAATGGCAGATTGTGAAAAAGATTTACCCCTGTTTGGATTTTTGAATGTTTATAAACCAAAAGGAATGACATCTCACGATGTTGTTGGTCGTTTGCGTAGAGTTACCAAGATTAAACAAATTGGGCATACTGGTACGTTAGATCCATTCGCAACGGGTGTTTTACCTATTTGTATCGGGAAATCAACAAGGCTAATTGAATATCTTGAAGATGATAAAGAATATTTGGCGACTGTTCAATTTGGAAAAAATACTGATACGTACGATTTAGATGGTGAAGTCGTTGCAACTTTTGATAAAAAAGTTTCAGAAGATGATGTTCGAATTGCATTAAAATCTTTTGAGGGTGAAATTTCTCAACTTCCTCCGATTTATTCTGCCATAAAGGTCAATGGTAAAAAATTGTATGATTACGCTAGAGCGGGGCAAGAAGTTGAAATAAAACCAAGAACAGTATTTATTTCAAAAATAGAATTGGTTGAATTTAATCAAGAAAACCAAGAGGCAAAGGTTCTAGTTGCTTGTTCTAAAGGAACTTATATCCGTTCTATTGCGTATGATTTAGGGCAGAATTTGGGTTGTGGAGCTTATTTGTCGGCTTTAGAAAGAACAAAAGCAGGGCATTTTAGCGTTGAGAATACTGTCAATTTAGATGATTTATCAGAAAAAGATTTGGTTTGTAAACATTTGATAAATCCGTTAGATGTGTTAAATTATCCAACTCATGAGTTATCAGATTCAGATAGGCAACGAGTTTCGCACGGAATGTCTATTACAAATAGAGGATTTAATGACTCAGATATTGTATTTTTGCTAAAAAGTGGTAAAATATATGCTATAGGTAAGGTAGAACAAGACAAAGTTTTGGTCAAAAAAGTATTTGAGGTATTATGAAAAAGATTATTTTATTACTAGGAATTCTATTCGTTACAAGTACAGTTGCTCAAGCTGCGTGTGATTATAGCTGCGTTGCACCATACGACTTAAACAATAAATTCCGTACATTCTGGGGCGCTGTTTCTGGCGTAAATTCAGTAGTAGAAAATGGTGTTGAAGCTGCCATTACAAAAGAAGTTTTGAAAGTTGCTTCAGCTGATGAATTAAAAGTTGATTTAAATTCACGTAGTGCAAGAGATTTGAAAAATGGTATTTTTAAATCTTTCGAATTGAATGCGAAAAACTTATTAATCAACGATATTCATTTAGTAAGTTTAGATTTAAAAACATTATGTGATTTTAACTATATCAAAGCTGTGAACAAAGATGTAGTAGTTGTTGAAGATATGCCTATGGCATTTGATTTGGTTTTAGACCAAGATGCAATCAACAAATCTATGACTCATCCAAGATACAAACAAGCAGTTGCTGATTTCAACAAAATTGCAGCTTCTTACGGTTTTGGTTTTAGAATTAACTCAACAAAAGTTGCTATTAAAGCTAATAAATTCTATTTGATTACAGGTATGACAATTCCTCACGTAAAAAGAGAACAAAAAGTTGTATTCGAATCAAATATCAGAGTTAAAAATGGTAAAATTGAATTAACTCAACCTCAATTAGTATCAGGCAACTTAAGACTTGATGTTAAAAAAGTTGATTTCTTAACTAGTTATTTGAATCCATTAGAATATTCAGTAAAATTCTTGGATAGACACAATGCAAAAATTAACGTAAAAGAACTAGAAATCTTAGAAAACGTAATTTATGCTAATGGTGTTGCTATTTTGCCAAAAGACTAGTTTGAGGTTATAAGTCTTATGAATAAAAGTCAAAAATTTCTATTACTTTTTATAGGTTTTTGTATGGCTGCAATTGTGGGTTTGGTAGCGTTTAATGTATTTATGCCAAGACCTGAGGTAAAGCCTGATGAGGTTCGTGTTACTGAACGTTCAGTTCTTGAAGAAGATGTTGAAGAGCAAAAACCAGAAGTTGTAGAGTTTGAGTATGTCAATGTTTATTTTATCGGTAAGAATGAACATGATGAAGAAGTTTATAAGGCTGTAAAACGTGAATATAACAAAGATGTGGATGGTTCAAAAATTAGGTTTGCGGTAAATGCTCTTGTAAGAGGTCCAAAACCTGACGAAAAACTTCGTGGTGTTTATACTGAAGTTCCAATGGATGCAAAAGTTATAAATATTACTGAGCAATCAGACAAAGTTATCGTAAACCTAAATTCCGCATTTGTAACAGGTGGTGGAACAGAAAGTCTTTATAAAAGACTTTACCAGTTAATAAAAACTGCAAAATTAAATTCAAATCTTCCTGTTTACTTGTATATAGATGGTCAAAGAGCTGATGTTGTTGGTGGTGAAGGTATTATGTTATCTCAGCCGTTAAGCAATTCATCATTAGATAATTAGTAAACTAATATGGAAGTTAAAAAAGATATAGAATATTATATGAATTTGGATTGGACTTTGATTGAGGGTGAAGACCTTGATTTTGAGGGCAATCCTTATCATTTTATAGAGATAAAAGAAATCCCAAGTTTTACGTTTTGTGCCAAAACAATTGCACGTGCACGTGAAAATTATAAAAGACAATTACGTCTAACATTGCAAGTAATGTTAGAATGTGGGGATCATATTGTTGAACCTGGTGAAGAAGATGACGAACCCGATTGGGAAAGTCTTTGTCCGGGGTAAATGTATTGGATTTATTTTGTATAAAGATAGTATCCTACAGTGAAAAATATTAATATATAAGTTATAATTACCCAGTAATTATTTGTTGTTTTTTTAGTTTGTAAGTGTTGATGTAATTTGCTATCTGTGTGAATATTAAATGCACTACATTTCGTATTATCATAAGTCAGAAATTTATAAATTGTCATTCCACCTGTTTCTATACATGTAATTTTTTTAATTTTATATTCAGACATATTTATAAATAATGTTTGATGTTGGGCATCATAAATGACCTCATCATTACACCTATTATATAGTACTAATATGTAATCGACAGCAGGTCCAATGAAAATTATTATAGATAGTGTAACCAAAAGAGGATTTACTATTTCTGTACCAACCATATATTCAGGAACAAGTTTTAATGCAATAAAGTAAGTTGCAAAATATAGAATTCCAATTTTTGCTGCGGCAAAAAGTGTTAATGACACAAAAACTCTCTTAATATCACCTTTTCCCTGAATGACAAAAAATCTATCGGGGTATTTTTTTACTTTTTCGCTGAAAGTTTTTTTGTAGTTAAAATCTTTTTTTATTTCGTTGTCAAAATTAATTAGAGGTCTTTTTTTTTAGGTAATTTGCCACGTATAATATTAGCTGCAATGTTCAATATTTTTGCACGAAGGGTATTGTAGTCTGAATCATTTGTTACTACATAATCCCAGTCTGAAATATTATCTAGTCCAACTTCAGTAATATCGTTTTCGCCCACCAATTCGCCACGAGCAAGACGAGTTTCACGACTTGCTTCAACTCTTATTGAAATAGCTCCAGCGTTTTTGAAAATTTCGTATTCGTGAGGGACACGAACATCTGTAACTATTATATTCCCATCTTGTTCAAGAATTTTTTTAAGCCAATAGTCAGGATCTTGAGCTCTGCCCCAGTTGCCTAAGGCAATTAAATCCGCACGATATTGAGCTTTGTTTGCTTCGATTTCTTCGTATGTCAGACCTTTTTCTTTTCCATAAGTTAGTTTGATAATATCACCCATTGCACAACGTCTATAATCTGTTAGTTCTTCTAACAAGATTTTTGCTGCGGTGTCTTTACCTGAATATTGCTTACCTGAAAATATAATAATTTTATCTGCCATAAATTAACCCTTTAGCTTATTATAGAGTTTGTTTGGCTAAAAATCAATAAGGTCTTTAACTTTTGTATCTAATTTTTCTGCAATCTCAATCAATAAATCAAGGCTAACTGTTCGCTTTGCTGTTTCTATTTTTGCGAGATGTTCCCTAGATATGTCTAATTTTTCAGCAAGAGCGTTTTGTGAAAGTTTAAGTTCCTTTCTTCGATGAAATATATTACGTCCTAATTTGTAAATTTTTGTAGCCTTGTTGTTCACAATTTAATTCTATGTTATATTATGTCTAAAGTATGTAGTCTAAAAGAGAACAAATAGGATGGTTGTTATGTTTAAGAAAGCTTTCACTTTGGCAGAAGTTTTAATTACGCTAGGTATAATTGGGGTAGTTGCAGCTATGACTATTCCAAATTTAATTTCGAGTTACCAAAAACGGCAAACAGTTGTCAGGTTAAAGAAAGCATATAGTGTCGTGCAACAGGCTATAAGATTATCTCAAGATGATAATGGCGGAGTTGAAAGTTGGGACACTACATTAAAAGGAAGTGCATTTTTTAATATGTATCTTGCTAATTACGTAAAAGTTATGAATGAATATACTTCAGCTGAATTGAAAACACTTGCGCCTCGTACATTATTAAATGGGGCAACCTATACTGGTACTACATATAACTCTAATACTGCTTCTCATTTTACATTGTTAGATGGTTCTATGGTATCAATGAATTTGAATTCGGCAGGTGAAAGTGGATTGTGGGTTGCTATTGACATAAATGGCTTAGCTAAACCAAATAGAGTTGGCAGAGATACTTTTTTGTTTTTTGTTAGTTCAGAATATGGTTTGCGACCTTTAGGAGATATGGGAACTCCAGCTTCTTGGTCTTATGGGCAGACTTATTCTAGGGCTACTGTTGGACCTTTGGGAACTAATGGTAATGCTTGCGCAAAAAATAAGAATGGATATTGGTGTTCAGCCTTAATTGTACAAGATGGCTGGAATATGGCTTCAGATTATCCATTTACGGGTAAATAATTAGTCGTTATCTAAATTGCAACGGATAATATAAGTTTTTGTTTCAATTAATTTTTTGAGTAAGTATGGATTTTCAATTTCTTTTTCAAGTTTGTTTATCATTTTGAATTTGATATCCATTGGAAATTCATCTTCTCTAACTATACGCATTTTATGGATTAGGCGTTCGTAAACACGATCATCTTTTGTGCTGATTAGTTTTTCAAATTCTTTCAAAATGTCTTTTTCAGGTAACAAATGGATATAGCTTGCCAAATGTTCTCTGGATAATGGTGTTGCGTGTTTTGCAGCTATTCTGTAATAGATTCTAATTTTCTTAGGATCGATTTCATCTTTTGGAACGTTCATATCATCATACTTGTCTGCATCACGTTGATTACGGGCAAGAAGTGGGATTTCGTTCATCAGTACAACTTGAGTTAATGAATCACCTTTTTTCATTAGTTGGTCAAATATTTTTTTAGATTTTTCGTATGGTAAGTATTTCAAAGCATATGCAACTGAAACATCCACAAATTGATTTTTCTCATCTAAACAGTGAATAATGTATGCATCAGGATTTTTCATGTATTTTAAAGATAGGGCTAAACCAGCTTTTTTGCCTGCTTTGTCTAATCTTCTATTGTTATATAATTTCCACCATTCGATTTCTCTTTCTTCAGGTTTTGTTTTTTGAATTTTTGTTAGTACGTAATTTGCGGTTTTATTTTTGTTTTTAATTCTGTTCACAACACGAACTCCGCCCCAGTCAATGCTGTAACCATTAATTCTGTTATGCCCGAAGATTGCGTTTAATTCTTCGTCTGTTAATTTTGCACCTTTTGTGTATTCGTTTACGATTTTTTCAGGTTTTGGTTTGTCGTTGTCGATGAAGTTACATACCATAAACCCACTTGTAATATCTCCAAAGAAAAATCTTCCACGTTGAGTGTTTCTACCTAAATTTTTCATCCAGTATGCTGCGGTATTTAGTTCTGCATAATTCCCGTGGCTTTTATATGGGTGCCATTCAGGTCCTTTATCAACAGTTTTATAAACTTTCATAACGTATTCGTCATTTGTTTTGCTGTCATATAGCCCTTCAAGTTTATAAACTTTTCCGTAATAACCTTGACCAAGATATTTTAAATCGAATTCTTTATCAGGTTCTATAAGATTATATTTTTCAAAAACATTTCTTAGTTTTTCAACAGCACTATCAGGTCTTAAATTTCTTCTTTCGCTTTCAGAACCTTTTGTGCTTGGAACAAATGGTCGAATTTCATTTGAAGCCTCAGCAAAAGTATTCATAATTTCAGCAATTGCTTTTGGTCGATTTTCTTTTGGTAATCTGTAAAACATCCCTGGTGGAAGTTGACCAACAATAGTATTTTTATCTTCTCCACGTTGATTTATAATTTCAAGGATATCTTTTTTCCCGTCAATATACATTTCGCGTTCCATTCTTCTGGTTAGACCTGTGAATTGAACGTTATTGTTTTGTTTATTATAAACTCGTGAACCATATATAGGACTTATTTGCATAACTATATTTAATCAGAACAATAAAAATTTTGATATTAATTGTGAAATTTATTTACGTAATGTAATATTTTGAGCTAAATCGTTTGCATTTATACTATGTCGATAATAATATTATATAACGAGTGTAGATAATACAATATTGGATTAATGTTATGGCTTTAAATTTTCAAGAACTAGTTTTTAATTTACAAAAGTTTTGGTCTGATTATGGATGCATAATTCAGCAACCTTATGATATTGAAAAAGGGGCTTCTACAATGAACCCTGCAACTTTCTTACGTTCTTTAGGTCCTGAACCTTGGAATACTGCAATGATTGAACCTTGCAGAAGACCGACAGATGCTCGTTATGGTGAAAACCCTAACAGACTTGGTCATTATTTCCAATTCCAAGTTATTCTTAAACCTTCTCCTGATAATGCTCAAGAACTTTATTTGAAAAGTTTAGAGGCTATGGGTATTGATTTAAAAGAACACGATGTAAGATTTGTTGAAGATAACTGGGAATCACCTACTTTGGGTGCTGCTGGTGTTGGTTGGGAAGTATGGCTTGATGGTATGGAAATTACTCAATTTACATATTTCCAACAAGTTGGCGGTTTAGAAATTAAACCAGTTGCATTAGAGTTAACATATGGTTTAGAACGTATTGCAATGTATCTTCAAAATAAAGAATCAGTTTACGATATTATGTGGAACGATTCATTGAAATATGGTGATATTTACTTACAAAATGAAATAGAACAATCAAAATATAATTTTGAAGTTTCTGATACAGATTCATTGTTTACAATGTTCGATTTGTATCAAAAAGAAGTGGATAACTGCTTAGAAGCTAAGTTGGTATTACCTGCTTATGATTATGTTTTGAAATGTTCTCACACATTTAACCTTCTTGATGCTCACGGTGTTATCAGTAAAGATGAAAGAAACAACTTTATTGGTAGAGTTAGAACTATGGCATCAGGTGTTGCAAAACTTTATGTAGAACAACGTGAAGCTATGGGCTTCCCACTTTGTAAGTAATAACGGGTAAATATATAATCACATTGTAATGAGTGATTTATATTTATTTGATATGCAAGAAATATAGTAGTAGGTTGGGGTGTGCCCAACAAATGTAAAATAAGGAAAATAGATGGCTGAAAAATTTAACAGAGCGACCTTTACAAGAAGCTTTTTGAGAAGCATAACAAAGGTAAAGGCACCGGAAGAAATGTTGGCAGAAGCTAGTGCTCAAGGTGGTTTGGAAAAAACTCTTGGGGTTTGGGATTTAATTATCCTTGGTGTAGGTGCAATTATTGGTTCTGGAATTTTCGCCGTCGTCGGTATTGCGGCAGCAGGTAGTGCAGATGGTTCAAGTTTAGGTGCAGGTCCAGCATTGATTGTGTCAATGATTGTGGCTGCAATTGCTTGTATTTTCTCAGCATTATGTTATTCAGAATTTGCTACAATGATTCCTGTTGCAGGTGGTGCATACACTTATACTTTTGCAACATTAGGGGAATTTGCTGCGTGGATGGTAGGTTGGGTATTGATGCTAGAGTATGGTATCGGTTTTATTGCTGTTGCTTGTGCTTGGTCAAACCACTTTGTTCAATTCTTGTCAGGTTTTGAAAAAGTTTTACCAGCTTGGTTGGCTCATCCGCCAGCTTGGTTAACTTATGATATTTTTACTTTGACAGATTTGGCAAAAGATGATCCAAGTATTCATATTCCAACTGTTTTAGGACTTCCTGTTGCAATAAATTTACCAGCAATTTTAATCGTATTATTGATGACTGCAATTTTGGTTAAAGGTACAAAAGATTCAACCAAAATGGCAGGTTTGATGGTATTTATAAAAATGGCAGTAATTGCGTTGTTCGTTGTTGCAGGTGCTTTCTTTGTTACTCCTGACAATTGGACTCCGTTTGCTCCAAATGGTGCAGCAGGTATTTTTGCTGGCGCATTCTTAATCTTCTTTGCTTATATTGGTTTTGATGCTTTAGCTACTGCTGCAGAAGAATGTAAAAATCCTCAAAAGGATTTACCTATTGGAATTATAGGCTCTTTATTGGTTACAACTGTTGTTTATGTATTGGTAGCAAGTCGGATC
>JAZSDA010000017.1:0-2616 GCA_045530955.1 Candidatus Gastranaerophilaceae bacterium
AGCAAATCCATTCTTGTTAAAGGAATATTCCCAAGCAATCACCGATACAATAGAGATGTTTGAAGATGTATATGGTGCAGGCGGAATGATTCCGATGAATAAAGAATTTGAAGAAATAACAAAAAAATCTGAGAACCAAAAGGCAATCGATTATGTAACTTCTGAATTTTTAGAGTTATTAGATTATACAAAAACAATCGAACCAAAACGTAACGCAAGATATGCAAAACACGATGAAGAACAAGCATTGTGGGAAGCACATTTTAAAGAACGTTATGGTGATTATAATCCTAATTCTGAAACTGAACCTGAGCTAAAAATCTCAGAAGAAGCTGAGTTGTCAGAAGAACAAACAGTTGCGGCGTTTAAAGCAAAGTTAGATCAAGAAGCAAAAGCTACAAATTCAAAAGTGTTTACTTTTAAATTAAGTGATGGTACAGATTTTAGTATTATCTCTGATTTTAAATCAATGTTAGCCGGTTACGTTGAAAGAGATATGATGTTTTATCCAAAATCTTATCGTGATAGCTTTGCAAGATTTGTTGAACACAAAACACGCAACGATGAAAAATTATTATTATCTTTATTCTATAACGTAGATAATCTTGAAGAAGAATTTAATCTACGTTTAGAAAGTGGTCAAACAACTGATGAAGATAATAAACGTATTTGCGAAGAATTCAAAAAAGAATATTTATACCCAGTAGATTATGTTTCAAATAAAATGGTTGATTTTATTGAAGAGTATCAAGCAAAGCATATTATACAAACAGCTGCAGTAAGGCAAGTTTTAATGGAATATATGATGGGTAGAGAAATTTCTTCATCTATGCTTAACAGAATGATTGATACAAAAGTTGATGAGTTGAAAAAGCAAGAGAAACTTGAAGGTGTTGATAGCTATGTACTTCTTCAAGAAGCAACAAGACATATTTCTAAAATTACAAATCAATTTAGAGGTAATAAAGTTGCATTCCAAGGTCCAAAAATCCTAAATGAAGGAATGAAATTGACAATGGAAGATTATCCATTTGACCCTGCAGAATTAGAAGAACGTTATGCAATTTATAACCAACCATTAACAAAACAAGAAATGAATGCTTTGCCTAGAAAAATTTTAGAGGCTATGACATATTATGATATGAAAAATTCAGCAATGAATGATGAGCGTTCAAAATATCTATTTAAGATTATTTCTAATACATTGAAAAAGAATAAACAATGCGCTGACAGATATGCAAGTTTGTTGAAAATGTCAGGATATGTTTCACCAAATGCTTCTGATTTAAGAGCATTCTTGCGTGATGATGTATCTAAACAAGTTTTAGCGGCTAAAGCTGAAGAAGCGATTTATGCGATGTTTACGGCAGATGATATGTTAAGTGTCGAAACTTTAGTTAATGCTGATCAATCTGATTTAGATTTGTATTTACGTCCTATTGATTTTGCTAAATACAACGAAATCATGTTATTACGTGCAAATAAAGGTATTATTTAATAACTACAAGGAATTATAAAATGAAAATCTCTCCAATAAATTATTATGTTCGTCTTAATAACCAACAGAAAGATAAAAATATCGGTTCTGTAACTACTCCTATTGTTAAACAAGAAACAACAGGTATTCCTGGGATGTATGCATACAGAGATTACAATATAAATTTTGGAGCAAGATTATTCAGAACTCCACAGAATTTTTATGAGCAAGATTTCAACGAACAAAATATGCCACATAGCTTGCACGAATATATTTATGAAACAGGAGATCCGGCTTTCCAACGTACAATTCCACCAGCACAGGCAATGAAAGAAGTGTTTGGCAAAATTAAAGACGCAAAAGATTTGGATGAAGTAAAGAAAATGTTTCCAAATGAACCATTGTTTGCAAATTTGAGTTCAAAACCAAAGCGTAAATCAAGAGAAGGTTTGTTGGGTATGATTAACTTGTTAAAAGAAGACCCAAGCTATGCAGATAAAACTTTGTTTAAAAACGGTCAAAACGACTTAGGAATGTATATAATTAAAAAGATTTACATAGAGGGAAAAACATTAAAAGAAATCAATAAAGATTTTAATAAAGATGTGAGTGTATATTTCAAAAGTTATGACATTACACCACAAGATTATAGTGCATTTGGTATAAGATTCCCAGAAAAACCGTTCTGGAAATCATTTATTGCAACAAGAGAAGATTTTCCATATGTATATATCCCAAGAGCAGGTGTAAACGGTGGAACAGGTAGTGGTTCAAAAACAACAGGTTCCCATGGTGCAAGAACAACAGAAGTTGACCATACCCCAAAACCAAGGAAGTATAAATTAAAAGATTACCAAAAGAAACAGTTAACAGATGACATCATCGATGCAAAAGGTGATGCACAAGCAATAGAAAAGAAAGTAATAAAACGCTTTAAAAAAGATGATCCAGAAGCATCATTTATTGTGAAATATTTAAGTCCAATAATGACAGTAGCCGCAGATAAAGTACACTTATCTGAAGAAATGAGATATTTCACAGAAGAAGAAAAAGAGAATGGAAAGACCGTAAAAGGTGCAACAATGTTTGAACGTTTTTGGAAAGCAAATCCATTCTTGTTAAAGGAATATTCCCAAGCA
>JAZSDA010000067.1:0-18872 GCA_045530955.1 Candidatus Gastranaerophilaceae bacterium
TGCTTTTACTATAATTTTCTCAAGGATATTAGAAGATAAAAGGACGAAATATGAGCATTTATTTATTAGAAGTAGGTACTGAAGAATTACCTTATAAGTTTATCCCTCAAGCAATTGAACAATTAAACAACGGATTTACAACATTCTTAAACGATAACAAAGTTAAATTTGATAATATTAAAGTTTACGCAACACCACGCCGTCTTGCTGTAATCATTGAAGGTTTAGACGAAAAAACTGCTGATGAAGTGAAAATTGTTAAAGGTCCTATCAAAAACGTTGCATTCGACGAAGCTGGCAACTTGACTAAAGCAGGCGAAGGTTTTGCACGTAAAAATAACTTATCAGCAAGCGATTTATACGTTGAAGACAACTACGTTCACGCAAAAATCGTTGTTAAAGGTATGTCAATCGCTGAACTTTTACAAGAAAACGTTCCATCAATTTTTATGAAACTTCAAGGTGCTCACTTTATGCGTTGGGGCTACAACGATGAGAAATTCTCACGTCCAATCAAATGGATCGTTTCTATCCTTGATAACCAAGAAGTTAAAATTAAAATCATCGATAAAGAATCTGGTGTTTACTCACGTGGACATAGATTTGCTCAACAACAAGTTCTTATCAACAATCCTTCAGAATACGTTGAAACAATGAGAAACGCTTGTGTTATCGTTGACCAAAACGAAAGAAAACAACTTATCGTTGAAAAAGCTAAACAAGCAGCTGCTGCTATCGGTGCTGAACCTTATTATACAGATGATTTGTTAGACGAAGTTACATTCATCACAGAATACCCAGTTCCTGCAGTTTGCGAATTCGATCCTAGATATCTTGATATCCCAGAAGAAGTAACAGTTACTGTTATGGCGGTTCACCAAAGATATTTTGCTCTATATAAAGGCGGTAAATTAACTAACAAATTTATCACTATGACAAACTATCTTGGTTCAGAATTTGAAAATATCAAAGCTGGTAACGTTCGTGTTATCAAAGCTAGATTAGATGATGCAGTATTCTTCTTCAACGAAGATACTAAAAAACCTCTTGTAGATTTTGTAGAATCTTTAAAAGGGGTTACTTTCCAAAAAGGTATGGGAACTATGTTTGATAAAACTCAAAGACTTATCAAACTTTCTAACGCTATTGCTCAAGATTTGGGTGTAAATAATACAGACATCGAAAGAACTGCAAAACTTTGCAAAGCAGACTTAACAACAAACCTTGTATTTGAATTCACTGAACTTCAAGGCTTTATCGGTGCTGATTATGCTAGAGTTTCAGGCGAAAATGAAAAAGTTGTTCAAGGTATTAAAGAACACTATTTCCCACTTAACGCAGAATCTGAAACCGCAGTTGGTATCGAAGGTCAAATCGTTGGTATCGCAGATAAAATCGATACAGTTTGTGCAGTATTTGCCGCTGGTAAAAAACCAACAGGTTCTTCTGACCCATTAGGCGTTCGTCGTGCAGCATTAGGCGTTATCAGAACAATCCTTGATGCTAACCTAAAAATCGATATCGATAAATACATCAAAGAAGCTCTAAAAGGACTTCCTGTTCAAAGAGATTGTGCCGATGAAGTTAATGAATTCTTTGTTCAAAGAATGATTATTTTCTTGAGCGAAAAATATAACAAAAACATCTTAGAAGCATGTGCATCTAAAAACCCACTATTTGATATCGCTGATTACGTTGAAAGAGTAAAAATCGTTAAAGATCTAAACTCTCCTCAACTTTTAGAAAACGCTAACCGTGTTATTAGAATTCTTAAAGATGTAAGCGAAAACACAATCAGCGAAAGCTATTTCAAAGAAGATGCAGAAAAAGTTTTATACGCTAATCTTCAAAAATTTAATGACAATGTTGATTACAAAACTTACCTAAATGAGTTAGAAAATCTTAATCCATCAGTTACTAAATTCTTTGATGATGTACTTGTCATGGATAAAGATGAAAATGTTAAGAAAAATCGACTTGCATTATTAACTTTACTAAGAAAAAAATACGATTTCTTAACCGACTTCAGCAAGATATAGCAAACATTTCAAGTGTTTTGTTAAAATTTGTAACAGTCAAATGTTAAAAAGTCAATTATTTTTTTTAGGATACTTTAAAATTATAGAAGAAGGTAATGATTAGAGGTGGATGAAATGTTCGACCGAATGAAAAATTTAAAATTAGTTCAAAAGCTAAAGGAAACTGTTAGCCCTAGACTTCGTTGGCTATCATTTTCTAATAAAAATAAATTAGATAAAAGCACTACTGACTATTTAGAAGCTATTAGTGGTGTTGATAATCTAAAATCACTTTCTGACGAATATGAGCTAGAAGCAATGGTCAGAGCCCAACTCAAAGAAGAATTTCCTAGCATTGAAAGCATGAAATCTTATGAGTTGTTAGTAGATGCTGTAATGCACAACATCAAGAAAAAACAGCTTCAAGCCACTGATAACTTAGATATTGAGTAAGTAAGGTTATCGCAAATTTATTTAGTACAAAATAATACCCGAAAGGGTATTATTTTTTTTGGTAAATTCAACTAAATTGCAGATATGAGTGCAATAATCGGAATCCAAGTTTCAAACAGAATTGAAGAAGCTACAAAATTACAAGAAATCCTAACAAGATACGGTTGCCTTATCAAAACCAGAATAGGTCTTCACGATATGGGCGAATATAAGTGCTTAAATTATGGAATCGTTCTTATTCAGGTTGTCGATAAAATAAATGAAATTTATGACGAATTATCTAAACATTGGAAAATTCAAATAATGAAGTTTTAAAATTTGTAACTAAAAGTATATAAACCTGTCCAAAAAAAATCTTGATGTGGTTATATAAGAAAGGGACTCACATTAAGATGATAAATCCAATCAACCAGACTAATAATGTAAAAACCAGCATTTTTTACATAAACGATTATCACGGGAAGTCAATTAACATGGAACGGACCGTTACTGCGTCAAACGCATTTGATGCTCGTACAAAAAAACAAAAAGATGTTGATACATTTAAGCTATCTTCTGGTGATATTATGATTGGGGAAGATTTTAAAACTAATCAGCTAGCCGTAAAATTCGAAAAGATTATCGGCATACAAGCTTCCGCTGTCGGAAACCACGAATTTGATATGCAAGATAAAGTTGGAGCAATCTTACCTCTAATTTCATACGATTTATTATCAACAAACGTTAGAATTAACCCACGCAACCACTGGCATCATATGATTAAACCTTCTGTAATAGAAGAAAGAAATGGACACAAATACGGTATTATCGGAACATCCCCTATTGATTTATTCAAGCGTTCTAAAGAAGGTGTAATTCAGAAAGATATTCAAGTAAGTAAACTTCAAGAAACAATTGACGATGTTCAAGCAGAAGTAAATAAATTACAAAAGCAAGGAGTAAATAAAATAATCTTGCTTTCTCACCTTGGATACACTTTAGAAACAGAATTGGCAAAAAGAACACAAGGTATTGACGTAATTTTAGGCGGACACTCTCACGATTTATTATTTGACGTTGTAGAGGGTAAAAACCTTGTATATTCAAAATCTGGAGAGCCTGTAATTATCACACAAGCTGGTCGTGATGGTAAGAACTTCGGAATTTTAAATCTTGAATTTGATGATAAAGGTGTAATCAAAAAAGTTCAAAACAACATTGGCTACACAAGAAGTTTCAAACGCTACGCCCCTGCAAAATATATCTTCGATAAAATCTTTGGCGTTCGTGAAACTTACGGATATGTAAAATCAGCTCCGCCAGCTTTAAAATATGACCTTATTGAACCAAACGCTCACGCATATTTTATCACTGACTGTATCAGAAAAAATTTAAACTGTGATATCGCAATTTTACCATCATCAAATATTCGTGGACACTTCGAACCAGGAAAAGTTGATACAAGAATTTTGGCAGATATTCTACCTTTCCAAAACAAATTATATAAGATGAAATATAGTGAAAAAGATATTGTAGAAGCAACAAGAATGGCTTGCAAATCTTTCGTAAACGTTGCAAATAAACCTGGTATATTCTATATGTCAGGCATTAAATATATGACTGACACTGACGGAAATCTTCAATCCATGAGTTATGTTGATAGACTTGGAAACGAAATCCCGATAGACATCAATAATCCTAGAGAAAATAAATATTATATTACAGTTCTAAACGACTACTGTGCTCAAGGAAACGATGGTTTTAAAAACTTAAATCAACCTGAAAACATTATCGAAAAATATGATTTTGACGCTACAAAATGCGTTCAAGAAGTTCTTCAACAATCAAGAGAAGATGTTGACATTTACGATGATGGTCGAATTCAAATCGTACCACCTAAGGCATAAGTTTTTCTTTTACGATTTTCACCAAACCCACTGAAAACACGTATTTTAAAATTGCCAAACTATATACCCCAAAACATAGAGCAATCGGTTCAATTGCGTATTGATAAACTTCGTGTTCAATATAAGTAGAACCGATTACCAATGCAGTTATTATTACAGCTGGCACCAATGCTAATAACAAAATTTGTAATAATAAAGAACTAACATTTTCTGAAGTTTTATTCATATATTGAAAAATCAGCCAAATATAAAAATATTTAATTCTATATTTGAACCTTGAACAAAACGAAATTAAAACCATATGAACAAAAGGCATCATTAAGATTAATACCGCTGCAAAAATACCCAACAGGATTAAATTATCAAATGAAAGAATAATTAAACATCCAAACATTGCTATCAAAGTTAAATAATTTTGCCATAAGAAAAACATAGGAAACACTTTAAAAAATGTTCCAAAAGGAGTAAAGTCAAATTCCAATAAAGAACATTCATCACGTTTAAATAAAGAATGAATATATTGATAACTATACCCAAACAAATAAGCAGCAGTGAGAAACCCACCTACAACAGCAATCCAAAGTTCAAACGAAGTTGATGGAGGAATTGCAAACAAATCAAGATACAAAGAGCTTCCCCAACTTGCTGACAAGTTATTCAAAAATATAACCATAATCCCCAACAAAGAAAATAGTGTTATATGATTAAATATCGCACGCTTGCCTGAGTATAATTGTTTTAAATAATTGTATGCTTCCATAATCTCTCTCTTGTTTTAATTATAGCAATAGTAAAGCGAATTGCAAGCAAGCATTTTTATTATACAATTAGATTATGGAAACAGAATTAAAACAAGAATTAAATTTAATAACACCAAGACTGAATAACATCAAGGAGTGCCTTTGACCCGATTAAACTAAGGGAAGAACTTGCTGAGCTTGAAAACAAAATGCAAGATCCAAATATCTGGTCTGATAATTCAAAAGTTTCCAAAATAGGGCAAGAAATTAAAGATAAAAAAGAGATTTTATCTAAACTAGAAAAATGGTCTAATATTATTGAAGATTGCAACGTAGCAATCGAATTATCGGATTCAACGCTTATTGAAGATAGCTTAAATCAACTAAAAACAGTTGATAAAGAACTTGAAAAATTCGAATTAGAACAGATGCTATCAGGCGAATATGATGATGCTGATGCAATTTTGACAATCAATGCAGGGGCAGGCGGAACCGATGCTCAAGATTGGGCAAGTATGCTTCTTAGAATGTATTTGCGTTGGGCTGAGCAAAGAGGTTGGAGTGCTGAATTACTAGACAAACTAGACGGAGAAGAAGCGGGAATAAAATCTGCAACTTTCAAAATCAGTGGTAAATATGCCTTTGGATACTCAAAAGCGGAAAAAGGTGTTCATCGTTTGGTTAGAATTTCACCATTTAATGCTAACGGAAAACGTCAAACAAGTTTTGCATCATTAGAAGTTTCACCAATTATTGAAGATTTTGAAAAAACTATTTCAATTCCTGCTGATGATTTAGAAGTTACTACAATGAGATCTGGTGGTGCGGGCGGACAAAACGTTAATAAAGTTGAAACCGCAGTAAGAATTTTGCATAAGCCGTCAGGAATTGTCGTTAAATGTCAACAAGAACGCTCTCAACTTCAAAACAAAGAGTATGCTATGCAAATTCTTGTATCAAAACTTTTGGCAATAAAACAAGCGGAATACGAAGAAAAAATGGCAAATTTAAAAGGTGAAAACGTAGATATCAATTTTGGTTCACAAATTCGCTCTTACGTATTTCACCCTTACAAAATGGTTAAAGATCACCGCACAGGATATGAAGTTGGTAACGTTGATTCTGTAATGGATGGCGATCTTGACGGCTTTGTTGAAAGTTATCTAAGACAAAATAAATAATTAACTACTTTGTATTCATCAAATAACGTTCTAATGAGCCATTACCAGCAACTGCTTTATTAGAATACATCCATAATTCAAACTGATCAGTTTGTCTTCTTCTGTAATCTTTTGATGTGCTCATTCTATTTGGAGATTTTTCAAAACCATTTGTATCAATAACTAATCTTGCACAAGCAGTTTCTTTGCCATAATAAGCTACATCAGCAGGAACAGGATCACATTTGTCTTTTAACTTTTCAAATTTAACTTCTGTTCCATCTGCCAATTTTATACCACCGTTAATATCAGTATAATTTACACGTGATTTGATTGATTTTTCCCAAACTTCATCAACATCTGAATAATATTTATCATTAACGGCATTTTCAATTAAATAAGCTTGTTGGAATGTGCTGTAAGTTTTCTTTAAAACGGCCTTATTTTTCGCAGCTTCAGTATTCATAACAAGAGATGGAATAGTCATAGCAGCAACAATACCAATTATAGGTAAAGTCAAACATCCGCAACCTGACAATGCTATCAAAACAATAACCCAAACCGGAAATTTGTCTTTTTTAACATTTTTGCCACAAGCTGGACAAGTTTTAGTATTTTCATCTACTTCTACACCACAAAAACGACATTTCATAAACTTTTCTCCTTTATATACTAAAATTTAGAAGATTTCAAAATAGAATATTCTATAGTACCACTCTCAGGCTCAACTCCATTTGAATAGAATAATAACATAAATCTGTCATGAATATCTTTTTTGTCGGTTCCTGATGAGTATTGATTAGGACCATTTTTAGCACCATTTACATCAATATGCAAAATTCCACAAGCGGTACCCTTATTGATTTCAGATGGTTCTTTTGGAACTGGTTTACAATCTCTATCAAGTTTTTTTAAAAATACTTCTGGTCCATTATTTAATCTTATACCATTAGAGATTCTTGAATACTGAGCTCTTGAAAGAATTGAATAATACCAAACATCATCTGCATCTATATAATGAGAACCTCTTTCACGTTCTGTTTTCTGCATATACTTATTAAAGTCAACAGAAACTGTTTTCAAAGCATTAACAGATTTTGATATTTGTATGCTTTCTTGAGTGAAATGTCCCATAAAAAAACTTCGAATTATTTCAAAAAATAGAGCAACAAGAAACAATGGAGTAAGACCATAAATAGGCATCAACAAAAGGGCAATAATAATAAGAAATACTGGGATCATTACAAATATTGTAAATAACACAATTAAAATGATAACTGCTAATGACAAAGTTTTTTTATTCTTTTTTCCACAATGTGGACAAATACTGGAATTAGTACAAATTTCATTACCACAAAACTTACACTTCATAACAATAACCTCATATACTTCCAACCAAAATATATCATAATTTTGTCAATTATACAAATCGTGGTATAATAATCAAGTATTAAGATGAGTGGAGTAAAAAAATGTCAGAAACAAAAAACGAACAAAAAGTAACAAAGGTTGATATTGCAAAACATTACTTAGCTACAAGTATAATCTACATTGTACTATTCTTTTTAGCTATGCTTTGCCCGCCGTTTTCTCATAACGTAAAAAATGAAAACATAGATTATTCAGTTATTTTGGGTTTCTATATTATTGGTTATATGTTATTTGCACCAATTTTATATTTTATTTTCAAACCAAAATCAATTTTAGAATCAAGAAGTTTAGCAATACTAGGATATTTTAAAAGACAGTTTACAAAAGGTTTACCACTTGAAGCATTTTTAAACAACATAACTCCAACCGAAAAAGAAAAACAAGCAATGGTTATATTGTTTATGCAGGCATTCTTTGTAACACTATCTGCTCATATTCTTTGTGAAAATTATCTTTCAAGTTTAAGTTATAACCTTGATTTCATAGTTATTATGTTTGATCAAGCAAAAATCTTGGCTCACTCTAACGGTTTGGCTGCAGGTTTAGGTCAGTTTATCATTGATACAAGCGATATTTGGCTAAAAATAATCTTCACAATTACAACTGTTGTTTATTTAATAAGCTATTTATCTGATACAACATTCTTTAAAAACAAAATCAAATCAGTTGATACTACTCCTCTTGGAATTTTATCTTGTATTTGTTGCTACTACCCTGTAACTATCTTAACTTATGCATTTTTAAGAGTTACTACCGAAAATCTATTACCAATAACTAACCAAAAATTATTGATTGCATTGAATTTGATTATCGTTCTTGCAAACGTTGGAAGCCTTATTGCAACATTAAAATTAGGTACAAAAGTTGGTAACTTAACAAATAGAGGTATCGTAACAGGATTCCCTTACAATGTTATAAGACACCCTGATTACTCAATGCAAATAGTCTATATTATTGCAACAACAATCCCTCTATACTTAAGTTCAACATTCCCTATTATTGAAAAGATAATGATGACATTAACAACTCTTGCTTGGATTTATATCTATTACTTAAGAGCAATAACTGAAGAACGTCATCTGATTAAAGACGAAAAATATCAAGAATACTGTAAAACAGTAAGACATAGATTTATACCAAAATTATTTTAATAACAAAAGCGGGCGGGATTTTTCAAATCCCGCCCGCTTCATATAAATCTAAAATTAAATATCAGCTGTACAATTTGGACATTTAGAAGCTCTAATATCAATTGTTGTATAACAACGTGGGCATTCTTTTGTTGTAGGAACGTCTTCTACCACTGGAGCTGGAGTTTTCAATTTGTTGATACCTTTAATCAATAAAAAGATAGCAAAAGCTACAAGAATAAAGCTAATAATATTATTGATAAACATACCATAGTTTACTGTAACTGCACCTGCTTCTTGAGCGGCTGCAATGGTTGCATACTTGACAGGTTCACCTTCTACTGATGTAGGTAACACCCAAAACATTTGCGAAAAATCCACCTTACCAAGAGCCCATCCAAATGGAGGCATAATAATATCTTTTACAAAAGAATCAACGATTTTACCAAAAGCTGCACCGATAATTATACCGACAGCCATATCAATTACGTTACCTTTTACAGCAAAAGTTTTAAACTCATCTGCGTATCTTTTTAAATTCTTAATCATAACTACTTCCCTTCAATATTATGAGATTCTTCGGCTTACACAAGTCATTCTGAGCGAAGCGAAGAATCTCATAATAATCGCCTCAGAATGACGATAACATGTAACTGCAACAAGTCTATCTAATACATAAATAACAGTCAAGATTTTATTTACTTGATTATAAATATAACACATGATATAAAAAAAGTAGGAGTTGAAAATATGATTGAGAAAAAATATGAAATAGTTTCTCTTGGTGTGAATTGTATGCCAAGAACAGTACTAACAAGATTAGGTCTAAAACCACGCAAGGCAGATGGCGAATTATCTTGCCCTTTTGATTTAGTTATGCACAAATTGGATAGAATAACATACTATCTTCACACAAATTTTGAAGATTACTTTGATGATTTTTATTTCAAAATAAACAAAAGAAACATCTTCGATTTTAGAAAAAAAGGTTGTTGGTATAAACCTGACGGAACTCAATTCAGACATGACAAAGACTGTCAAGAAAATGATAAAGAGAAACTTATCTCAAGAATAAAAGCACGTATCGACAACTTTAACAACATTATGCAAAATGATAGACCCGTATTGTTTGTACTTAATATGTACACTAATACCGGAGATGTTTTGGCATTATATAACGAATTAAAAAGACTTCGTCAAGATAGATTTTTCAAACTTGCGGTTTTTGATTTTGAAGATAAATTCGATATCAAAACACCATTAAATAATGATATTTATCTATTAAAAATACCAAAACCTATTGAAAATTACAAAGATGATTGGAATGCAACAGTATTTTTAAAAACAAAATTAGCAAAATATTTTGAAAGTTGTGTCGGAGATTTTATTTCAAACATAATCAAGAAAGATTTTGACAACACATAGCAAAAAATTTTATATTCTGATTTAATACAAACAAAAGGAGATGAGTATGTTAGTTCAAAACATTACAAACAATCAACAAAACCCATACTTTGGTATCAGAATAAACAAGAATGCAGCGGTTACTATCATTGATAACTTCAAAAAATTTGGAGCAACTGATGATGAAATTATCTACTATTTAAAAGATTTACGTACATCAAAACCTGATAGATTTGAACTGCAAAACATCACTATTGAACCTGTGTTAAAAAACACACTAAAGGGTGATAAATTAACTTTTACAACAAGAATGTGGTTATCAGATAGCAAAAAATCTGGAGAATTCGTAACTCCAAGAACTTACGACTTTGAGGACGAAAAATTTTCACCAGCAGAAGCAAAAGCGTTTTTAATTGAGCATTTGCTAAAAGCTGTAAACAAGGCAACAGAAAGAATGCAACATTCGACAGTAACCCCATCACCACTTCAAAAATACAAACACATTCTTAAAAAAGCAGACTTAGAATAAATAAAAAATCCTCCGATATCGGAGGATTTTTTATTACTGAACTTCAGTTATAATTTTATTTGCTTTTGCTACCAAATTTTCACCTACAACAGACATATCCTTTAACGATACCCACGCATATCCGTTATTTGGTTTGTGTGGTAAAAAGAACATTTTAGCCATTTGCAATCTGCCATCCAAATTGGACTTAAACTTTCCAGCTAGCATCATAAAACCATTACAAGCAGGATTATCCACTTCAAACCATGCCTTATCCGGTTTCACAAACACATCAACATCTTTTGCGATTTTTTCAAGTGCTGGTCTTACTTTTTCAAACTCAGCGGCAGCTTCTTTACCCAAAACTTTAGCTACTTTCTTTTGTGTTGGTGCAAATAAAGCCATACCAAAACTTGGACTATTTGTTCTTACATTATTCATATTATCTTACCTCTATTTCTCTGGCTTTTAAACCTTTATTATTATAAAAAATCGTTTTTAAGTGAGTACCATCAACGTCATAAACAAATTTAAAACTTCTGATACCATTTTCAATAACCGTAAAAGTTGAGCCCTTACCGTTCGTTAACTTTTCAACTTCAGTACGAACATTACCATCTTTGGAAAATCTATTTGTTCTTCTGATTACAAAAGAATAAACATCTGAAAAGAAATCTTTATCTGGCACCCTTTCAAGCACACCAATAATTTCTTTTTCTTGCCCCGGTTGAACTTTTTTGGTCCAGTTCAAATATCTTTGACCATTGGCAATAGCACCTTCTTTTGTATAGACTTCGGCACCACCTATTCTGTGAAATAAAGTTTTTGCATTATTAAACGTTACTTTCATAATTTATACCTTCACTAATTATTATTTGATCTGAAACCTATTGGTCGAGAATTTAAGGTTCCTTTTTTCAATTTTTCATTTTTTGCAGATTCTTCTATTGCTTTTTGAACATCTTCCATAGTGATTTTAACATCTTTCAAATCATCATAAGTAAATGATCCTGCTCTCATTTTATCATAGATGCCACAACGACGATAAGAATTTTTGAACGCACGTTCAACTACACCCGCAATCATTGCTCCTGAGGCTTTTTTGTCAACTAACATTTTTGCAACTGAATCTCTATCCATATTTTCATCTGCCACTCTATTTTTAATATGGATATCAAAAATTTCACGACAACCATCTTTATCTGGAAGATCAACATTGATAATTACCCCAAAACGCCCATCACGAGTAATCGCAGAATCCATCATTTCAAGCCTGTTTGTTGCCATAATAACAAAGACTTTATCATCACTTTCTTCTAATTCTGACATTAGAGTAAGAATCTGGTTCACTGTTTTATTATCGTATCTTGCATTACTTGAACTATCACGTTGTTGAGTGAAGGCATCACCTTCATCAATAAAAATAATGCAAGGCTGATTTTCTCTTGCCTCAGCAAATCTTTTACGCCAATTTTCCTCAGTCAAACCAACTTCAGATTTATTTAGAGCATTACCATCGACATTCATAAATGTAACTTTCTGACCTAAGCGTTCAGAAACTTCATTTGCTAAAGCTCTTGCAATATAAGTTTTACCAGTCCCTGGAGGACCGCAAAGGATTGCACCTTTATTCATAATATGACCAAATGCATCAGGCCAAACTAACGGAAATACAATTTCTTCTTCAATCTTTTTAATAACGTCTTTTTGTCCGCCAACGTCTTTAAATAATGGTTTCAATTCTTTAGGTGTTACATTTTGAGCAGTAGCAATATTTAAATCAGCATTACTATCATTAACTTTATCAAGCGTTTCTGATATAACTTTAGAAATACCAAGAAAATCAACATCTTGATCATCTAAGAATTTATCGGTATTAACGCTTAACACAAATTCATGATTACCTTTAACTAAAGCATCATAATTATTATCAAGAAAACTTTGATCATGAATTCGAATTGGATTAATTGCATTATTTATTTTTAGCACGTCGTTATTAAAAACTGGAACAACATGGTCATAATCCGAACAAATATCCAATCCTTTATTTACAAAAGATTTAAGCAACGATTTTTCAGGCATAATCATATCGTATGAATTCATACCGCTAAACTGAAAAAATATTGGAGATTGAATTCTCTCATCAACAATTAATAACAAATTCTCTGAATCAGGGTCTAACAATTGCCCTTCAATCAAATCTGAATATCTTGATGCTGTCGAAACAAAATCAGAATTTGTTAAAATTAGAGTTTTTTCAGAATCCAAATTAAATAGCCCATTATACAAGGCATATTGAAGCTTAAGAGATATTGAACCTGCCTCTGTAACCGGAGTTATTTCATCATAATTAATAACATCGTTACTATCTTCATCTTCTATGATATCAGCTTCACCAAAACTAATTGGAGATACAAAACGGGCTTTATTATACGCAGAAAGGCTCTCTAAACCTGCTAAATTTGCCTGTTTAACATCATTAATCGGATTGCTATTTAATTTCTTATTTTCGCCAGCTTTATAAGATGTTGAAATCGGCGAAAGTGTTATCTTTTGAACGTTCATTAATTTACCTTTTAAATATTACTGATAGAAAAAACAAACATAATAAATTTTGCTAGAGGACTTGAGATTTTAACAATGCTTAATAAAGAAGCAATAAACCACCAAAATATTCGTTTATAAATATACGGTAGAAAACTAGGAGCAATTATGCTGAGATATTTAAACAAAACCGGCTTATTAGAGTTAGGATTTAAAAAACTTGGGGTTAGAGAAGGAAAAACCATTTACAAAAGAATTGTACCGAAATATGACATCAGCGATGGAATGGCATATTTCTCTAATAAGACAAGAGCAAGACAAGTAACAGAATTTGCTTATTTAGATGAAGCTACTGATAAGGTTGTAAAAACTGCAACACGTAGAGTCGGCGAATACGGAGATACCGCAAAAGCTCTTGATAGAAGCACTAAAACAGAATTCACAAAAGCAGATATCAATGGGTATAACATAGATACAAAGTTTATTCATTATACAGATTCTCAACCAGTTCATTATTATCCTGTTGAAGGCAAACTACCTGGAACATTCTCTGTTGTCGAACATCACTACCCTAATATCGGAACTGAAGTTGGCAGAAGGACTGATTTTGTAACCTTTAATACTTTAGGCGAAATCTCTCAACGTGGCAGGGTAAGAGTTCCTCAACTATCAGAAGAAACCCAAAATGGCTTGAAAAAAGTTTGGTTGTATGAAAGAGGAGCAGGATACAAACCTGGTCAAATTCAGTCAAGCTATGTTACTCACGAAATAACACCTCAGGGCAGATACCTAAGAACTGTGGATGGCACCGGAACAATCTACACCCAAGAAGCACAAGTCGGTGTTCCAAAATACACAAGTTTAACAGACTTAAAGACAAACAATCAATTTTATACAGAAGCATAAACGTAAAGGTTTGGAAACATTTCCAAACCTTTTTTAACATTTGCTTTTATTTTATTATTTGCATGCTTTAATAAAAGTATGATACAACCAGTTCAATACAATGTAATATCATTCAAATCAAATTCACATTCACAACCTATTGAAAAGGCATTAGACGTACACCAAAAACTTATTGTTAATGGATTTTACGATTATTCAAAAACAAACAAAACCAGATTAGATTACTTGTATTCAGAAATCGATGAATTCAAAGAAGCTGTCAAAGAAGGTAATCGTAAAGATATGGAAGAAGAAATCGGTGATGTGATTTTTGACGCAATTCTACTGGCTGACTATTATGGAATTGATCCTGAAAAAGCCCTCAGCAGAACGAACAAAAAGCTTGATACAAGAATACATTTAGCAAAACTCTATGCTCAAGTTCCGCTGATTGAATACCCATTTGAAATGAGAATGGAATTTTGGGAAAAAGCTAAAAAGGAAATCCGAAAAAGAGAAGCCCAAGGCATAGATATAACTATTTAATTACTTTACTCAATTTTGGAATAAAACATAACAATAATAGGAATGATACAAATGAAACTATTGCTAACATTCCAAAAAGTTGTGCTGGAGATAGGGCATCATATTTACCACCAACCATACCTGCTATTAAGTTGCCTAAAAAACTTGTCAAAAACCAACATCCCATAATTAAAGATAAAAATTTTTTAGGAGCTAATTTTGACACTAAAGACAAACCTATTGGGGATAAACAAAGCTCAGCAACCGTCATTATAAAATAACCCGCAACTAACCACCAAGGAGATACTAGCCCTTTACTTGATAAATAACCAGCAAAAGCCAACACTACAAAAGAAACAGCTATTAGAAATAATGCTATTGCAAATTTTTCAACTGAAGTTGGTTCTTTAGATTTATTCCTTAAACTTCCCCACAAAATAGACATCAACGGGGCTAAAAGGATAATAAACAATGGATTTAAAGACTGAAAATAACCTGTTGGGATTTCCCAATTAAAGAAATTTCTATCAGTCATATATTGTGCAAACAAAGTCAAAGATGAGCCAGCCTGCTCAAAACATACCCAAAACGGAACAGTAAACAACATCAACACAAGCAAAGCACCTAACCTTGAATTTTGTTGAGTTGAATTTTGTTGTTCATTTTCAACAACAGCAACATTATTCACCCCCACTGGGTTTAAACCATATTCACCAAGCCATTTATTTTCAAATAATTTATAGAAAACCAAGCCTATCAACATCCCAATACCAGCAGACGCAAAACCATACTCATAACCGTATTTAACAGCCAAAGTCCCACAAACTAAAGGTGAGAAAAACGCACCCAAATTTATTCCCATATAAAAAATTGTATAAGCTGAGTCTTTTTTCTCTTCATTATTTTCATACAAAAGCCCCAACAAAGAACTTATATTTGATTTAAAAAAGCCATTTGCAATAATCATTAAACATAATGACAACAAGAATAAACTTTTTGGACCAAATGCTAACAACAACAAACCGCAAATCATAAGAATCGCACCTGTTGAAATACATTTCCTTTGCCCAAAATACCTATCCGCTAAATAACCACCAATAAGTGGTGTTAAATAAACCAAACCAGTATAAAGCCCATAAATATTACCAGCCTTTTGAGTTGAGTACATCAAATTTTGCACCATATACAAAACGATTAATGCACGCATTCCATAGTAGGAAAATCTTTCCCACATTTCAACACAAAATAATAAATAAAGCCCCTTTGGGTGTCCTTGTCTAAATACATTTAACATACACTAATTCTAACATATTTTTCAAATGTGGCAAAAATATTTATGTTTTGGTTTAATAAATAATATGATAAACAGAGTTTCAAACATTTCATTCACAGGATATAGACAAAATTTTACAGACGAAGAATTTAAACGCAGTCTTGAAAATTCTACTGCTTGGGCAAAAGATAATATTGATAACCGAAGATATCTTTTACCTAAAAAACTTATGGATATGCAACTTGAAAGAGAAGCTAAAAAAGCTCCATCAATTTTGGAACAAATCAGAACCGCTTTTAAAGCTCAAGAAATGGAACCAATGCTTGAATTATCAATAAAAGAAAATGAACTTATTGGAAACATTTCATATTACAATGTTCGTCCAGTTGAAGTCCGAACTCAAATGCCAAGAAACATAAAAAGTTTCTTCAAAAAATTATTAGAAATTGCAAAAACACAAATAGAAGTCGATAAACTTGAACGTCAGATTTGGAATATTGTCCAAAATGAAAAATACACAAAAGGTTTGCAAAACGTTCGATATAAAGAGCTTATGCAAGAAGATCAGAAACTTTCACGAACAATTGTTCTACTGTTTGACCCAAAATATTCGATATTAACAGACAAACTACTTGAACTAGAAAAAGAAAAACACGAAATTATGGAACTTCTTACTCCTTTAAAGAAAAAACTTGCAGATATACATTTCAAATTTAAAATTAAGTAGCAAAAAGTATTTTCACAAGGTTTAGTATAAATATGCAAGTACAAAACACTTACCCCCAATTAAATTTTGAAGGCAAAGTTAAATTCAAAAGAGCATCTCTTTTTGACAGGAAAAAACTTTGCTCTTTTGGCGTTGAGCATAAAGAGTTTGGGCACTTAGAGGTTGCGACAAAAAGAACACACAAAGGTAGATATTTAACAACAATTATCAACCCAGCAAATACAAGACTTTCAAAAGAATCTTTTTGTATGACTAATAATGATATTTACGGTGTAAGCATAAAAACAGGGGAACCTTACAGACGCAAACAATTGGGAGAAATCACAAGACTTGCAAGCATTATTACTATGCTAAAAAATGGTCTAAAAGAGATAAATATTCTATCACTGAATGATGCTGCATTATTCCATTCAAAATACAAATTTGAACCATATATTACAGATAGACACAGTGCGGTTGTAATTCTTAAAAACATCGCAAGCTCAAATATTCCCAAATTTACGGATAGAGTAAAAGTAATATTAGAACAACTTAGAAAAACTGATAACACAGAAGAATTACTAAAATCCGCAAATGAAATTGTTTCAGAATTCATTGAACACGTTCAAAAAGTAGAGCCTCAACAAAAGAATCATTTCCAACATTGGGGACTATCAATGAGATTAACAAGAGAAAATGTTGTTCAAAACAAAGACTTTTTTAATACCCTATTTGCAAAACACGACATAGACTACAAAATATAAACCTAAAATATCAATTTACTTGATAAAAACAAATGCTTTTATTATGATTAAAATAAGAGGAAATAAGAGGAAATATTGTAATGGGAATTTTTGAAGAATTACAACAAAGACAGTTAATTGCACAAATTACAAATGAAGAGCAAGTTAGAGAATTAATTAACTCTGGAAATGCACGTTTTTATATAGGTTTTGACCCAACTGCAGATTCACTTCATGTTGGGCACTTTATGGCTCTATGTTTGATGAAAAGATTACAAATGGCTGGTAACAAACCTATCGTTTTAATCGGCGGTGGTACAGGTCATATTGGGGACCCTTCAGGTCGTTCTGATATGCGTTCTATGATGACTAAAGAAATGATTGACCACAACTGCGAATGCTTCAAAAAACAAATGGAAAGATTTATCGAATTTGGCGAAGATAAAGCTATAATGGTTAACAACGCTGATTGGCTTTTGAACCTAAACTACATTGAACTATTAAGAGAAGTTGGTGCTTGTTTTTCAGTAAACAATATGCTTAGAGCAGAATGCTATAAACAAAGAATGGAAAAAGGCTTAAGCTTTTTAGAATTTAACTATATGATTATGCAAGCATATGATTTCTATTACTTAAATGAAAATTATAATTGTAACTTGCAATTTGGTGGAGATGACCAATGGTCAAATATGCTTGCAGGTTCTGACTTAATTAGAAGAAAAACAGGTAAAGATGCTCATTCTATGACAATTACATTATTAATGAACTCTCAAGGTAAAAAAATGGGCAAAACAGCTTCTGGTGCTGTTTGGTTAGATAAGAATAAAACATCAGTTTACGATTTCTATCAATACTGGAGAAACGTTGAAGATGATGACGTTCTAAAATGTATTAGAATGTTGACATTCTTACCACTTGAGCAGATTAAAGAAATGGAATCTTGGCAAGGTGCAGAACTTAACAAGGCAAAAGAAATCTTGGCTTATGAATTAACATCACTTGTTCATGGTAAAGAAGAAGCTGAAATCGCTCAACAATCTGCCAAAGCCCTTTTTGCAGGTGGTGGAGATGATTCTAATATGCCAACAACAGCACTAAACTTTGAAGGTAATGAAATTCTTTTAATCGATGTTTTGGTAGAAACTAAATTATGTGCAAGCCGTGGTGAAGCTAAAAAACTTATCCAACAAGGCGGTGTTTCTGTTGAAGAAGAAAAAGTAAATGACCTTGGCTATAAATTTTCACGTGAATCATTAAAAGACGGTATTAAAATTAAAAAAGGTAAGAAAATTTACCACAAAATTACCGTTTAGGGATAAATAGATAATAGAAACAAAGAGGAACTATAAGTTCCTCTTTGTTTCTTGAATAAAATTTAATTACTAAAAAAACTTTCTGCAAGTTCTTTTTCGACTGGTTTAGCATGTTTTAGTAGAAATTCTTTAAAACAATCCAGTTGTTTTAAA
>JAZSDA010000037.1:0-2238 GCA_045530955.1 Candidatus Gastranaerophilaceae bacterium
CGCAAATGCAACAATATCATTCTTGTTTTCCCAAACTAAACAATACGAATCCTCACGACTCCATACCTGATGAATGCGTTTATATGTAGTTTCCGTTGTCCATTCAGCATCTTCATTATTGTTATAGTATTCAATATAAAGCGGAACAATTTTTTCAATATCTTCCTCATTCATTTTTCTGAATACTGTTTTTATTTTTCCAAACATAATTAAGCCTCATAAATTTTTGTTATTTGATGGTACCATATTATCAATTAATATCTTAATGGTATATTGGAATGTGAAATTGAACATTGTGGAAATGTATACGCAAGCGAGTTCATATACAGTTTAAGACCCAGCTCTTTTTGTTGCTTATCGTTAGTTGGTCCTATTTTTATTGAATTGATAACCCAACAATCATCTTTATTCCAATTATTAAATGGCATGTTAAGAAAAGGTGTTAATACTCCATTAACAAGACGAAAATCATATATCCCTAATTCAGATAACTTTTTGAGATTACTCATTGGCGTTGTTGCAACAAATCTATATTCATACTCATCTTGAAAATGTATTTGTTTAAAAAACAACGAGGACACTTCAAGCCAGGATTTAAAATCATTTTTAATTTTTTCATTATAATCTTCCGAAACTTTATATTTGCACCAATAACTATACAAATTATCAACAGCTTCACGTATCTTCATTTGTTTCGTTTCTGTATCATAAATCACACACCCATTGACAACAGCGATATCATTTTCACGGTCAATCCACTCGTCAGATAAAGCGTAGTTAGCCAAACCCACACAATAGCCATTATAATCGTTATTTTTTGAATAATATTTCCACAAATTCAAACAGTCTGGATGTCGCGAGCAAGATAGAACATAGTATCTTGTCGTTTCCCCCTTCATTCCATACGGAAGATG
Organism: Candidatus Gastranaerophilaceae bacterium; assembly: GCA_045530955.1. GTDB lineage: Bacteria > Cyanobacteriota > Vampirovibrionia > Gastranaerophilales > Gastranaerophilaceae > Zag111. The sequence continues at coordinate 915 of JAZSDA010000037.1, forward strand.
TTTTTCTGAATAAATAAAACCATTATCTTCATATTTCATTACTTGAACATCTTTTAAAATCTCAACAAAATTTTTATCGTAGTTATCACTGTTATAAGTCCAAAATTTATTAAGTTCTGTATTAATTGATAATCTTTCTTGGCTATCATTCAAAAACTGACAATCAGTAAAATATATCGAACGATTTTTTAAAATGCTTTTCAACCCTTCTGGCGAAGTATAATGAAAAAACGGACCTGTGTATGATTCAGTGCAAAAACGACCATTAATGATAGGAGTTGTCATAGTGTATTTTCCGTATCTCTTTTTATGTAATGAATCAGCATCAATGGGGTTAGTTTCGTTATTCATAATCTTTCTCTCTTTTTCTTTTTATAGTCTCACAACGAATTATGTGTCTTATTTTCTCTTGATTTCCAATATCCTTAACTGAACCATATTTTTCAAGAATGGTAAGTCTTTTTTATTTGCGTTATCAATACGGAAAGTGCAACCACAAACATCATCAAACGTTTTACCAAATATGTTTTTCGTTTTTCCACCACCGCAAGAACCACAATTACCACAATGGTCAACATATTTCCATGCTGCATTTTTCACACTATCATCAGCAGTTGCATCTTCATAGGCATTGCTATCTTCAGACCATATTGTCCAATCATTTTCAGGTTCGTCAGGGTCTTTGATGGCAATAAAGCAAACATATTCACCATTAAACTTACATAAATAATAAATCTTATTTTTCCAATAGCCATTATCTTTAATAAGTTCAACATTACTTGAGTACAAGAACTCGGCAAATCCTAAAGCAGTCTGCTTCGTTTCATCACACAAATTTTCTTCTATGTAATCAAAAATATTTTTGCTCACAAAATCACCTTAATCTTTTTTATCTTTATAAGCGTAACCAAAATCTATAGGTGGTGAAGTAACAGAAATATATATAAATTCAGTATCACCATCATTTAACAATTCGTGAATATTGTTATCTTCAAATCTGACAACATCTCCTGCGGTAAAAATCATTTCTTTATCATCTGCAAGAAGTAATTTGCCTTTACCCTGAACGGCATACCATATTTGTTCGGAGGTATCGTGTTTATGTCTTGGCTGACTTGCACCGACTTCAAGATGAACTTCCGTAATTGTAACTCTTTCGCTTTTTGAATTTTCGGGATTTATCAGCTGTCTTGAAACAACTCCGGGATTTGAAAGTTCTTTTATATTTTCTCGATTAATAAATTCCATTTTACTACCTCAACACAAAGTTTAAAAAAATCAAACTTTGCCTTTAGAAAACATCTGTAATCAGGTTCGTTTTCTG
>JAZSDA010000088.1:0-24285 GCA_045530955.1 Candidatus Gastranaerophilaceae bacterium
CAAAATCATAGATATCGATGTTGGGTTTCACCCAACCTACTTGCTTAGTATTTTTTTACTTTTTTGCATACATTGTATATCAATATAACTAAATATATTAAACAGTATGGTGGGATTACACCTTCATATAACCACACCCAAAAGCGACTATACCTAAAATCAATCATTATATGCAGATTTTCATATAAGACTATTACTGCAACCACTACTGCAAATATTATTGTTGGTATTTTCAATTGATTGAAAAATTTATCTAAATAACAACTCCAATGTTGCTTTATTGCTAATATTGTTATTACTATTGGAAGCAAAAAATATATTATTGGCAATATAAAAAATATTATAATTAAAACTATTCCAATAAAATCTGGAATAGTCGAATCACTTGCACTAAATCCCACAAGAACAAAAAACATTGCAAACCATATTAGCGGTAGAAACATTTCTACCACTAATATAGATAAATATTTTATTATACCAATTTTATCTTTATTCATGCGTAGATTATATCACAGCTTTTCGAAAATAATATAAATATTAAACATATTCTCAAGATATCCCTTTTCTTGCATTGAATACCCCCAGTTATTTTTTTATATTTCATCTCTGGACTGGAAAAATTACAAAAAATTGAAATGATGGAAAATTAAGATATAAAAAAGAGCCCTTTTTCAAGGACTCCTTTTAAATTATTGTTTTATAATCTATTCTTCAGTTGGTTCTTCAACTGTAGCATCTAACAAGCTTGTTTGTTGAACTTCTTCAACCACAGCTTCAGCTGACTCAGCCGGAGTAACTTTAATTGTTACATCATCTTCATCTGGGTTGATAATTTTGTTTACTGAACAAACTGTATCATTATCTGACAAGTTTTGTGCTCTTACACCAGTTGCTGGTCTGCCTTGTTGAGAAATTGAACCTGCATTTAATCTAGTTACAACACCTGAAGATGTTACCATCATAATGTCATCAGAATCTCTAACGATAGTCAATGCTACAAGTCTTGATGCTGATGATTTGAACTTAGTAGCAATCAAACCGATACCACCTCTGTTTTGAGTTCTGAATTCAGAAAGTTTTGTACGTTTTCCAAAACCGTCTGATGTTACTACAAGTAAGTCTGCATCGTAATCTTGAGGAACGATATCGCAACCAACGATTTCATCACCTGTACGTAATTTCATAGAAATTACACCACGTGCACTTCTTCCTAAAGGTCTTAAATCTTGGATTGGGAATCTGATTGCCATACCGCAAGATGTACCGATAATGATTTCATCTCTTGCAGTTGCAAGTTTTACCCAGTTCAAGCTATCACCTTCATCAAGACCGATTGCAATAATACCATTACGTCTGATATTAGAGAAGTTGTCTAATTCGATACGTTTGATATTACCTTTTTTAGTTAACATGATTAAATTCAATTCTTTAGAGAATGAACTTACAGGAACTACCGCAGTAATCTTTTCATCTTGTTCGATAGGAAGTACGTTTACGATTGGTAAACCTTTAGCTTGACGACCACCTTCTGGGAAGTCATAAACATTCAAGCTATAAACTGTACCTTTTGATGAGAAGAACAATACTTTATCGTGCATCATAGCTGTAAAGAAGTGTTGAATATCATCATCCTCTTTAGTTTTCATGCCTGATTTACCACGAGTTGCACGGTTTTGACGTTCGAATGTATCTAGCGAAATACGTTTCAAATAACCTTGGTGAGTAATGAATACAGCCATAGGAGTATTTGGAGTTAAATCTTCGATAGTAACTTCACCTTGTTCAGGTAAAATTTGAGTTTTTCTATCATCACCGTATTTTTCTTTATCTTCTAAAAGTTCAGCTTTGATGATGTCTAAGATTTTTGCACGACTAGCCAAGATAGATTCGTACTCTGCAATTTTATTCAACAATTCATCATATTCAGCTTTAACTTTGTCTTGTTCTAAACCTGTCAAACGTCTTAATTGCATTTCTAAAATAGCGTTTGACTGATCAACATCAAGACCAAATCTGCTCATCAAACCTTCACGAGCATCATCAGTTGTTTTAGATTTTTTGATAAGTTCGATAACTTCATCAATAGAACCCAAAGCAATGATTAAACCTGCCAAGATGTGAGCTCTGATTTTAGCTTTTTTCAAGAAGAAAATAGTTCTTCTTGTTACGATTTCAATTCTGTGTTCAACAAATTCGTTCAATACTTCGTATAAGTTCATCAAACGAGGTTGTTTACCACACAACGCAACCATATTCACACCGAATGTAGTTGCAAGCTGAGTGTATTTGAACAAGTTATTTTTAACAACATCAGGTTTTGCATCACGTTTCAATTCAATAACGATACGCATACCTTCTCTGTCAGATTCATCACGGATATCTGAAATACCTTTGATTTTTTCTTCTTTAACAAGATCTGCGATTTTTTCAATCAACATAGCTTTGTTAACTTGGTAAGGAATTTCAGTAACAACGATTGCTGTTCTTGCTTGACGACCACCGCCACCTGCGATTTCTTCAAACCCAGCAACAGCTGACATCTTGATAGAACCTCTACCTGTTTCATATGCTTGTTTAATATCATTCAAACCAATAATTGTTGCAGCAGTAGGGAAGTCAGGCCCTTTAATATGCTCCATCAATTCAGCGATTGTAATTTTTGGATTATCAATAAGTGCGATAGTACCATCGACAACTTCACAAAGGTTGTGAGGAGGTACGTTTGTTGCCATACCTACTGCGATACCAGAAACACCGTTTAATAGTAACATTGGAAGTCTAACAGGAAGAACTGAAGGTTCTTGTAATGAACCGTCAAAGTTTGGTTCAAATTCTACTGTTTCGCAGTCAATATCAGCCAACATTGATTGAGTAATTTTGTGCATACGTGCCTCAGTATAACGCATCGCAGCAGCCCCGTCACCATCGACAGAACCAAAGTTACCATGCCCGTCAACCATCAAGTATCTTGTTGAGAAATCTTGAGCCATACGAACCAATGCTTCGTAAACAGAACTATCACCGTGTGGGTGATATTTACCAAGTACTTCCCCAACGATACGAGCACACTTTTTGAATGGCTTATCTGGGTACATCCCCAATTCGTTCATAGCATAAAGAATACGTCTGTGAACTGGTTTTAAACCATCACGAACATCTGGTAATGCACGACCAACGATAACACTCATCGCATAGTCGATATATGAACGTTTCATCTCTTCTCTTATATTTACAGGAACAATTTTCCCGTGATCAAACATATTTTGTTGCTGAGTCAATCCTCTTCCCTCCAGTCTATACTCCTAAAAACAGTATATCACAAACATACAAATCAAGGCTAAATCTTTACATGCGGTAAAGATTTTGTTACTTTTTGGATAAAAAATAAATTACTATTTACCCCTCATGTATTTTGCATAATCTTCACGACGCCATTCAATATCAGAACGAATTTTTTCAGCAGGAGCACCTGCAATTAAAATATTTTCTTCATCAAACTTTTTATTAACCATTGACATAGCACCGATTACAGAACCTTTTGGAATAACTGCACCCTTAAGTACCATTACTCTCATCCCCACCCAAACATTATCACCGATAACAATGTCTTCTGGCGGGTTTATAACTTCCCCTGTTTTTCTATCTAAAATTATATGCCCGTCGTTATTACGAACCATAATTTCTCTAGCAAACATACACTCATCCCCAATATAAACATTCTTACCATTTTTTGCAACAATATTTACATCACGATAAGCTGAAACTCCTGAACCAACTGAAATCTCAGAACCACCTTCAAGCCCAAAAGTTGTATGGCGAATAGTTCTATGTTTTGTAGATTTTAGTGTAAATTTATTATTATCACCATCAATTACAATAGCACTTGAAACAAATTTTGATGGAAGTTCAATTTCAACATAATTTCCGTTTCCATTAATAGTAATATTCAACCCTGGAATATCTTTTTCAACACGTTTTCCATTTTCAAGAATAACAATTTCATTACAAATTCCATCAATTTTATTAACCATTGTTTTCCTCCTTTTGGAATGAACGTTCCGTCATTTCCATCCACTTTGCATGATTATAATTATCATAGCTTTTAGCAAATTTTGTCAATGCACTAACCAAAACTCTTCCGCTATCAGATTTTCCGACAATCAAATAATCACCATTTTCATTTTCACAATACATAATTTCTTTATGCACAATTTTATCAATGTTATTTTTAGGATTTTTATTTATAACAGATTTCAACCACTCATGCAAAAGCTTCATTGGCGTAGTTTTTCGTGTCAAAAGCTCATCGTTATGTTCTTGTAAAAATTTTGAATACTCTGCTAAAATCATAATTACCTAATTAAATGGTGTTGTTGTCGCAAAACAAGTTATATCATAAATACCGACATTATTAAACTCTTTTATCATCTCTTCAAAAGTTGAACCAGTTGTACAAATGTCATCAATAATCAAAATCTTTTTGTCCTTAATCAATTTTTCTTGATTAACTTCAAAAGCATGCGACAAATTCAACATTCTTTGAGCTTTGTTTAATTTGTATTGAGGTTTGGTATCTTTCACACGTTTGATTAAATCAAAATTAACCTCATAACCTGACATTTTGGCAAACTCATTTGCAACAAGTTCCATATGATTATATTTTCTTTGCTTCTTACGCTTTGCAAAAATTGGGACAGCAACAATTTGAAAATCATCTTCTAACAAATCCAACCGTTGCCAATATTGCCACATGAATTTTGCTTGATAATACGCTAAATCAGATTGTCTGTGATATTTCAAACCTCTGATTAGTTTTTGCAAATTCTTATCGTAAACTCCAGCACAATAGACTTCTGATTTAAAAACTTTGCGATTAACTTCAGCTGGTAGAAACTCTAATTCATCAAAACATTTTGAACACATCCTAACAGATTCTTTTGACGATTTGCAAAAGTAACATTTTTTCTTATAAATCCAATCTAATAAACCTAACAAAAAATCTTTCATATAAAAAAGATACCATACAATTAAAATATTGTAAAAATATAACCCAAGTGGTAAAATCACAATAAAGAAAGATAGAGGATATTAAAAAATGACAAATTCAACAGCACAAACAGTATTATTTGACCCAGGATATGCACAACACACAACAATTTTATCAATCAGTGCAGAATATTTATACGCAAGCATTAACCAATTTAAAAACCTTGGTCAACGTAAAATGAAATTCAAAATGCTTTACCCACAAATTACAAGAATGGTTGATAATAACGTTGGATTTTGTCTTGGCAGCCTACTTTGGGCAACATATATTAAAACTTTAGGTAATGTACAAATCGAAGGTAACCCTTGCCTTGGCGGAACATACGACAGAGAAGAAACAATAGAAGAAGCTGATTATTCAATCGAATTTTTCGAAAGGCTAAAAAAAGACGTAAAATACTACCTTGGAACAGATTACCAAGTTAACCCAACTTGCGTGAAAGTATTAGAATTATACAAAGAATTTTTGACACTAAACTCAGGTTTTGTCAGCACAAAAACAACAAACGATGTAATTCTTCCTCAAGGTTTTGTATCACCAAACAAAGAAGAGGCTGAAAAAATTCACACAAAAATTCAAGCAGTAATCCAATCAGGGAATTTGCTAGATTTGTTAGAAGTATTTGAATTAGCTTACAAAGGATAAAATGGTTGATTTAAAAGAAAAATTATATCAAATGTTCATCCTTGGAACAGAGGGTGGATATCTTGATGAAGCACTAAAAAATGGCATAGGTGGGGTAATCTTTTTCACAAAAGATATTCAATCTAACGAACAATTCAAAACCCTCATTACAGATATCAAACAAAAATGTAAAATCAAACCATTTTTATCTATCGACCAAGAGGGTGGACGTGTTGAAAGAACTGAAAATATCCATGGTGGTAAGAAATATCTTTCAGCAAAATTTGCCTACGAAAAAGGGCTTGAATTCTTAAAAAAACAAACTCAAGAAATTGCCCAAGAATTAAAAAATTATGGAATAAACCTAAACTTTGCACCTTGCATCGATACAAATACAAATCCAAACAACCCAATAATCGGTGAACGTGCGTTTTCATCAAATCCTGATAAAGTTATCGAGGCTGAAAAAATTGTATCTTCAACTTACCGTAAAAATGGAATTATCCCTTGTGTAAAACACTTCCCAGGACACGGCGATGCTGATACAGACAGCCACTTAACACTACCAAAAATAGATTTGCCACTTGATGAAATGGAACAAACTCACATAAAACCATTCAAAAGTGCTATCAAAAACGAAATTGAAATGGTTATGGTCGCACATCTACATTGTACTTGTTTTGAAAAAGAGGAGATACCGACTTCATTGAGCAAAAATACAATTAGTTATTTAAGAAACAACTTAAAATTTGAAGGAGTTGCAATTTCAGATGATATGATTATGAAAGGGGTTGCAGATTTTGGAGAAGTTGAAGCCTGCGAAATGGGGATTCGTGCAGGCTTAAATATGTTTATTTATAGAAATTGTGATGATAAAACAATTAATATAATTGAAAAAATTTATCAAAAAGCTATAATTGATGATGAACTTAGAAAAAATATTGAAGAATCTTATTTAAAAATTCAAAATCTAAAACAGAAATACGAAAGAGAGTTATAAATGAAACTGGATTTACCTAAAAAAATCACATTGGGAGTACTTGCGATATTAGTTATTATTGCCCTTTGCAAAACTCTCCCTAAGCAAATTGACCGCATAAAAAATATAGTACCGGAAGATATTGAATATAGTATCAACAACGACAAATTCGATAAGCAATTTATTCAAACTGCTACCAAATATGATGCGTTCACTGAAATTTTTAAATCTGAAACACCTGTTATTGTGTATGGATACATTCAAAACGGAATAAATAAAAAAGATAGTGATATTTTCCACAAAAATTTATTAAAATTAGCAGAAAATCAAGATACAAAATATAAACTTGTTGCAATAAAAGACTGGCACAAAATCAAACGAAACATAGAAGACAAGCACTTAGACGGCGGAAATCTAAGTTGTGCGATAAAAACAAAAAGTCAGGAAAATCTTGAGTTATATTTAGATTTTGTAGAAGAATGCTTAACTGAAGCCTGTTATATCGACAGAAAACAAAGAAGTTACGCCGTTCTTGTAAGAAATGAAAAATATTTATTAAAGGTGCTACAAGGAAAAATTCCTATCTCTGATTTGGAATAAGATTAACAACTTGCGTAAATCTTATTTAAAAGTATAATTGAGTAAAAAGGGAGTGTGTTATGAATTTGGAAAATATAAAAAAAATCGACCCACAAGTCGCAGAACAAATCGAATTAGAATTAGAAAGACAACAAAATAATATTGAACTTATTGCAAGTGAAAACTTCACATCAGAAGCTGTAATGGAAGCTTGCGGAAGTGTTTTAACTAATAAATACGCAGAAGGCAAACCAAACAAAAGATACTATAACGGTTGTGAACATATTGACGTTATCGAATCTATTGCACAAAAAAGAGCGTGCGAATTATTTGGAATGGATCATGCTAACGTACAACCACACAGTGGTGCTCAAGCAAACATGGCAGTATTTATGGCAACAATGAAACCAGGAGATAGAGTTTTAAGTATGGACTTGTCAAATGGGGGACACTTATCACACGGCTCACCTGTAAACTTCTCAGGTTTATATTTCGACGTAAAAAGCTACGGTATTAACGAATACGGCGAAATTGATTATGAAGATGTTAGAAAAATGGCACTTGAACACAAACCAAAATTAATCATTTGCGGTGCAAGTAACTATTCTAAAATTATTGATTTCAAAAAATTCAAAGAAATTGCAGATGAAGTTGGAGCATTGTTATTAGCTGATATTGCTCATATCGCAGGTTTAGTTGCTGCAGGAGTCCACCCATCACCAGCACCATACTGTGATTTTGTAACAACAACAACTCACAAATCTTTAAGAGGTCCACGTGGTGGTATTATTATGTGCAAAGAAGAATACGCAGCAGCTATTGATAAAGCAGTATTCCCAGGACTACAAGGTGGTCCGTTAGAACATATTATCGCAGGTAAAGCAGTTGCTCTACTTGAAGCATCTAAACCTGAATTCAAAGCATACGCAGAACAAATCGTTAAAAACGCAAAAGCTCTTGCACAAGGATTAATCGATGAAGGTATGGATATCGTTGGCGGTATGACAGAAAACCACTTAATGACTTTAGACCTTAGAAGAACAGGCAAAACTGGTAAAGATATGGCTAACGTTCTTGAAATCGTTGGTATTACAGCAAACAAAAATACTGTACCAAATGATCCTCAAAGCCCATTTGTAACAAGCGGTATCAGACTTGGTACACCTGCAGTTACAACAAGAGGGTTCAAAGAAGAAGATATGGTAGAAGTTGCAAAAATTATTGCATCTGCAGTATTTTCATCAGATAATGAAATTGCACTTAAAAACTTAAGAGAAAGATCTCTTAAACTTTGCAAAAAACACCCACTATATAGCTAATAAGGAGCAGAACAATTATTATCAAATTAGCACACTCACACATAATCGGAACAATAATAGCCTACATTTTTGGGGTATTTATTGTGCCAATGGTTATTAATTATTCTAAAAAAGAAGGTTTAGTTGACGTTCCTAACGAAAGGAAAATTCACACTAAACCAATTTCTAGAATAGGCGGAGTTGCAATTTGGGCAAGCACAATGCTAACTTTCTTGTGCTTGGTTTTGATGAGCTATTATCCATACGGCAAACTAATGTCAGGAATTCTTTTAGGTAGCTCATTGATGTTCTTATTAGGTTTAATTGATGACATTTACGGGTTGGGTGCAAAATTCAAATTACTTATCCAAGTATCTATTGCAACAATTGTATATTTACTTGGGGTTCAAATAAACACTATCCCATTTTTAAATTTAGATTTGGCGTGGTGGCTATCTTATCCAATCACAATGCTTTGGATTGTAGGTATTTCTAACGCTGTTAACTTTATCGATGGTGTTGATGGCTTAGCAGGATCTGTTGTTACAGTGAACGCTTTAACTTTAGCAATTTTGGCTATTACACTAAGCCCACCAAACCCAATAAGTGCCTTGATTGGATTTATCTTAGCAGGTTCAATGTTGGCATTTTTAACTTTCAACTTTAACCCTGCAAAAATCTTTATGGGTGATAGTGGTGCGTTATTTGCGGGCTTTTTACTTGCAACAATTTCAATTACTGGAGTAATGAAAGTTGCAACACTTTCAATACTGTTACCGTTTGTTGTTTTAGCAGTTCCTATTATTGATATCACTTATGCAAGTTTAAGACGAATTGCAAAAGGTAAATCTCCATTTGTTGCGGATGCTGAACACATTCACCACAAATTATTACATGCAGGATTTTCTCAAAAGAAAACTGTTGTTATTTTGACTTCAGTTGCAATTTTAGCAGGTGGATTGGCTTGTTTATTTGCAAGTCATCACGCAATCAAATATTACTTCTACCTTACAATTGCACTTGTTGCAGTTATGATTTTCCTTAATTTGATTAGAGTCTTGACAAAAAAATAATTTTCGTTTATAATGCAAACATTAAAAATGAGAATTTGATTACTCAGTTTTAAACGGGTGCCGAAACCCGAATAAAATATTTAAGTGCAAGTTCTTATCATATGATAGATTAAGCTAGAAGACTTGATCTGTGGACGTATTGTAGCTAAGACGTAGAAGGATTTTAGGACAATGACACAAGTATATGCAATACAATCAAATGATAGAAGACGTAGTTCTTTCTTCCCAATGGTAGAAGGAGCAGCACTTGGCACTGTGGCAGGTTATGCAACAAAATACATCTTACCATTAACTCAAGAAGAAAAATCTTCAGACGAATATATCAAAATTAAAAATCAAATTAACACACAAAAAACACAATATAACTTCAGAACAGCTAAAGTTATTGAATCATTAAAAGGTCAAGAAACAAGAACTTTGGCACAAGATGAATTTGTAAAAATGTTTGACGGCTTGAAAGATGGCGATCACGTAAAATATTCAAGCATCCGTAAAGCTATGAAAAATTTGCAGGATAATCCTGAACAATTAAGAGAGTTCAAGAGAGTATGTAAAGCAACATCAGAGGTTGCTTCAACAACAGCTAAACAATGTTTAGCTGCTTACAACTTAGTAACGAAACACATCAGACCGACTAGCTTCTTCCTAGCGTCTGGTGCTGTTGTCGGTGCTGTTATGTCTTTGTTCAATGACATTTTGAAAACAGAGATAAGACAATAAGTTTTTATATTATTAATAATTGAGTCTAATAAATAAAGACAAGGCGGGAACCTTGTCTTTTCTTTTTGTTACCAAATAGCAACTTCGTCAAACTCACTTGTATAACCATAATCTGAGAATAATTTTATTCTGTTTTCGGCCATAGTTTCTTGAGTTTGTTGTTCGTATTCTAAGATTTTATCCTTAAGTTGTCTATCTTCTTTAGGAAACAATTTAAACAATTGTTCTAAATCAAATAAAAATAAACTAATTTCAGGCATCCTCAAATCTCCTCATATACTTCACATATATATAAAAAATTTGAAAAATGTAAAATTTCCTAAATCACGGTAAATGTGAATTTATGTAAAGAGTATATACAAAATATTTACTATGCACTTTTTCGATTTTGCAAGATGATAGAAAGAACACCAGCAACACCAACAACCAAAAGTATGATAGAAATAACGATTGCAATAGGAACATTTCCCGCAATATTTAAAGCACTATCTATTCTTATACGCTCAATGAAAAATCTGATTATTGAATATACACATAAATATGAGAAAAACGTTAAACCTTGAAATTTTTTACCAAATTTAAGTATTAAAAACAATAAAATACCAAAGCCCACTAAGTTTAGTGCACTTTCATATAAAAATGTTGGGTGAAACAAACTATAATCAGCGTATTCAGCAACTCTTCTTGCCTCAGGGATAAAAAGTCCCCAAGTCTGACTTGCAACAGGAATTCCATAAGCCTCAGAGTTAAAATAGTTACCCCAACGACCAATTACTTGTCCTAACAAAGTGCCGCAAGCCATAGCATCTAAAATACACATACTTGGAATTTTTATATGTTTAGCAACAGCAATCATACTGAAAATTCCGCCAAAAATTGCACCGTGAATAGACAATCCGCCTTGTCTTATACTCATAATTTCTGAAGGATTAGCAATATAGTAATCAGCATGCAATATACAAAAATACAACCTTGCACAAATAATTCCTGAAAGAATAATCACAGGAGCATACTCAATAATTACGTCCTTTTTCAAATTTGGATTTGTAACACTAAACAACTTATTCCCAACAACCATAGCAATAAGAATTGCAATTGCCATAGCAATCCCATACCAATATACCGGTAAACCGAACATATCAAAAGCTACAGGATCTGGAGAATGAAGTACAAACATTAATCTTTTTCTAACTCACTTTCAGGATTTAAAATACCATTAATTCTTACAATTTGAGCTTCTACATCTTCTTTATCAGACGCATCCGGTTTCATACTCAAATATTTTTCATAATTTTCTAAAGATGCTTCGTACAAATCTTCAATATATTCTTCTTCGTTTTCTGTTAATTTAATTTTTTCTTCAAAAGCATCATCATTTTTTTCTGTATATAAAGAACCATCAACATTCAAACGAACTTTACCCTGTTTCATATCAACGGCTAAATTATTCTGAGCAGTAGCCAAAGAATAATAAGAATCTGCCATATTAGGCCTCATTGAAATAACTTTTTTAAATTCCTCAACCGCATTAACATAATCTTCTGCTTGGGTATAAACGATAGCTAAATTATAATGAGTTTCAAAAATTGAAGGTTCTAAATCTATACTGGACTTAAGTCTTTCAATTGCCTGAGTGTAATCCCCTTTATCTGCATAAACTTTTGCCTTATTATTCAAATCCTGAACTGCTAAATTATTTATACAAGCAGTGGAGGCAACAGCAACAAACAGAATGCTTGCAATTAAAATAACTTTTTTCATCTATACCCCTCTCAACATGTTAAGCTGATGTTAAACTAATTATAATTTAATAATAAAAATATGGCAAATTTTATGAATTTAAGTTACAATAGTTGAGTAATAAAGGAGAATTTATATGTCAGATGACAAAGTAGTCAGCTTAGGTTCTAAAAAGAAGTCTAATGAAGAAAAACAACAAGACGAAAACAACGTTGTAATGGAACCTGTTTATTGTAGTTTCTGCAAAAGACCTAACACACAAGTTATAAAAATGGTTAAAGGCCCTGGGGTTAATATTTGTTCAGAATGTGCAATGATTGCCGTTCAGTATCTGATATTACAAGACAGAATGCCTTCAGCCGAAGCTCAACATATCTTAGATGCATTTTGGGGGAAAGCGAGATAACCTAAAATGACAAGTTCTAAATTTAAACAATTAAACCCTTTTGAATTAAAAATCGCAATCACAAATCTTTTAGGGAAAATAAATTCCGTGAGCGATTTGCAAAACTGTCTTGCGGATTTTGAAATGTTGGATTCTCAAGAAGATAAAAAACTAATTTCAAAAGTATTATTTAAAGAACTTACAAATGCTCAAGAAAGCAAAATCCCTATTATTTGCTTTATGTTGGAGCATTTTGTACCAAAAGAAGAACTTGTTAACAAACTTTGGGAAACCCTTAAAAACCAAAATCTTCAAACTGAAGTAAAAATCACGGTGCTAAACCTATTAAGAGAGCTTGACGCAGATTGGTCTTACGAATCCTGCGAAGAATATTTAGATGATGCAAACGAATTATTAGATGCGAATACAAAACAATTACTAAACTCAGCTGTAATCAATCCTGAAATTCAAATTGATTTTATGGACTTTTTGGCATCAATTAGGGTTCAAGACAAAATTACATTGATGAATTCTTTTTCTGAAGACTTCACATCAGATGTTTTAGCAAATATTTTAATTCCTGTATTTGTGTCAGACCCAAGTAGTGCAACAGGTAAAGAAGCACTAAAACTTTTAGGCAACACAAAATCTCAATTAGCACTTCACGTACTTCAAGAAATGGTACCACTAGCGTCAGGTGAACTTTTACAAGAAGTTAAACGAAGCCTTTCTACAATCAAAATTTCTGGAATGAGAGAGGATAATACAAAAGAATTTTACAAAGAAATTCTATCAAACAGTAAGCCTTACAAATTCTACATAACATACCCTGACGGACACGGTGATCAGGCTATGATTTTCACAAGAATAACAGAGGATGAAAGAATTCGTTTTGTATCTATTGTAATCAATGTTGAAACAGGTATTCGTGATTGCTTTGGCTTCTTTGATATTTCAAAATTTGAATGTAGCAAAATTTTAGAAAGATTTTTGCGTGATGAAAAAACTGTCGATATCGACCCTGAATCTTTTAAAACAATACTTTACAACGCAGAAATGACAACAATCAAAAACAATCACAACACTTGGAAACTACCATATGAGTATGTTTGTTGGAAAAACTTACTAATTGATATTGATTTTGACCAACAATCATTAGAACAAACCGTAAAAGAACAAATCGTACCGGCTAAAGTGGATAAGTCCATTTTTGACAGACTTGCAGAAATGAAAATTTCCGCTCATTGGTTTATGGATTATCAGTACAGCGATGAATTCCAATCAGTATTAAAAGAACTTAAATCAACAGAAAATCTTGATAAACTGGTTGAAGAAAGTATTGAAAAAGTATTCTATGAACAAGAAAAATACGCTTGGTACTTAAAACTTATAATGGCATCATACATTAAACTTGCTATCGGAAAAGACGGTGAAGCAAGTGAAATATACGGACTTGCAGTTGATGAAAACTTAAAACAGGATTTCTATAAAAACATTCTGCAACAAAGTATTTATGAGTATTTAATGGTTGTTAAATACAACAAGGACATAGATCATTACGGCTTGACTATCGATGAGATAAACGATAAAATCAAGTACATCGAAGATAAGTGGGTGCAAAATGTATAAAGTTATGGCTCTGGACATTGGCACAAAACGTATCGGAATTGCTCTAAGTGATTATCTTTTGATGCTTGCTAACGGGCATTCGTACATTCAAAGAGAACCCGAAGCTAAAGCTCTTGAAGCAATCCAAAAAATTGCAAAAGAAAACAACGTAAAAAAAATTGTAGTTGGAATTCCACTAAATATGGACGGCACAAAGGGGTTTCAGGCAGAAAATTGCGAACAGTTTGCATCAAAAATTCAAGGTTACGAAGTTATCTTTGAAGATGAAAGATTAACCTCTGACGCGGCAGAAGAAAACTTACGCAACAAAAAAATAGATTTTAGAAAAGACAAGGGTCTAGTTGATATAGAAAGTGCTTGTATTATACTGGAACAATACCTTGCAAGAAAATAAAGGAGAAACAAAATGGCATTTGATGAAGAAAACGTAATTGAAATTACAGATGATGACGGTACAGTTTTAAGATGCGAATTATACGACATCCTTGATTATGAAGGAAAACAATACGCATTATTATTAGAAGAAACAAGTGCAGACACAGAAGAACCTGAAATTGTTTTGATGAGATACGTTGAAGAAGGCGAAGAAGTTTTCTTTGAAACTATCGACGATGATGCAGAATTTGCTAAAGTTCAAGAATATATCGAAACTCTTGAACCTGAAGAAGACGAAGAATAGTAATAAGGAATAGAATCTTGTTTGAAAAATTTACTGAAAAAGCGGTTAACGTAATCGTAGAAGCTCAAAATATTGCAATTTATGACCACTCAGATAAAGTTTTATCTGAACATTTGTTGCTGGCTTTGGTTAAAGAAACAAAAGGTTTTTGTGCAAAAATCTTCAAAACATATGATCTGACATATGAAAGACTTGCCGAAGAAATCTATTTGAGTCTGAATATCGAAGAAGCTGATATGAATTCCGCAATTCCTTTCAGTGAAGATTTCAAACGTATTCTTACAAACACAATGGACTTGATTGAAAAATCAGGCAACCCAACTGTTCACTATGAACACTTGGTACTTGCAGCTATCAACGATACCCATTCAAAAATTCCACAATACTTGGAAAATCTTGGATTTGATATCGAAAAATCACGTCCACTAATCGAAAAACTTGTTCAAAGAAAAGTTAAAAAAGACTTCCACCCTGAACTTGATGAAAACAAAGAAAAAGAAGTAAACCTTACACAAGAAACAGATTCATTATTTGATAACGAACAATCTTCAAAAGTTTTTGAACGTGCGGTTTCAAAACTTTCAACTTCAAACTATGAAATCTTAGGTACTGAACAAATTATTTCTTCAATTTTGGAAGATAAAGAGTCTGATTTAACAAAAATCTTAGAACAATTTGGTATTACAGAAGAAGTTTTTGAAGAAAAGCTTTCTCACATCAATTCACGTCAAGCTGAATACGAAGGTCGTCAAATCGTATTCACACCAAACGCATTTATTGCAATGAGCTTAGCACTTCAAACTGCAAAAGAGCTTGGTTCATCTGAAGTTTTACCAGAGCATATGATTTTAGGATTGTTAAAAACTAAAAAAGGTGTAGCTTATAACATTTTCAAAGAATTAAATATCAATGATGATGATTTAGCACACGGAATTATTAAACCTATCGAAAAACAAATGCCGGAAACATTAACAATCCTAAGACTGGCTAAGCAAGAAGCACGCCGTATCGGTCGTGGCGTTGTTGGGACTGAAATGTTCTTACTTGGCATCATTGGTGAAGCAACAGGCGTTGGTGCAGTTGTTCTGAATGAATTAGAAATCAATATTCGTGATGCAAGAATTATTGTTGAAAAAATTATCGGCTACGGTAATGAATATTTTGACAATGAGATGGTATTCACAAAACGTGCAAAACGTGTTCTTGAAACTGCTTGGGAATATGCTAAAAAACAACATAAAACAAAAATTGAATCAGCAGATTTATTATGGGCTATTACAACTGAACCTGATTCACTTGCTATGCAAGCCTTAGAACAATTAGGCACAGACGTTGTTGAAATCAGAGAAGGCATCAAAAAACACACACAAAAACAATAATTATGAAACAAATCCACAAAACAATTAAATCTTTTTTAGAAAAATACGATTTGAATAAATCAGATTTAGTTTATCTTGTAGCTTTTTCAGGTGGATTTGATTCAATGTGCTTACTTCACGCACTCAAAAAAACTTGCAAAAATAAAATCGTTGCAATTCACCTAAACCATAAATGGAGAGGGGAAGAAAGTGATTTAGAAGAACAAAACTGTAAAACTTTTTGCGAAAATCTAAAAGTAGAATTTTATAGTGAAAATTTACCAGAAAATGTTGCAAAAACAGAAACCGCAGCCCGTGAAGCACGTTACAAATTTTTTGAAAAATGTGCAGAAAAATTTGATAGCAAAATTATTTTTACGGCCCATAACAAAAATGATAACGTTGAAACTCTAATCTATAGAATTTGCACAGGAACTGGTATTGCAGGGTTACAAGGAATTACAAAGCAAAGGGATATTTACTACCGCCCACTTCTTGATGTTACAAGAGAAGAAATCGAAAATTATTGCAACGAAAATAACCTAACCCCAAACAACGACAGCTCAAATTCTAATACGAAATATAAAAGAAACTATATCAGAGCAGAAGTAATACCAACATTAGAAAAAGTAAATCAAACAGTAACAGATTCAATTACTTCACTTTCTGAAATCGCAAATGAAGAAACCGAAATTATTGAAGAATATCTAAAAATTTTGACCGATAAAATTTCAGAAAACGGCAAAATTAAGACAAAAAAATTCTTAAAACTATCTAATAACGTACAAAAACGTATCATTTATAACCTATTTGTACAAAACAACATAGATTACGATAGAAAAAAAATCTTAAACATTTTTGAATTTATCAAAGAAAATTCTAGTTCAAAATCTGGGAAAACTTGCTCTCTAACTGACAATTTATGGATTTTTGTAAGCGAAGAAAATATCGAAATTATTACAGGTAACAAGGCTTTAACTCCATATTTTCACATCACAAAAGAGGGCAAATACGAAAACAACGGCTATATTTTTGAGATAGAAAAATTCGAAAAAGAAGTTCGTAAATTCCCAAAAGACAGCGATTGTACAGCATATGTAAATCTTAAAAACCTATCATTAGATTTTGAAATTCGAACACGCCAAGACGGAGATATAATCAAACCTTTCGGGCTTGACGGAACTCAAAAATTAAAAAAATATTTAAACGAAAAGAAAATTCCTAACCACGAAAAAGACAATTTACTATTTATGACACAATACAATGAAGTATTTTGGGCGATTGGTCTGGGGATTAGTGATAAAATAAAAGTTAATTCAAAACCAACTCATCGTTTGGCATTTTATAAGAAGGGACAAGCATAATGGAAATTAAAATTGAAGAATTAAAAGTTTTATTCAGTGAAGAACAGCTACAAACAAGAATAAAAGAACTTGCAGCTGAGATGAACAAGTTTTATAACGGCGAAGAAGTAATCGCAATCTGTGTATTAAAAGGTGCAGTTATGTTTGCCGTTGATTTGGTAAAACATTTAGATATGCCTCTTCAATTGGAATTCATCAGACTTTCAAGCTATGGTTCTTCAACCACAACATCAGGCAAAGTTAATGCTGTTGATATTCAACTACCTGATTTGAATGACAAAAACGTTTTAATTATAGAAGACATTGTCGATACAGGATTAACTGCAAAGTTCCTAATAGATTTTATGAACTGCAATTTCCATACAAAATCAATCAAATTCTGTTCACTTTTAGATAAAAAAATCACAAGAAAAGTTGAAGTTGAACCTGATTATTATGGTTTTGATGTTGATGACAAATTCGTTGTTGGCTACGGATTAGACTATGATGGATATTTCAGAAATCTAAAATATATTGGTTATAAGGAAGTATAGATACATCCTCTAGCAAAAATATTTTTCACAAACATTATACAAGTATGAAAATTTCTAACATGGCATTTACTGGAACTAAGATAAATACTTTATATTACAACGATTTGCACAGTTCTATAAAATACGTTGATACTTTTTTAGAAAAAAAGGACGAATTTTACAGACAAAATCAAGATGCCATAAATTTAACTCTTTGCGGTGGAGATATGTTTTTGGATAGTAATTCCAATAACGAAATTGTTGCAGAAAAATTAGGTCCACAAACAGATGCCATCAGTGTTGGAAATCATGATCTTGAACAAGGTGAATATTTGGCAACAATTATTGACAAATATGAGCTACAAGATAAATTCCTTTCAACAAATTTAAGGTACACAAAACCAACACAATTAAGTGAAATTCCAAAAAGTAAAATAATCGAAAAACAAGGTGAGAGAATCGGAGTAATTGGAGTTTCCCCATTTGATTTTAACCATATTACATTTATGAATAATCTGACTGAATTTATTCAAGTAAGACCACTTGAAGAAACTATTAAAATCGTCAAAAAAGAAGTAAAAAAACTTGAAACTAAAGGTATTGATAAAATATTCTTGCTAGCTCACACAGGAAATCAAAGCAAATCAGGTGATATTGATTATTACAAAGAATTTGCAAAAATCGGTGGTATTGATGTAATTATCGGCGGACACGACCATAATGAAACAGACCGATGGGAAATTTCAGATAGAGGTGAACCTGTAAAAATTGTTGCAACAGGCAAAACACCAACAAAACATTTTGGCGAAAACCTTGATGAATATGGAATTCTAAATTTGGAATTTGACGAAGATGGCGTTCTTATCAAAGATAGCTGTAAAAATATTTTCAAACCACTTACAAATGATGGTACACCTCAAACAGGAGAAACCATATTCACACTTGATAGACCATTAATAAAATCAAACCCGCTATTTGGTCATAGCGAAATAGGCAACATTATTGCAGATTCAAGTTTGTGGTACGTAAATACATACACTGACGGTGAAAAAGCAGATATAGCTTTAGTTAATGCAGGCACAATCAGAGATAACTTTGACGACCCATATATAACAAAAGCAGACATTAACAATGCGTTACCTTTCACAACTTCGACTTTAATTAAAGCAACATTAACTAAAAGACAAATTATAGATACCCTAAATTGGTGTGCTTTATCAACATCTTTTGGTAAAGTTACCCCTGGAATTATGCAAGTTTCAGGACTTGAATACACAATAAATCCTGACCTAAAAGTAACCTCAGTTCATATACTCAACCCTGACGGTACTATTAAAGTTGATTTAGCAAAATGCGATGATGATGAAGAATTTTCCGTTGTTTATGACATCTTTTTAACAACTGGAGTTGCAGGTCTTACAGAAATGAAAAAAGATTTAGAAAACGATTATAATATTGAATTTTTTGATGCATCACGCCAAGATGCTTTGTACGAATATTTAACAAATTGTCCTGAAATTCAAGACTACAAAACAACACGTATCCATAAAGTAGAAGTTCCAGCTGAATGTTTATAATAATTCCTGCATCTAAACGAATTGATTAAATTAATTATTTATTATAAAATTAAGAAAAAAGGAGAGCCAAAATGGATCAAGAAACTTATATGAAAATAATGGGTTATGTGCCTACTGTTATTGAAGCATCATCTCGTGGGGAACGTTCTTTTGATATTTTCTCAAGACTATTAAGAGAAAGAATTATCTTTTTAGGTACAGAAATTGATGATGAAGTAGCAAACTCAGTAGTAGCACAACTTTTACTACTTGATAGCGAAAATTCAGAAAAAGATATCATGTTATATATTAATAGCCCTGGTGGTGTAATCACTGCAGGTATGGCAATCTATGACACAATGAACTTAATTAAATCAGATGTTTCAACAATCTGTTTAGGCGAAGCTGCATCAATGGGTGCTTTCTTACTTTCAGCAGGTGCTAAAGGTAAAAGAATGGCATTACCAAGTGCAAGAATTATGATTCACCAACCACTAGGCGGTGCTAGAGGTCAAGCAACAGATATCGAAATCGAAGCAAAAGAAATTCGTAGAATGAAAGATATGTTAATCGGAATTATGGCAGAAAATTCTGGACAATCATTCGACAAAGTTAAAGAAGATTGTGAACGTGATCACTATCTATCAGCACACGAAGCTATGGAATACGGCTTGATTGACAAAGTTGTTGAACGTGGTACAAAATAACAATTGTTAACAAAACTTAATAAATGACTAAAAACATGCAATTACTTGATATTGCATGTTTTTATATATGTGTAGGTTATAAAAAAGGTTAGTTTTAAAAATTTGAAAAGGTAGGGTTAGGTATTATGTGTATTCTAATGTTCAATGCGCGTGTACACTCACTGATCTATCAGAAAAGTGATATTCAGTACCGCTTGCAAAAAATCACGAAGAAATTAATGGATTTTCAACAGTATGCAGCACTCATCGGCTCAGGTGAAGTAGCTCCGGAAACATTGTCAGCATTACCAAGTTCAATGTTTGGAAGAGCATACAATTATTTGTTGAATGCAAACAACAGTGCGTATAATTATATGCAACAAACAGCTCCTGTATTCCAACAAATGTGGATGCAACAGCAACCAACTCAGCAAACAGCACAGCAACAACAAATGATGAGTGTATTTATTATGAAACAATTGTATCAACAAGGTAGGGACAGGGCTCTACAAGTTGAAACAAAACTTCTAAAAGTAGAAGAAGAAAAACTCACCCAAGAGAAAGAAAAACTTGAAACCTTAGCTCAATCAATTGAAGCAGAGTTAAAAGCAGCTAAAGACGCTCGTAACAAAGGTATTCAAGATATGGCTCCAAAATACACAGTTTAAAGCAATAACTTAACATAACCCTCAAAACTAACTAACCACAGAAAAGGCTCCATCATCGATGGGGTCTTTTCTTATGCACAAACTACATAATCAACTGCAACATCAAATTTATCTCTAGGTAATGTTTCTAACATTAATTCTTCAGGGATAGGGCAAATTGTCTTTACATCAGTATTAATTATACTTTGCAACAATCTATCATAATAACCTCTGCCATATCCAAGCCTAAAACACTGCATATCAACAGACAAAGCAGGAACAATCATCAAGTCCAAAATTCCAGGCTCCACAGGCTCTGTAACAGGCTCTGAAATATTAAATTTTGAAGGGACTAAAGGATCACCAAGTTTATATGGACAAACCACCAACATATCACCATCAACCCTTGGCAAATAAAATTCCTTGCGGTCAACCAATAACGCCCTTAAATCGATCTCATATTTCTTCGGATAAAAAAGCATAACACGTTTTGCGTTAATATACGCAGGATGTTTTCTGATTAATGCAACAATCTTGTCTGAAACATCTGAAATTATTAACCTTCTTCGAATATTCTTTGCTTTTACTCTTAATGCTGTTTTCATATCTTCAATTTTAATATATAATATTTTCATTAAATTTGCTACTAAAATTTTGAATTATATAACAAAATATTAAAAAAATATGACAGAAATTTGTAATAACAATTTAATAAACCCAAATTGGGCACAACACGGCTATATCCAAGTCTATACAGGTGATGGCAAAGGTAAAACAACAGCTTCTTTAGGGCTTGCAATGAGGGCATTGGGGCGTTGTTGGAAAGTTTTAATCGTTATGTTTACCAAAGGCGGTAACGATTACGGCGAACTTAATTCATTTACAGAACTTTCTCCGACAATTTCCGACAACTTAAAAATTGTTCAAGCAGGACTTGATAGAGTTATCTACAAAGAAAACCAAAACGAACAAGATGAACAAGAAATCAAAAAAGGTTGGGAACTTGCAAAACAAGCCATAAAAAATCATGAATATCAGTTGATAATCCTTGATGAAGCAAATATCGCAATTGATATGGGAATACTTGATGTTGATGATGTTGTTGAAACTTTAAAAAACAAGCCCGATGAGATGGAAATTGTTTTGACAGGCCGTAACGCTCATCCAAAAATTGTTGAAATTGCACACCTTGTATCAGAAATCAAACCCATAAAACACTACTGGGATACAGGAATTGCAGCAAGAAAAGGAATTGAATACTAAATCAAAAAAGCCGTACAAGACGGCTTTTTACCTAAATAAACACGAGGGGGTAAATGTTGCTACCAATTATAGCTAAAGTTGTTATACTATCTTACATTTTCAAATATAATTACTAACCAATATAGCAAGATAATAAAGTTGCACCTGATAGTTTCATTTTTTTCAAGGCTCTTAACTCTGTTTGGCGAATACATTCTTTTGTAACACCATAAAGATTACCGATTTCTTCTAATGTAAAACGATCTGAATCATCAAGACCATAACGCATTTTTACAACTTCTTGTTCTCTTTCTTTCAATGTTGAAATAACGTTATTAATATCATTTTTCAAAGATTGGTATTCAACGTTTTCGGAAATTAAAGTTGTATCATCTGCTAGGATATCCGCAACATTCAATTCCTTACCATCATTGCGTTCTAGCCCATTTTCGATTGAAATAGTTTTTGTGTATGCAGATAAAAACATTTCGATTTTGTCAGGAGCAATGTTCATTTTTTTAGCAACATCTTCAGTTTTTACAGTATCGTTAACTTCTTGCTCCATTTGGGATTTAACTTTTGAAAATTTTGATAATGTTTCTTGAATATAAACAGGAATTTTCATGCAATGAGATTGTTCTGAAATAGCCTTAAACATTGATTGTTTAACCCACCAAGTTGCATAAGTGGAAAATCTATAACCAAGTCTATAATTATATTTTTCTGCTGCAATCATCAAACCTAAATTACCTTCCTGAATCAAATCAATAATAGGTAATGATGACATGTGGATAGCTTTTCTGGCAACAGTTACAACCAATTTTAAATTCGCCTGAATAAGTTTTTTCTTAGCTTCAGAATCACCTTGTTCAATAGCTTGAGCCAAGACCTTTTCTTCTTCAAATGTTAATTGTGGATAATCTGCAATTTCTCTTAAATAAATTTTCAACGCATCATCCTTAGTTGCTTCAATCACTTCATTTTTCGCTGGGTTTGAATTCTTTGGGTCAACTTTCATTTCAACTAGTGGTTCTCTCAACATAAATTTAAACTCCTTCTTATTGCACTGGAAATTTGACGGTGTCTGGCTCACCATCTATGGGGAAATGTAACACGAGATAAGATATATACTTTGTATATACCCAAATATATATCAAGCGTTACATCATGTTAAGAAAAATTAAGAAATAAGTTTGTTAATATATATTAAACATAAGATATAAGCGGATTTTCGTATTATAATAAAATCAGAAAGAAGAGGAGAGTACAACATGGGATTCAACTTAAAAGAGAAACTTCAAAATTTAAACAGAAAAAATGTTGCGATCGTTACAGTTATACTTCTTGCAATAGTACTTTGTGCAGTTGCAGGTTACGAATACTATAACTACACTCAACAAAAAGCAAAAGTTGAAGCAGCACTTATGGAAGCATTTGAACAAGCAGGACCTGACTTATCAAGTGAACCTAAAAAACCATCTGAATACAAAGTTGGGGAAGAATACAACAAAGCAATGAAAAGCAAAAAGCCTGTATTAGTACTATTCTATGCAGACTGGTGCGGTTATT
The DNA here is from genome assembly GCA_045530955.1 of Candidatus Gastranaerophilaceae bacterium. Lineage (GTDB taxonomy): Bacteria > Cyanobacteriota > Vampirovibrionia > Gastranaerophilales > Gastranaerophilaceae > Zag111. The sequence goes on from JAZSDA010000088.1 coordinate 23,688, forward strand.
GCGTAAGATTTATGCCAATCTTCCAAGCAGTTTCAAGAAAATACGAAGAATCATTTGATTTTTCAAAAGTAAACGTTGAAGATGCAAAATACGAAAAAGTTGTTAGAGAAATCGGTATAACAGGTTTCCCAACAGTATTTATCATCGATCCTAAATACGATAACAAAGTGTTACTATCTAACGCTATTCTAGGCAAAGTTGAAACTTTAAGCGTAGAAATGGATAGATACGCTAGAATCAGAAAACTTCTTGATTCTAAAAAGAAATAAGTACACATATCTTAATAATGTACTTTAAAAAATAATATGTGTTTTGTATAATTGCAGTGTTTCCTTTTTGGAAACGCTGCGGGGATACAAATTAAAAAAAGGGTGAATCACATAAAAAAATTTAGTTCTCTGCATTAGAATAAAAGAGTTAGGGGAATTTGTTAATATTTCTTCACAATAGGGAGGATGACTAGCAATTTTTTTAATTTTTGGAATTCTATATATATAGAAGGTCATAGTAGGTGTAAAATGAGTATCGAAAAGATTAAGAACAACAAGGAAGTTTTTTCCGGTCGTAGTCTGCTCGACGCGAAAAACGTCAAGAACAG
>JAZSDA010000028.1:0-42394 GCA_045530955.1 Candidatus Gastranaerophilaceae bacterium
ATTAACGATTTAATAAACGCCGAAGCAGATTCTACAAAAGTTTCACTAATTGATTATTCTCGACCAAATTTAACTATTAGCATAGAAAAAATCAATGAATACAATATTGCACAACTTTTATATCTATTAGAAGTCCAAACTGCAATTGCAGGAGAGTTATATAATATAAACACTTTCAATCAACCGGGTGTAGAGCAATCTAAAAATTACACCTATGCTCTTATGGGAAGAGCTGGTTATGAAGGTTCTGCAGAAGCATTAAAAGAAAAATTGGCTACAATATAAAAAGAATAAAGTAGCTCATAAGCCGTGTTCTGTTTTTTCGCTTTAAGCTACTTGATAATCATCTATCTGGTATTAGGATTGCTCCTAATCTCTAGCGATTTTTCCGAAGTGGGCGAACAGCCTTTATAACCTTCGATTCAATCTTGCATCCGACCGGGGTTTACCTAGCTGATACCTCTCGATATCACTGGTGAAGCTCTTAACTCACCGTTGCACCATCGCCTGTGACATATTGTCCATCGGCAGTCTTCATTTCTGTGGCACTATCCACCGACTCACATCGTCCGGAGTTTCTCCGGCGGCCTGTTCTTGGATGCACGGACTTTCCTCACCTTGCGGCGCGATTATCCGACTACTTTATTACATATCGTCTTCGTCGTTAGAGTTTTTATCACTTGTGATGTTTCTGTTAACTTTAACTGCGTTGATAGCCCATTTGTCGGTAGTGTTGATATTCATCTGACCATTACCTTTAAGAACAACTTGGAATCTGTCGTAGCCGTTTGTTCTGTCTTTACATTTTGCGTCAGTTCCTGTTCCTAAAGCTGAAGTGTATGAATATCCGTTACCACCACAGTTTGGAGCTGATTTCTCATCTAAACCGTTAACGTCAACAGTAATTGTTACTGAACCACCGTTGTCAGTATCTGTTTTGTCAAAGTCAATATTACTAATCGCCCAACTGATACCGTCAGAAGTTGTGAAAACGGTTTTGTTATTTTCTGTAGCATCATCTGATAAGATACCTAACTTATCTTTAAATACATATAAGAATTTGTTTTGAGGATTATCATTACTGATTTGATCTTGACCCCAAGCAGGACAACTTACATAACCCCAACCATCATCAAGACCAACTCTTGGGTCAGTAGCGTGGTTTGTTCTGTCAGGATAGCAACCTTCGTCGTTAAGCATATCACTTACAACTGTTTGTAATGTATAATATGCACGTTTTGCCATAATAATATTTTGGTTTGGCATTACGTTAAAAATAACTGGTAATAATACTGCACAAAGAATTGCGATTACACCCAATGCAACCAATAGTTCAGTCAACGTAAATGCGTTATTTAATTTTTTCATATTTTAATCCTCTATCCTCTAGTAACTCATAATTTATATTACTAATTATAGCATATTGGGTTGTAATTTTCAACATGATATGCTATAATAGTAGTATTGTAGGCGTTTAAATAAGAGGTAAAAAATACACGGATTGTAAAATTTTGTTTACATAGTAGCAAAATAATCCGTTTAGACGAGTTAATAGTACATCACGCATTTTATAATGTGTAGGATATTATGAACACGGAGGTTTAGGAGTATTTGTTATTCTTAAATTTTTGTGGAAGGGTTAGAAACTATGGTCGATAACAGAGCTGCAGGTTTCTTTGGTATAGGCGGTGCTTTTAACTTTAAAAGTGGTGATATATCAGGAACAGCTGCAAAATTATCAGATGATAAAATGGGCCAAGGCGGCGAATATTTCTCTCAACGTGGTGGAGAGGAAGAAAGTATGCCTGCTCAACAAAATCAATATATGGACCAAAGTGCGGTGCTTAGAGCAACGCTTAATTCCCTTGCAATGATGAATGTTGCAAATGTTTTAAATGCGAAAAAGCGTAAAGCTGTTTTGGATGAAGAGGACAAAATTACTGAAGATTTGAAAGAAATCTTGAGAGTGAAAAAGCTTCAAAATATGTATAATGCGTCAAAAGATGATGAAGATACTGTTGAAGAATATTAATTTTCAACTTATTTATTTTTTGTAAATTCCATTTTTTGTACTATTGAACTTTGAAAAAAAGTGTAGTTTAATTGTCTTAAGTTAGTCAGTCAGGAAGCGATTATTATGTTAGAAATCACTAAAACTCAAGACAATGGTACCCTACAAAAATTAAATCTAAATGAAGCTGTATCAGGTTCTTGGTTTAACCTGATAAATCCTACACGTGAAGAGGTTCAGCAAGTTGCTCTTGTGTTGGGTTTGGATGAAAGTTTCTTGAATAATTCACTGGACGCTGATGAGTTATCTCGTATGGAATTTGAAGATGGAAATCTTTTAATCATTACTAACGTTCCTGTTATGGATGAAGAGGGTAATTTTGATACTTTGCCTTTAGGTTTGATTTTTACACCTGAAAGTATTATTACAGTTTGTTCTCATGAAAATAAAATTATTAATTCATTCAACGAAGATACTGCTAAGTTTTTTGACACAAGACATAAAGCTCATTTTATGTTGAACATTTTGTTTAGAGCTGCAAAATTCTATTTGAGATATTTGAATATTATTAATAAACAAACTGAAAATATTGAAGATTCGTTGAGAAAAACTACTAATAATAAGGCGTTATTCCAATTGATGGAAATTCAAAAATCTTTGGTTTACTTCACAACTGCTTTAAAAGACAACCAGTTAGTATTGCAAAAACTTTTGAGAATGGTTAATGCTCCGTCTTTGCAAAGAATTTTGAAATTTACAGAAGATGATATCGATATGTTAGAAGATGTTATTATCGAAAATAAACAGGCGGCTGAGATGGTTGAAATGCACCGTACAATTTTGGAAAGTATGATGGATTGTATGGCTTCAATCATTAACAACAATTTGAACTTGGTGATGAAATTCTTGGCTGCGATTACGATTATTATGTCAATTCCTACGATGATTGGTAGCTTCTGGGGTATGAACGTGCCAATTCCGTTTGGTGCAAATCCATTAGGATTTTTATTTGTAATCATAATTTCAGTTGTGGCAACTTGTATTGTTGCGGTATTCTTTAACAGAAAAGGTATGATGTAGTCTATGTTGACAACACTTTGTGCTTTAGGTTTTAGGATTTTTTCAAATCCTATTGCTAATATGTTGCAAAAAGCCTTATCAGAAAGACATTCAGCGGTTTTGATTAACTTGTATTCTTATGGGTTATTAAGTCTTGCTTGTATTATAAATGTCTGTATTACTGATTATAATTGGACTTCATACAGTTTTGAATTTTGGAATTATGTTATTTTAGCAGGATTTTTATGTACGTTAGGGACTGTTTGTTTGATAAAAGCACTTCAATGCGGTGAGTTATCTGTATTAGGACCTATAAATTCGTACAAATGTCTTGTTGGGCTTTTGTTTGGGTTTATGATACTGGGTGAAGTTCCAAGTATAAAAGCTATTTTAGGTGTATTATTAATAATTTGTGGAAGTTGGTTTATTTTTGATACTGTCAAGGAAGGGTTTAGTTTCAAGCTATTCAAGCGAAAGGACATTATTCTAAGATTTTGTGCATTATTTCTTACAGGAGCGGAAGCAGCTGTTTTAAAAAAGATAATTTTAATTTCTTCGCCAGAGGAATGCTTTATTTTATGGTGCTTTTCAGGATTTGTATTTTCTTTAATCCTTGTTTTGTTATTGAAAAAGAAATTCCAACCGCTTTTTAAAAAAGATTTGTTAGCAATTTTTGTGATTGCGGTGTGTTTAGGGTTGATGCAATTTTCGACAAATATTGTGTTTGAGAAGTTAAATGTGGGTTTGTCGTTGGCATTATTCCAGTTATCCAGTATTGTCGCAATTGTTTTTGGGTATAAGGTATTTAAAGAAAGTCATATTATTAAAAAGTTAATTGGTGCAGTGATAATGATTGTGGGAAGTTGTTTGATTTTACTTTAGATAATCTTCAAATTTTTTTATATGAACAGTGTAACCGCAACCTTCGTGGAGTTTTCCTGGGTATGAGATTTTTTTAGCAGGGTATTTTCTGCACATTCGGGGTCTGTGTTTGTAATCAGAACAAAGACCTTCAGGAGTTACAAGTTTGCAGGCGAAAATCAGGTTCCCCTCTTCATCTTTTCCTTTTATATAAAACCTTTTATATGTTGGGAAAATTTTTTGCATAATTTCGAATTCTTTTTCGGTATAAGTATCAACGCTATACATATAATTACAGCATTTCCCGCATTTTTTACATTCTCCTGTAATTTTATAAGTTAATTTTTCAGGAACAAAATAAGATAAAAATTCGAAGATTATTGCTTTAATTAGGTCAAACATGGTTTTAAATCTATTACAAAAATGTGTTAAATTAAATATTAATATTTATATTATAGAAGAATTTTGTGTATAATAAAAGTTATGAAGTTGTTTAAGAATGTCAGAGTATATGCGTGGATTGAATTTGTCATTTGGCTAATTATTGTAGCCTGTATTGTTATTGGCGTAAGATACCATAATTACAAAAATCAAAAGCAATATAAAACATATCAAATTTTTATGGAAGATGTTGATGGTTTGATTGTGGGTTCACCTGTAAAATTCTTGGGTGTTCAAATCGGACATGTGAAAAAAATCCAAATTGTGTCTTCTGATGTTTACATAAAGTTTATTGTTGAACAAGATGGATTGGTGTTACCAACAGGTTCTATTGCAACAGTAGAAGCATTTGGTTTGGGTGGTTCAAAGGCTTTAGAAATTTATCCGCCTGATAAGAGTGTTCCGACAGATCAAATTATTAGAATAAAAGAGCCAACAAGATTAAGTAAGGTAATGTCTTTATTTGATAATATTTTCAAAGAATTAGATTCAATTATTACAACACTTGATTATTCAGCAAGTCAATTTGAATTTACGTCAAGCGGTACTGTTCCTAAAAATGTTGTTGAGCCGGTTGAAACGGATAAAATGTTAGATCAGGTTAATAAGTCATTAGATTCTGTTATAAAAATGGAAAAAGAATTTATGGCACCATTTAGGAAAAATAAAAAGAGCGAATAGGAGTTTATATGAATTTAGACAAGGTTAGAGTTATTGATAATCCTGTGGTTGCATTAAATTTATGCACAATGCGTGATAAAGATACTGATAGTCAAGGTGTTAGAATTGCAACAAGAAAGATTACAAGATGTCTTTTGTATGAGGCTGCAAAAAATTTACCACTTGTAGAACAAGATGTTACAACTCCTTTAACAACATTTAAAGCAAAAACAGTTGATCCTAATATTGAGTTGATTATTTCACCAATCTTAAGAGCTGGTTTAATTTTTACTGATGAAGCGATTGATATTCTTCCGCAAGCTACAATCCGTCATATTGGGATGTATCGTGATGAGGAAACATTAAAACCTGTTTGGTATTACAATAAAGTTCCGATGGATGCGACAAATCCTGAAAAATTCTATATTTATATAACAGATCCAATGCTTGCGACAGGTAATTCGTTACTTGCTGCGATTGATTTATATGCAAGCAAAGGTATTCCTGTTGAAAATATTAAATGTATTTGTATTATTGCCGCTCCTGAGGGAATTAAAAATATTCAAAAACATTATCCTGATATTGAAATTATTACTGCTGCAATTGATGATCATTTGAACGAAAAAGGTTATATTGTTCCTGGTATGGGTGATGCTGGAGATAGAATTTTTAATACCTAGTTTGTAACAACTTTGTAACTTAACTCAAAAAATGTTAAAGTTTTCCTATAAATATGTCGTTTAGTTTTCTGTGTATTAAAATTTTATAGGAGAAGTGTACTTATGGTAGAAAGAATTTCGGGTGTATCATCGTATGCAATGCAACCTGCAAATAACCCTCAAACAGAAGAAGATTTAATTGTGGAAGCAAGAAAAAATGGTCGTTACCGTGTAGGGGCTAAAGAAACTCTTTCTACAATTGCGAAGCGTTTTGGTGTTGATAACTATAAAACATTGATGAAATTGATCGGTAGATCAGAATCTAAAACATCATTGTCTAAAGGTGAAGAATTAACAGGTTTTAAGACTGTAAAGTGTAAACAAGGTCAAGGGCTATCAGCTCTTGCAAGAGCTGCTGGCATGAGTCTTAAAGATTTTTGTACTTTAAATAATATCGACAAAAATTATGTGCCAAAAGAAGGTGAACAATTTTTTAGAGCTTTTACCGCAGAAGAAATTAAAAAAGCAAATCCAAGTGCTTCAACATCTGGGGCATCTTCTGCATCTTCGACCACTACTGTAGCTTCTGACGAAACTTCAGATAGAGCAAAAGGTCAATATACTGTAAAAAAAGATGATACGTTATATTCTATAGCTGATAGATTTAATATGAATGTTAATGATTTTAAAAAACGTACAGGTTTGAAAAGTTCAAATCTTGGTATTGGACAAGTCATAAAAAATGTTCCGACATTAACTGTACAAGCTGGTAAAGGTTGGAGCTGGATTTTGGCTAATTCAAATGGTATGACTAAATCTGAAATTATGGAATTAAATGACCTTCCTAAAAATTATGAACCTAAGGCAAATGAAAAATTATATATTTTTGGTACTAAAGCTGCAGCCTCTGGTTCTGCTTCAAGTAATGGCAGTACAAGGGTGCAAGACTCAAAAACAGGCACGTATAAAGTTCCAGAGTGTGGTTATGTAACTGCTAAGCCTGGTGAAAAAGTTGCAACTGGTGGTAAAAAACCATTGATTCCTATCGGTCCAGATGGAGCGGTTCAAGCCGAAGTTATTAAATTTAGCCCAACAAATAAAAATGGTGATTTAAAAGGAAAAACAATTATGGTCAACGCAGGTCATGGTTGGGGTTCTGGTAAAAAATTCAAACCTGGGACTCATGCCGAAGATTCAAATGGTAAGACTATTTATGAATGGTATAAAAATAGAAACTTTGCAGATGAGTTGATTAAAGAATTGACAGCCCGTGGTGCGACAGTAATCTATACTGGCGGTGATGCATTGCAAGTGTGTAATGCAAAGGCTAAATTTAAGCCTAATATGTTAATTAGTATCCATTGTAATGCAGCGGGTTCTTCAAAGTCTGAAGGTTTAGAAGTATTCTATTATGACCAAACTGATAAAAAATTAGCAGAAAAAGTTGATAAAAGGTTTGAAAAATTCGATAAATGTGCAGTAAAACCTGATACTCAATCTCAACACAGTGGTTTAGGTATTTTGAGAAATACTGCATCAATTCCATCAATATTGCTAGAAATGGGTTATCAATCTAATCCAAATGATTTGAAAAATATTGATTCTTCAAAGTTCAGACAAGATACGATGAAAGCGGTTGCTGATTCAATTGAAGAATTTTGGGGTTTATAATTTTAGATTGTAAACTTTCATAACATTTGTATCGGTATTATTAAAGTTAATCTTTGATAATGCCGATATTTGTTATGTGTGTACTTTTAATGGAGAAAGTAAAATGGCATTTCCAAATGTAAATGGAACAAGTTCTACTCAAGGAACAAGGGCAACTTCAGCCAGTTCTACTGAAAGAAAATTTCCAGATGATAAAACTTTAAAAAAAGCTGCGGAACAATTGGGTATTTCTGTAGAAGATTTAAAAGCTCATTTGAAAAAAACTAAACCAGCTCAAGGTAAAGGTATTTATAATCTTGCTGTTACTGCCAATGAAATGGAGATGAAAGCTTTTTGTATATTAAATGGAATTGATCATAGCAAATGGCGTGAATATGCCGTAAAAAGTGGTGAGCAATTTTATGTAATTAATAAACCAGCTCAGTATAAAGGTAAAGCTACTGCAAAGCCTACAACACCTGCTCCTGCTCCAGCGACAACACCTGCTCCTGCTGTAGATACGGCTAAAAAAGCGGAAACAAAACCTGTTGAAACACAAAAACCTGATTCAACAGCTAAAAAAGATACCGTTTCAGCTCCAAAACAGGAAGTAGTCAGAGATCCATCTAAAGCTGCAACATCTTCGGCGGCTGATAATAGAAGAAAATGGAATTCTGATTATACTCCAGCAGAATTGGGACAAAAAATTTACGAATTTGCAGACGATAATTCAAAAGCAGTTGGTCGTCCTGACTTTGACGCTTTAATCGATCAAATTAATTCAAAAAATGTTACTGAAGTATTATTGCAATATAATGAGAATCCGAATAACAAGAAAGAAAGTTTAATTAATACAATTACAAGTGAAACTGGTAGCAAACCTGAAGATAGAAAAGCTGCGGTTATGCATATTTACGATGCATTAGCAAAAGCTACTAAAACTGATCCTGAATACAGAGCAAAATTCCAAGCAGAATTGGATGCAAGATTTGAAGATTCAGGCATGGTTGATACTGAACGTATGGAAGATATGCTTCTTAGAATGATTGGTACACCTGAAATTATCGCATCTCAATTAGAAAAAGAAGTTGATGATAACAGAGGTGCTGTTGGTACTGAAACTTTTAATGAGGTATTAAATTTAATTGACAAAGATAACGTGGCAGATGTTATGGCTGCGTATGATAAACTGAATACGGGTGAATCTATTTTTGAAGCAATTGCAGATGAAACATCTAGTGATCCTAAAGCTAGACAACAAGCAATTGAACATATTTTTGATGCTTATGCGGATAAATTAGGCACTCCTGAAAAAGTTCGTGATTTGTTCAAGGCTGAGTTGCAAGAACAAACAGATTCAAAATTACCAATGAATACAAAAGAGCTTGAAACATATATTGAGCATATGACAGCAAATCCTAAAGAAATTGCAATAAGAATGGAAGAGATGATTGAGGATAATTTTACAGCAGGTGCTGTTGATGAAAGAGAATTTCAAGTTCTTTTAAATATGATTAATTCTAAAAATGCTTTAGAAGTTATTCTGCAATATGATTCTTTAAAAACAAAAGAATCTTTAATTGAAGGTATTACAAGTGAAGCAATGGATGATGCTCAACTTAGAAAAGATGCAGTTATGCATATTTACGATGCTTTATCCGAACAAACTTGCGGGCCAGAAGAATATAGACAAGAATTTGTAGCAGAACTTGATAAACAGTTTAATAAAGCAGGTTTTGTAAAAACTGACAATCTTGACAATATGATTGACAGATTAATCAATGGTAGTGGAGATGATATGAAAACACGCTACACTCCAACTTATGATAAAAATTTACCTCCGGCAGGTCAAACAAAAGCTGAACAAAAAGGTCGTCAAATTCTAAAAGATGCAAGAAAAGCTAGAGAAAGAAGTTTCTATGAAGGAGTTACTGATTCAAGAACTGGTCAGTATTATCCATCATTTAGAGAAGTTTTGGTTCAAAGAATTCAAAATGACCCAACACTTTCCGAAGAAGACAGAAAAATTGAGCTTGCAAAAGCTAGATGGGCAACTGTTGATGTTTCGACAATCAATCGTCCTACTCCAAAATTAGATAAAAGAGGTAATATTGATCAATCTCCGATAGTAAAAGAGCTTGGTCCGATTGGTAAATCTAATGGAAAATGTGTTATTGTAAACACTGGTCATGGTGGGTTTACTTCCGCAGCTTATGATGCGGGTACATTCTCTTACTTGCCAAAAAATGATGGCACAAATGAATATTATGCAGTTGAAGAATTTGATGTTGCAACAAATTATTCAGAAGATTTAATCCAACGACTTAGAAAACAAGGTTATACTGTTGTAACTCTACAAGGTAGAGTAGAAGTAATGGATGATGCAAATCGTAAAACTGTTGAAACTTTAACTAATAAATACAAAACAAGATTTGGTGCAAACAATGCAATGTTTGTTTCTCTTCACTGTAACTCAAGTCAAAAACAAGAAACTACAGGTTCTGTAATTTGTTATAATAAAGGTGATGGCAAAGATTCATTATTTGCACAAACCTTATACAGAAATTTGGGTGCTCAAGAAGATATTATGATGAAAGATACAACAGCAGTTGCAACAAATAGTTATGTATTAAGAGCAAGCCAAGGCATCCCGTCAGTATTGTTAGAAATTGATTATATGACAGGTCCTGATAGTGGAAAACTGGTTGACCCAAATTATCAAAATCAATTTATTTCTGCAACATTTAGCAGTATTGAAGAATATTTTAAACAAAAATAAGGTGAAAAATGTTAGATAAATTAAAAGCTATATTTACAGAAAAAATGGATTCGTTAAGCAAAGCTTCAAGTGTTGATACAACTAAAAAATCAACACCATCTAAGTCTGTTCAAATGACTTCAGGGCAAAAAACAGAGAATCCAAGTGAAATTAAATATGGTAAAGAAATTTCTGATACTCAAATTGAGAGAGAAAAATATATCCAAAAATCACCGCCGAAAACTCATAAAGTTGCATCCGGTGATACTTTATCTAAAATTTCAAGAAGATATGGCGTATCTTTAGAGGCGTTGTATTCAGCAAATCCTGGATTTAATGAAAATACAAAATTAAAACTTGGACAAAGTGTTAATATTCCATCTGCACGTAAGATAGTTAATGTTAAAAATTTATCTGATGTTGCAAAAGCAATGGGTATTAGTGAAGCTTTTGTAAAACAGTGGAAAAAAGCTGAAGATGCTCCAAATACTCCTGATAATAAATTCCATAATACTCCATATAAAGATAATGCAGGGGTTCTAACTATTGGTATTGGACACGCAATTCAAAATGACAAAGATAGGCAAGAAATTATCAAAAAATATGGTGATTTGAATTTAACAAATGCAGAAGTTTGCGAATTGTTTGCAAGTGATTTATTAGAAGCGGAAGAAAATATTTCTGCAATTATTGGTCAGAATAATTATGACAAAATGCCTCAACCAATGAAAGAAGCTCTATTAGATATGGTATTTAACAAAGGTAATGCAATTATTAAAGAATCTGAAGGCTTAACATATTGTTTGAAAACTGGTAAATATGAGGCTGCAATAAATAAATTTACAAATATAAAAGCAACGAATACTGGTAAAGAAATGAGTGGGCTTGCAAAACGTAGAATATTTGATATTTCTATTGCCGCAAGAATGTATTCTGGTAAAGCTCCGCAATCAAACGTTGTAACTGCCCAAACACTTTATGATAAAGGTGTTGCACTTTTAAGAGCTGAATGTCAAGAAAAAGGTAAAAGTTTTGAGGCTCAAATTGTTGGATACAATAAAGATATCCAAGGCTATTTGGGTGATAAAATAACTCTTAAATATATAACTGAATAGATGCTAATCGTGTCTTTTAACCATGGTTAAAAGTTGGTCTAATTTAGTTTTTAATTTGCTATTTTCTTCTTTCAAATCTTCAATTTGTTTTTGATAATTGTCAGAATCTTTTGCGTATTCCTGATTGATTTCAGGAACTTCATTGTGATCTAATACAAAACGTTTTTTAGCTTCTTCTTTTATTAACAAAATTGTATCAAGTTGTCTTTGAGTGATTAGTCCTAATTCAATTAAAGATTGACCAAATTTTTTGTGGTCTTTATCTTTTTCATATGTTTCAACGGCAGAATTTAATTCAGTTTCAGAAATTGTACCGCTGTTCATAAAGTATTCACCTGTTCTTAATTTTCCTGCCAAAAATCCTGCGATACTCAAGATTTGAGAATTGTCAGGAATTTCAAAATATCCTTCATCAACTCCGAACAAAAAGTATCCTGCAACTTCTTCCATTGAAAGATAGGTGTTTATTGTAATATCAGAAATGCTGTTATCATTATCTGCTGCAGATAAAATATTATAAATGTTTGTATCGAAACTGGATTTTTTGAAATCTAATTCGCATTTACCTTTGTATGTCAAAACAGGTTTATATGTGGCAAAAGTATATGCAAGGTTACTATCTTTGTTGATTTCTTCAGATAGTTTTACGTATATTATTTCTTTTACCCAGCTTGGGAAGTCTGAAATTTTATTTAAAAATTGTGCTAAAAATTGTCTGTTCAACTTTTTTATCCCTTTTAAACACCTAGTATTTTAGCATTAAAATATTTTTTCTTCAATAGATATTAAGTTGGTTGATTAATTTATGTTGAAAAGGTAATATATATTTATAAAATTGTAAAAAGGGGAGAGATTATGGAAGAATATAAAAAAAATCTTTTTAAGAATATAACATTATGGTTATTAATGTTTACAGGGTTTGGTTTGACTATATATTTAGCACACGTTTATCACGAAGCAAACTTTAACCAATATGCACTTCCTAGTGCTTGTGCAATTAGTGATTTCATGGATTGTGATGCTGTTGCTAGAACAACTGAATCTCAATTCTTTGGTGTTCCTTTAGCATATTGGGGAATGTTTTTATATCTATTTATGATGATGCTTATGTGTGTTGATAAATTGAAAGCTTTTCCTGGATTAAAATTCTTAGAAGTATTTAAAAATAAGTATCATTATATTGCATCATTGGGTGTAATTTCGTTTACAATTTCAATGATTTTACTTTGTGTAAGTTTATTTGGCATTAAAAAACTTTGTATAATGTGTGCCGCAACTTATATTGTTAATTTGATTATTGGTATTGTAGCGGTAATTGGTATTAAAGGTGATTTTGTTGCTGCAATTAAACAAAGTTGGTTAGATTTTATAGATGCTCTAAAACCAATTCAATATAGAATAGCATTCATCGTTGTGATGGTTTTAGCTGTTGGATTTTTAAGCTGGACTTATTCTACTGCGGTATTTTCTCCAGCATTAAAAAATCAACGTGGCTATGGTGAATTTTTACAAACTAAAGTTAATAAATATGCAATCAAAGGTAATGTATTAGGTTCAGAAGCTGAGGATGCGGTTGTTTTACACGTTTATTCAGATTATATGTGCCCAATGTGTTCAGTATTTAATATGATGGTTCACAAATTAGCAGGTGATTTTACTAACTTGAGAGTTGAGCACCATAGTTTGCCATTGGATACTGAATGTAATAAACATATGACACGTGAGTTCCATTATGGTTCTTGTACAATGGCAAGATATGCGGAAGCTGCTCATATGCAAGGCAAATTCTGGGAAGTTAACTCTTTATTCTTTGAGAAAAAACCTGAAACTGAAGCTGAAGTTATTAAAGTTCTTGAAGATTCAGGATTTGATTTAGATATGAACAAATTAAAACGTGATGCAGGTAGCAAAAAAGTAATTGATATTATCAATGCAGATATTGATGAAGCAGTTTCTAATGACCAGTTTGGTACACCTACAATGAGAATTGGTGATGAATTTGAAATGGGTATTCCAAGAGGCGGATATCCTGCATTTAAAAAATGGATAATTAAACGTGGTGGAAAAGCAAAACATTCATTGTTCTAAAAAAATATTATTGCACGCTTGTTGTGCAATCTGTTCAGGTTATCCCATATCTTTATTGCAGGATATGGGATATTCTGTTGTTGTTTATTTCTATAACCCAAATATTTTCTCATCAGAAGAGTATGAAAAACGATTGGAAGCTCAGAAAACTTTGTGTGATCATTTTGGGTGTGAGCTGATTGTCGGGGAGTATGAGTCTGATGTTTATTATAATTATGTCAAAGGGTTTGAGGATGAACCTGAAAAAGGCTTGAGATGTGATAAATGTTTTGAGTTGCGACTAAAAAAATCGGCTGAACTTGCTAAAAGTTTAGGGATTGATGAATTTACAACATCTATGGTTATCAGTCCACATAAAGATTATGAAAAACTTACTAATATTGGGAATAATATAGCTCAAGATTTGGGTTTGAAATATTTTTCTCAAAATTTTAGAAAACAGGACGGATTTTTGAAAACAAATCAGATTTCAAAATCGTTAAATTTGTATAGACAAAATTATTGCGGATGTAAATTTTCAAGAAAAAATTAAGAATATCATCCGTTTGTATTATGACGTAATTAATTTAATATCATATAATAACGTTGAAAAAGAAGAAACTTTTATTATAAGAAATACAAAAGAGGACAGATTGATGAAGAAGAAAATAGGCTTATTATTAGCAACTGTAATGGTGTTGAACTCAATGTCAACAGTAGCTTTTGCAGCATGGAAAAATCCATTAAGTAATTATAATTTGTATGAGGATACCCATCCTACGGCAACAGTTGATGATGGATCAAAAGAAAAAGTTATGGATGAGTTTTATTCAAATTCTATGGCTTCTCAATTTGGTGAGTCTGTGGAAGGTGAGCCTATGATATATGAAGATGGTAGTTTCGGCGGAGAAGGCGAAGTTGCTGGTGCTGAAGCTCCTCCTCAAAGACGTAATGAATTTTTACGTGAATCTTCAAGAAATGTTTATTCAGATCCTGAAGCTGTTCCAGGTTGGGCACAAGGTCCTTCATTCTATCCAGAGCCTTCTTTTGACAGTATCGTAGAAAAATACCGCAGACAAGATTATGCAGGTTGCTTACAAGAATGTATTTCTTATGTTAGACAATATCCAAATGATACATTAGGTTTTTATTACCTAGCAATGTGTTATTCAAAAGTTAGTGATAAAGATAACGCAATTATGGCTTATGAAAAAGTTATCGAATTGAATGATAACCCTATGATTGTTAAATATGCTACAAACGGTCGTAACTGTGTTATGGGCTTAGAAAGTGAAACTTGCTATCCAAATGTGAATGAACCTGAATTGATTTATCCACACGCTCAATTACTTGAAAATGCTAACTTGACACCAATTGACCCTGAAGTTTTAGTAAAAAGAAATCTTGCTAGTTTGAAAAGCAGATTATCTCCATATGAACCAACTGAAGAAGAATTGGCTCAACAAAATTCTAACCAACAAGATGATCCTAAGAAAATTAAGATTATTCTTCCATTCGGCAGACAAGATGCTGAGCTTGATAAATTTATTAACGCACCATATGGTGATGGTTTCTCTCCAGAGTTGAAGAAAGAATATAAACAACTTCAATTGAGAAAAATTATCGATGCTGTTAATATAACTGAGTCAGCTCCAGACAACGAAACTACTGATAAACAAGAAATCAAAAACCTTGAAGAAATTCAAAAATTTGATGACAAACATTCAGATTCTGGTATGGTTAAATTAGCTTATGCTGAACCATCAAAAATGTTTGAAGAAATTTCAAAAGATCCTGAATTTATCAGACAAAGACAAGAACTAGAAGAATTACAAATGCTTTTTGGTTCTGAAAAAGTAAAATCTGAACGCAACGAAATGGTAGATTTACTTCCATATATGTCTGAACAAGGTGATAAAAAGTTATCTCCGGAAGTAATTCAATCGTTGATGATGCAATCAATGATGGGTAACTTGACACTATAATAACTTATCCATCGGTAGAGCCTATGTTATCTGAATATGAAAAAGTAAAAAAAGACTTTTTATCTGGCAGAATTAAAGGTTGCAGAGCATATTTTGAGAACAATGGTTACTTCGTAGAAGCAGGATACTGTTGTATAGTTTTAGATGAATTAAATAAAGCAGAAAAGCTCTTTACGCTTGCAAAAGATTACGATAATCGTGCAGCGTGGGGGCTTTTTCTTTTGCAATTAATAAGAGATGATATCAAATCTTTTCCGACTTATTTTCAGGTTAGGAATTTTTTAGAACTTGATTTGAGTATTTTAATCTTGTATTGCAAAGGCAATTATGTAGAAAAAATCATTAAATATGCGGATTTTATGGCATATTACAATCCTGAGTGTTACAAATTTATAGGGCGAGCCTTTTGGGCAAATAATTTGATGTCTGCGGCAATGTTTTATCTAAGACGTGCTAAAGATAAGTTTTATCATGATCCGGAATTACACTATTTGCTTGCTTATATTTTCTATCACAATGACAAAGACCGTGGAAAGTGCAAAAAATCTCTGTCAACTTGTTTGGAAATCTTACCTGGGTATAATCCTGCCGTAAAATTATCTAAATTGGTTTCGTAGTTTGGCATTTTACATTTGGTTTTATCCATGATAGCATTTGGATATGAAAAGAAAACCAACAGTAGCAATAGTAGGAAGACCAAACGTAGGCAAATCAACATTTGTCAACCGTCTTGTGGGTTCAAGACACTCAATTGTTGATGATTTGCCTGGGGTTACTCGTGATAGAATTTATTTTGATGTTGAATGGCAAAATAAACCTTTCACTGTTATTGATACTGGTGGTATTATTCCTGGCGATGATGATGATATTATGGTTTCAATCTTTGATCAAGCTAAATTGGCTTGTGAAGAAGCTGAAAAAATTGTCTTTATCGTTGACGGAAAAGATGGTTTAAACCCAATTGATTATGATATTGCAAATATTTTACGTCAATCTGGAAAGCCTGTATTTTTAGCTGTGAATAAATGTGATAACCCTGAGTCATTACTTATGACAAGTGAATTTTACGCATTATCTTTAGGTGATCCTATTGGTATTTCAGCGTTACACGGCTCAGGTGGTGTGGGTGATTTATTGGAAGTTGTAACAGAAGATTTTGAAGTTTTTGAAGCAGAGGAAGAAGACAAACGTATTAGAATTGCTATTGTCGGACGTCCAAATGCAGGCAAATCTTCCATCGTAAATGCTTTATTAAATACAGATAGAGTAATTGTTTCTGATGTATCAGGAACTACCAGAGATAGTATTGACAGCTATGTAACTTATAAAGATAAAGAATTTATTATTGTTGATACTGCGGGTATTCGTAAGAAATCAAAAGTTGATTACGGTGTTGAAAAATTTGCCGTTGATAGAGCAATTCGTTCTATTAGAGAATGTGATGTTGCACTTTTGGTAATTGATGCTAAAGAAGGTATTTCAGATCAGGATAAAAAGATTTCTTCAATTATTACAGAATCAGGAAAAGGCTTGATTGTGGCAATTAACAAATGGGATTTGATTGAAGATAAAAAGGCAAATACTTTAAATAAATTTGAAAAAGAATTGAATGTAGATATTCCATTTTTAAGTTTTGCTCCAAAAATTTTCATCAGTGCTGTTACAAAACAACGTTTATCTCAGATTTTTGAGGAAAGTGAAAAAGTTTATGAACAATGTGTGAAACGTGTTTCTACTGGCTTGTTGAACAAAGTTATTAATGAAGCATATGCACTTAACCCTCCAACAAGTTTTAAAGGTAAGAGATTGAAAATCTATTACGTTACACAAGCAAAAACTCAACCTCCGACATTTGTTCTTTTTGTTAATAGTGAAGAACTTTTGAAAGATAGCTACAAGCGTTATTTAGAAAATAAACTAAGAGAAGCGTTTGGATTCTTTGGAACTCCAATTAGGATTTCTGTTCGTGAACGTGGTGAAAAGAAATAGGCTTATTCTTCATATAAGCTTATTGTTTCGTTGATTATTCTTTTCATTTCTTCACGCAAATGTTTAGGGGATATGATTTCGCAATCGTATGAATATCTTAATAGTCGTGGAATTAAGTTATCGATGTTTCCGCTTTTATTTATGATTGTTTGGTTTCCGTCTTCGTCAAAGCCTTCTGAAGTTTCATCTTCTTTGAGTTTATAAGTTTTGGCTAATCTGTTTTTTAGTTTATAAATAACAGTTGTATTCATTTCGATTGTTGATGCAACGCTAGGTGATTTTATTATTGTCAAAATGCTATTGATTGGGATTTCAATAAGATTATGCTTAATGTAATCATGTACCTTTAAATATGCATTTTTTGAATCGTAAACAACATCTTTTGGAGTACATTTACAACGGATTTCCTTTTTACGTTTTTTGTATATGACTGTAATTTTGCAATTCTCTTTACAAACTTGTTCACATTCTTTTATTTGCTCACGCAAGTCTGTGTAGTAGAATGAATTATCAGTCGGAGTATTTTGTTTAAGTTCATTTAGTTTATTTTTGTCTTCATTGTTCATTCTTGCTTCTAATGATTGCAAAAATTCGTTAACATCTTGGGTTAAATCTATATCCGGAAAAGAGTTTACGGATGTGGTCAAAAGACTGATTGCTTTTAAATGTTCAATGGTAAAGTTCATTGAATAAAGACTGCTTAAAAGTTTAAATTTATTATTTTCTTTTTTTATTTTTATCCCAAAAATCTTTAATGTATTGAAATATTTGTTGAGGTTTACTTGAATAGTATTGACACTGGTTTCATCAATTTCATCTTTAAAAATACTCACAACACTATCGTAATCCGCTTTATCGTTATAAAGCAGTTCAAGAAGATGAAAAATTTTTAAACAACCTTCGTTTAGTTTTTTATTATTTTTCAATGTATCCTTCTTTCATTCTTTTTAGAGTTGAAATTATGTATTCCTTATAATTTTGTGGGTATAAAACCTTACATTTTAAAGAAAGTGCCATAATACGTTGTGTAATTTCAAATTTACTTTTTGAAGTTATTTCAATATGTAGTGTATTGTTTTTGTTTTCTATAATTTTTTCGTTCTCAAGTAATTCAAAATCTTCATCATCATCTTTTGTGTATAGATATCCAACAGTGAGTTCAGGTACAGATAATGTTTTTTCTTGTAGGTTTACACTATTTATTTTTAAAATTTTACTTACAAGAAAACTTGAGTATGTATCATATTCTGAGTTAATTCCTGAGATATATAATTTGCTGTTACTTACAAAAATTTTATCAACCAATATTGTGATATTTTTCTTTCCTGAGGTTGGTGAATTGTAAAATACAGATATTTCATTGTTGTTTTGTGCGTGTTTTAGCAATTCTAAAACCAGCTGGTAATCAATGTTTGAAATAGGTGAGATGTTTTGTAATTTTTCTTGTAATTCTTTATTTTCTACGTGTTCGGCAATTTTTGAAAAGAAGTTTTGTAATGCAATTAAATCTCTTACTTCAATATTTTTAGAAATAGCTTTGTAAATTTTTATAATACTTTTTATTTGTTTTTCATCGAATTTTAAAACAAATGGGTGCGAATCTATTTTGTAGCGGGTAACTCCATTTGTATTTGTTTTAGTGATATTGCAACCGATTTCTTTTAGTGAGTTGAAGTAAATTCTTAAAGTATCTATGGATATTTTTTCATGTAAGTATTCATGATTTTCCATAAATTCCTGAATTTCTTCATAAGATTTAGGACCATCTACTAATAATGAAAATAAAAGAATTGATTTAAAAGCAGTAAAAGACATCAAGTTATATGTGACTGTATTTGTCTTTAAAAATTCTTTCATTTTTACTCCTTAAAAGTTCCTATAATCCAGTCTATCACAAATCTTCAGCTTTTTCTAATTGTTACAAAAGCATGCTTTTATTTTTGGGGCTAATTTTCTGTTGTCAAATAAAATTTCAAAAAATTTTTACATGATTTCATTAAATTTTCTTCATTAAGATTTTATAACACGAATTTTCCCTTACAAAATCAAGGGGCATGGTCAAATGTAAAATTTTATTATTAAAATGTTACTTGTAATCTTATGCACTTAGGTCTAAATTAGAATACATAAGGAAAGCCGAATTGAAAAAAGGCTACCAGATAGAGGAAGGGTTCAGTTACCTAAGTCGGTAACATTAGACATAAAAGATTAAATTGGACGTATGGAAATAGAGGTGATGGTGAAGTAGTCCAAAAAGGGAAAAAGAGATTATTGAGGTACAGAATAGTTTTATAACTGTATGATTAGGGATATTTTTAGTTTACATCTTAATATGTTATGTATATCTAGTTTATTTCGGGAGTAAAAGTATAGACTTTTAGAAGAGAGTTAGTAAGGATAGTTGTAAACTTTAATAGCTTGTAGCCAATTTGGGTACAGGCTTTTGTTTTTGTTGCCAAGTGGTTGAAAATTTAATATTATATATTTATGCAAGAGTTAGAAGTAAAAAAAGTTATAGCTTTAATGTCAGGAACTTCATGCGATAGTATTGATGCGGGTTTCTGTGAAGTTTATCCAGATAAGAGTGTTAAGTTAATCAGAGGGATAAATTATCAGTATCCTGAGCATGTTAGGGCAAAAATTTTCCAAATGTTTCGTGGTGAAGCATCTATCAAAGATATTTGCCAGATGAATTTTGTTATCGGGAAATGTTTTGCAGATGCTGCGAACGTACTGATTTCAGAGTTTGGCAAGCCTGATTTTATTTCAAGTCATGGTCAAACAGTTTATCATTATCCGTTTGATGAAAAAATTGATAATATAAGTTTGAAAAGTACGTTACAAATCGGTGAAAGTTCCGTTATAGCACAAGAAACAGGTTGTTTAACAATTTCTAATTTTAGAGAAGCCGATATTGCTCAAAACGGACAAGGTGCACCTTTGGTTTGTTTTGCGGATGAACAATGGTTCAAGGGTAAGGGTAAAAATTATGCCATTCAAAATATCGGTGGGATTTCTAATGTGACAGTAGTTTCACAAGATTATGACACTTTTGGTTTTGATACAGGTTTAGGCAATATTATGATAGATTATTGTGTGAACAAGTATTTTGGGCTACCTTATGATAAAGATGGTGAAATTGCGGCTTCTGGTGTTATCTCTGATACTTGGTTAGAGTGTCTTTTGCAGGATGAATATTACTTTATGGATCCTCCAAAATCCACAGGCAGAGAATATTTTTCACCAACTTATATAGAAAATGTTTTAAAATTTGCTCCTGAAGATGAAAGAGATATTATTGCAACGGTTACGGCGTTGACTGCAAAAACAATTGCACAAAGTTATGAACGCTTTGTTTACCCTAATGTGTCTATTCATGAGGCTGTTATCTGTGGCGGTGGTGCTTATAACAAAACATTAATGAAGATGTTAAGAAAGTATCTACCAAAACATATTGATTTAACCACTTGTGAAGATTATGGAATTTCAAACAATTTTAAAGAAGTTATGGCATTTGCCTTGTTGGGTTATTGTACATATTACGGAATCCCTAATAACTTACCTTGTTGTACTGGTGCAAACAAACGTGTTGTGCTTGGTAAATTAACTTATTAGTCGTTATGTAAAATTAATTGTAAACAATTGTAACAAGTCCGAAACCATGTGAAATTGGGCTTTCTCACATGTTTTTATATATGTAAGAACTAAAAGAGAGAGAACTATTA
The DNA here is from genome assembly GCA_045530955.1 of Candidatus Gastranaerophilaceae bacterium. Lineage (GTDB taxonomy): Bacteria > Cyanobacteriota > Vampirovibrionia > Gastranaerophilales > Gastranaerophilaceae > Zag111. The sequence goes on from JAZSDA010000028.1 coordinate 20,981, forward strand.
TGGCAGTTGACTTCGGAAAACTGAATAAAGCTGGCTTGGGTGCAACAACATTTGGTGCACGTAAAACAACTGGCACTTCTGCACAAGCTGCAAAGAACTTGCAAAATTCTACTGCAGCTACTAAGTCAACATTGTTCTCATTCAAACGTTCACCAAGAACAAATTGGGTTCCAGGACAACATGTAACTAAAGGTCAAAGTCAATATAATTATCAAGGCATGAGGGCATCACTAAATGGTGCAGCAGGTGCACGCAGAACATATGCACCGTCATTTACCGGACCTGTTGGCAATTTTGGTATGCCAAATGTTCAGGTTAATAATGATATGGCTAAAGGTATGATGGTTGGTCAAACTATCGTTGCAGGCATGAGCTTGTTAAACCAATTGGGAGGTATCATCGGTGGTGGTGATGGCGTTAAGTCTTCATCATTAGGTGATAAAATTGGTAATGCACTTGGAAGCCTAGGTGGTGGCGGCGGAGCTGCTGCATCAGCCGAAGCAAATGCTGCAATTTCAGGAATGCAAAGTCAAACAACTTCTGATGGTTTACGTCAGGCAATTTCAGGAGCTCAAGAGAAACTTGACTCATTCGATACAACTCAAATTGACAATTATGAGCAAAATGTTGGAAAACTTGAGGGCGAGATTGATGGCTTGGAAGCTGACGTTGATAAAGCTGATGATACTGTTAAAGCAAGAGCAAATGATGTTTCAAAAGCGAATAATGCTGTGGCATCTTCAACAACAAAACGTGATGTTGCAAAACAAGGTCTAGAAAATGCATTGAAAAATAATAAAAAATGTACATCAGCTTATGCTGAGGCAAAAGCAAATCTTGTATCAGCTCAGCAAACAGCGGCTAAGACTCCACAAACAATTCAAGTAATGGGTCCAGATGGTAAGCCTCAAACTATTCAAAATGAACCAGCATATGGAAATGCTCAAGCAGCATTGACTAAAGCTGAAGCGGCAGAACAACAAGCTAAACAAGATTTGCAAATGTCTGAAGAAGAAGTTAATAAAATGAATGAATCAGTAGCTTCAGCTGAGCAAAACTTGAAAGATACACAAGATGCATTGACTAATGCTGAAACAGAAAAAACAAAAGCTGATAAGAATTTCAATACTGCTAATGATATTTTAATAGATACCAAAGAAAAATTGGCAGTAAAACAAAAAGAATTAGAAAAATTACAAGCTGCTAAGCAAGATTATGATGCTTTGAAATCAGAAATCACAAAACAAGAAGCAAGATTAGCTAAGCTAGAAAAAGAAGAACAAGAACGTGCAGCTGAACTTACAAGTGATATTTCTGATAAGACTAAAAAAGTTTTAGATAGAAAAATCGATGCTTCTGATGGTATGAATATTTCTGAAAAAATCAGACAAAAACGTAATGAAAAAGATAATACTAAAATTGAGGGAATGTCTCAAGAGCTAGACGAATTACGTGATAGAAACGCAAAAACTGAAATTCTTAGAGATACAGCTAATGTAATTATTGGTCAAGGCGGCGAAGAATTACGTGAAGGAACTCTTCCTTCAGGTAAAAAAGTTTACTTCGTTGGTACGCAAGAAGTTTCTCAAGCTGAATATGAAGCATTAAAACCAGCAAGTGCGTAATCTTAACCAAACCTTTACAAAGGCTTTACATTTTGAGGTATGTATATTAGAATATAAACAGCAAGCAGTATTGCTAATGAAAAAAGAACGGAGACCCCGTTCTTTTTTTCACTAAGTAGGAAAGGTTGTGCTGATGAAACAAGATGTCAATAGATTAGAGATTTTAAACGCAATTACTCCGTTAATTGAAAATACGGCTATGCGTTACAATTTAATCCCAATCGAAATTGATTTTTCTAAAGAAAATCATCGTTGGTTTTTGAGAATTTTCTTGTACTCAAATGATCATCCGATAACTCTTGATGATTGTGAAAATGTTACAAGAAGTCTTGAAGGTTTTTTGGAAGAACTTATTCCTGTTAAATACTACTTGGAAGTATCTTCTCCAGGTTTAGAACGTAAGTTTAAATCTGAAAAAGAATTTATTATCTTCAAAGGTAAAAGAATTAGTTTGAAACTTAAAGAACCTCTTGAAGGTGAAACTGAAAAAATCTTCAAAGGTGAAATTATTGACTATGATACAAATGAGGGTTTGACATTCTTCCGTTTTGATGACGGAAACGAATTCCAAATTCCCAAAAGTAATATCCAGTCAGCTAAATTGTACATTGATTAATTTTTAATAAACGAAAGGAAAAGGCAAATGATTAAAATCGGAGCTGGAAACTTAAATGAAGTTTTCGAAGAGTTAGAAAGAGAGAAAGGTATTTCTAAAGAAGTTGTTATTTCTTCTTTATGTGATGCTATGGTTGCTGCTTACAAAAAGCACTTAAGAATTAAAGAAATCGAAAATGTTGAAGCATTTTTAGATGAACAATCAGGTGAAATCGGTATTTTCAAAGGTAAAGTTGTTGTTGAATCTGTTGAAGATGCTGATAATGAAATTTCACTTGCAGAAGCTAAAGAAATTGATGATTCAGTTGAATTAGGTGATGAAGTTAAATTAGAAGTTACACCTGATCAATTTGGTCGTATTGCTGCTCAAGCTGCTAACCAAGTTTTAACTCAAAGAATCAGAGAAGCTGAAAGAAATCTTGTATTAAACGAATTTCTTGATAAAAAAGGAACTCTTATTACAGGTATTATTCAAAAACTTGATGATAGAAGAAATGTTATCGTTAACATCGGTAAAACTGATGCTATTATGCCAAGAAAAGAACAAATCCCTGGTGAATACTACAAACCTGGTAACAGAATCAGAGTATTCGTTCTTAACGTAAAAGAAACAACAAGACTTCCTCAAGTTATTGTTTCTCACGGTCATGCTGAAATCGTTAGAGAATTGTTTGAACTTGAAGTTCCTGAAATTGAAGACGGTATTGTAGAAATTAAATCAATTTCACGTGAAGCAGGTTACAGAACAAAAATCGCTGTATGGTCAAATGACCCTGAAGTTGATTCAGTAGGTGCTTGTATCGGACCTAGAGGTTCAAGAATTCAAACTATCGTTTCTGAACTTAAAAATGAAAAAATCGATATTGTTAGATACTCAGAAGATCCAGTTGAATATATTGTAAACGCATTATCTCCAGCAAGAGTTGTATCAGTTGATATTATGGCTGATGATGAGTACAATCACGAAGCATTGGTAGTTGTTCCTGATGATCAATTGTCTTTAGCTATCGGTCGTGAAGGTCAAAACGTAAGACTTGCTCACAAATTAACTAACTGGAAAATTGATATTAAATCAGTTTCTCAAATGGAACAAGCTGAAGATCAACGTGTAAGCAACTACGAATACGATGAAGTTGAAGAAGTTGCTGTTGAGGATGTTGTAGATTCTGAAGAATTGCAAGAAGAAATTGCTGAAGAAATGAATCAACAAGCATATGACGAAGAAGATATTCCAGTTGAAGAAGCTGAAGAAGTAGAAGAAACTGAAGAATAATTTCTACATAAATCAAAATTACAAAAAGAGGGACTTAAACAAGTCCCTCTTTTAATGCTTTAACTGCAGCTTGTGTTCTATCATCGACGACTAGTTTTTGAATAATATTGCAAACGTGGGCTTTTGCAGTGTGAGAAGATATGGTTAATTCTTCGGCAATTTCATTATTTGATTTGCCATCAACAATTAGTTTCAGGACTTCATATTCTCTTTGGGTTAAGTTTGAATGTTGTTCTCTAAACATTGCTCTAGACATTTGGCGTTGAGGAACAATGCCGCAGTTTTTATCTCTTAAAATCGGCACGGCAAGTGGGTCAATCCACATAGCACCCTCTTTTATTGTTTGGATAATCATTTTTAAAATGTCTGTGTTTATATCTTTCATAACATAGGCACAGGCACCTGACTGTAGGGCATCTAGCACTTCATTTTCGCTTAAGTGTGATGTGAGAATTATTATTTTTGCATTTGTGTTTAGTTCTAAAATTCTTTTGGTTGCTTCAATTCCAGAAATATCAGGAAGCCCGATATCCATTAATGTTACATCAGGATGTGTTGTTCTGAATTTTTCGATGGCATCTTTTCCGTTTTCGGCCTCTGAAGTTACTTCTAGTCCGTCTTGCTCTTCGAATAATGATTTCAATCCCACCCTCATGAGTTTATGGTCCTCTACTAGTAATAATTTTATTGCTGAATTTGTCATAATTTTTCCTCATTTTTTATCATTATATTTAGATAATGAATGGTCTTGTATTGTAGATGGGACAAAACATAGGCTATTATTTTTATTTTTGATTTTTTGTTTAAAATTTGAGTAATTTTTATAAAAAATTTTGTCTGAAAAGTAGCTAAAATATTCTGTTTGTTATAAAATTAGTAGGATAAAGATATTAAGGGATTAGCAAAATGAAATACTCCAAATTTTCAGCAGTAATTATAGGTAGTGGAATTGCAGGTTTGTATGCTGCATTAAAAATTGAACAACAATTACAGTTACCTAATGGAGTATTATTGATTACAAAATCTAAATTGGGTGAAAGTAATTCATACTATGCTCAAGGTGGTATGGTTGCTGTTTTAAAAGAAAATGAAAAAGATTCTGTTGAATCACACGTTACAGATACTATTAAAGCGGGTGCGGGTTTAAGTGAATTAGATACTATCAGATTTATCAGTGAAAATTCTGATAAAGTTGTAAAAGATTTGTTAAAGTTTGGGGTTGAATTTGACCGTGATGAAAATGGAAAATTCACTCTAACAAAAGAAGCTGCACATAGTGTTAGAAGAATTTTACACTCAGGCGGAGATGCAACAGGTCGTGAAATGGAAATTGCTCTTTGCCAAGCTGTTAAAGAAAATAAAAATATTACACTTTACGAAAATACAGTTGCAGTTGATTTATTGATTGATGAAAATACTTGTGGTGGTGTTGTTCTTCTTAATGAGAATGATGAATATGAAACAATTTATTCAAACACTGTAATTATGGCAACAGGTGGTTTGGGTCAACTTTACCAATATACAACTAACCCAAAAGGTGCAACAGGTGATGGTTTTGCCCTAAGTTATAGAGCTGGTGCAGTATTGCAAGATATGGAATTTGTACAATTCCACCCAACAGCGTTGGCATTTGATGGTGCTGAAAACAGATTTCTAATTAGTGAAGCTGTTCGTGGTGAGGGCGCAAAACTTTGCGATGAATTCGGTATGGAATTTATGTTCAAATATCATGAGAAAAAAGAATTAGCACCAAGAGATATTGTTGCACGTTCAATTTTTTGTGAAATGAATAACAACGGTGATCCTTGTGTATTCTTGAATGCAACAGGCTTGGGCGAAGAAAAATTATTAAAACGATTCCCAACAATTGCAAAAAAATGCAAAGAATATGATATTGATATTGCTCAAGATTTAATTCCTGTTGCTCCAGCTGCTCATTATTTTATGGGTGGGGTTAAAACAAATATTCGTGGTGAATCTTCTGTTAAAGGTTTGTATGCAATTGGAGAAGTTTCATCTACTGGCTTACATGGTGGAAATAGATTAGCAAGTAATTCACTTTTAGAGTGCGTTGTTTGTGCTTATGAAGTTGCTGAATATTTAAAAAATATTGGGTTAAACGATAAGGGTGATTTTGAAAATAATCAAAAATTTAATTCTATCGTTTCAAAATATGAGCAAGAAACTGAATTAAAATCAGTTGATGTGAAAGCATTAAAAGAGGAATTACAGGCTACAATGTGGTCTGGAGTTGGTATTTTTAGAAATGAGCAAGTTATGAAATCTGCTCAAGAAAATATCGAAAAACTTTCAAAAGAATTTGAGCGTGAAGATAAATGTTTGTCAAAAGATGAATATGAACTTCGCAATATGTTGATTACGGCAGAGCTTATTGTAAAATCTGCCCTAAATAGGAAAGAATCTCGTGGGGCACACTATCGTGTGGATTATTTGAACACTAACGAGGTTTGCGAACATAGTTTGGTAGATAAAAATAAAGGAGAAATATATTTTGCTAAGTAGTTTTTATGTAGAAGATCACGTTAAAGCAGCGTTGATGGAAGATATCGGATTTGGTGATGTTACAACAGAAAGTATTTTAGGCGAAGATGAAATATTTTCAGCTCGTTTAGCTTCTCGTTGTGAGGGTGTAATTTGCGGTTTAGAAGTTTTTAAAACTGTTTTCAAAGTTCTATCACCAAAAGTTAAAGTTGAATTACTATTCAAAGACGGGGACAAAATTAAAAAAGGTGATATCCTAGCAACTATTGAAGGTCCTGGTAAATATTTATTATTAGGCGAAAGAGTTGCCTTAAATTATGTTCAAAGAATGAGTGGTATTGCAACTGAAACTAATAAATATCAACAAGCTATTGGTGATTTACCTTGCAAAATCGTTGACACAAGAAAAACTACACCAGGTTTTAGAGCATTTGAAAAATATTCTGTAAAAGTTGGTGGCGGTGCGTTGCATAGATTTAATTTATCAGATTGTGCAATGATTAAAGATAACCATATTCAAGTTGCTGGTTCTGTTACAAATGCTGTGAAATTGGTTAAGGCTAACCTTTCTCACGCTCATAAAATTGAACTTGAATGTGATACTTTGGAACAAATTAAAGAAGCTTTACCATTAGGGGTTGATATTATTATGCTTGATAATATGACTTTAGAGCAAATGAAAGAAGCGGTTGAACTTATCGATCACAGAGCAACTGTTGAAGCTAGTGGTAATGTTCATCTTGATACTGTTCGCAAAATTGCAGAATGTGGTGTTGATATTATTTCATCAAGTGCAATTGTTGCAAAAGCTCCAACGCTTGATGTTGCACTAGATATGTAGGGGTAAATATAATTGGTGAAAATATTATGTTGTCATTCAGAGGGCTTTAACCCGTGGAATCTCATAATATTTTCACTAAATATTTTATGAGATTCTTCACCCATTTAGGGTTCAGAATGACAAATATTATTTATTAGTAACCAAAGCTGGTCTTGTTACAGTCAAGACTGTTTCGTTTGGAATGTAGAAATCTTTTACGCCGTAATTTGCGTTTACAAATAAGAATTCTAATGTTTCACCAGCTTTTATTTCCAATAGTTCAAATGGAATTTTTACGTCTAAAACTTCATCGTATGCTGTTTCAATTTTTTTAGATTGTTCTAAAACCCACATATCTCCTGGGACAGCTTTAATCAAACGAAGTAATTGCAATTTATCATTTCTGATTGCAATTTGGATTTCGTTGTGGAATTTTTCCAATGAAACAGGTGCGATATTTTCTGTTTTATTGATTAATCTAACAGGTGCTAGAGCTTGCTTGTTACCAGCTTTTCTCAGATAAATATACATTTGATAAGTACGTTTTGTTAAATCCGCATTTTCTCTAATGTATTTATTCATGTGTAATTTTAGATAGAAGTTTTCTTCATCATTACCAAAGCGAATATTATCAAATAATTTTGATTCTCTAAGAACTGGGCCGTCAGGAATATCAATACATCCAGCACTATTCCAGATATCATCTTCTCTTGTGATAAATTTACCATCAATTGTCGGTGTGATTAATGACAATGGATATTTTGACGGTTTTGAAGTTGATAAATTAGATAGTGGGAAATCAAGATATTTAGGAGTATCTAGCCCTAAGCATCTATAAATATTTTTTAAATGAGTTCTGAATAGAAAATCAAAAATATTATCTCTACCAGAATCGTTTGGTTCACCGTACCACCAGAACCAATCACTGCCTTCTGCAATAAACAATTCACGTCTTGCAATTTCAATGTTTGGATTTAATGGTTCTCTTTTTACATATTCAGAAAAGTCGTGTCTTACTCTTCTTAAATATGCCCAAGCCAAATCTTTCACAGGTTCATCAACCCATAATTTGAAGTTTCTATTTATCCATGAACCTGATGAAATTTTGTTTAAAACTTTATTTTCTTTTGCTTTATCTAAGTACTCACTGATTAGAACTGTTTCAAGTGATTCATCTTCTGTGATAAGCGTGTATAGAGCTTTTAAGAACGATGCACCATCTTCCAAGTAATTTTCCCAACAGTTTTCACCATCTAATGCGATAGTCAAAAGATGTTCTTTATCAGGTGATGATAGAATTTTGCTTTGAAGAACCTTAATTCTGTCATATAAATCACCTGCTGTTGTGAATGGGTTGTGGTTTTGATATTCAAAACTTATCAAATTTGGAATTGTTGAATCTCTGAAAATCATTTTGATATCAGAAGTTTTTGTTTTGTATTGGTAAGTTTTTAATAAGTGATAAGGTTCTTTTAAATAACCTTTAAAGTCGTGTTCAAATTCAAAATTAATTGAATTTGCCAAAATTCCTTCATCAGAAATTGACCACTCAACGCCAAGATTACTTAGCATTTCAAGTGTTTTACCATTTACGCATTGTTCAGATGGCCAAACCCCTCTAGGACGTTTGCCAAATACTTCTTCTATTCTATCAAGTGCCATTTTTGTTTGAAGTTTTGCGTCTAATTCTGTTTTTAGACTCAAAAGTTCATCATCTGGTGAAGCATTTTTCTTGATATTTTTATAGTCTAGTAGAATTGGTAAAATCGGGTGGAAATAAGGGCTTGTGGTGATTTCGATTTTATTTTTTTCTACTAATTTTTTGATTGACGGAATAATTTTTCTAATAATTTCTCTTTGAATTTCGATAATTAATTTTCTATCTTCAAGAGTATAATTTTTGCCTTTTTTAACCAAACGTTTTAAATCTGCATTAGTAGTCTTGTAAGACGGATCCATCCACGCAAGGTTAAATAACGCCATCAAATCTGAATATTCCTGATCTGTTAACACTGAAACATCATCTGTCCCAGCAGCTTGTACTACCTGATAAAGTCTATGATATTCAGGGTTTGGAAGTATCATTGTTTGATAGTTTGCGTCAAAAAAGTTTGTTAAAATAAATAATTTGTCTTCATTATTTAGATTTTCTGTTGGAGAAACAGTCATTCGTGAGTGGATGTCGTGAGCTTCGTTTTCTCCGTAATCAATAATTGAGTCGATTAGTACCGGGACAAAGTTAAAATTCAATTTTAGCTTTTCGAATTTTTTTGCCCACAAAGCCATATCCAGATAATCTTTCACTGCGTGAAGTCTTACCCAAGGCATTAAGAAGTCTCCATTTGGTGTTAATTGATAAACAGGCTGGTGCATATGCCAGTAAAACGCAATGGATAACTTTTTCGTCTGACTCATCATCATTTCCACACACCCCTTTTCTTCATTATAGCACTTTTTTTAATTTTCTCAAGCGATATAAAGTATATAAGTGTAACAGTTAGTAACAGATTTGCCCTTGTCTTTTTGGTTTTTACATGTTTTTGCTATAATTTTAGTAATTGTTAAGGTTGGGAATATATTTTTTTATTGACTTAACAAAATAAACACAGCTGAAAGGATAGACTAAATGAAGAAATTTATGACTTTTTTAATGTTAATGTTATCTACTGTTCAGGGTGCTTATGCTATGAATGTCGATGAATTTATCGACAAGAATATTGCCCCAGTTACAGATTTCATTGCAAAATTAATCTTTTTCCCAATTAAAATTGGAAGTGTAGAAGTTCCAATTATTGTTTTATGGATTCTTTTTGCAGGTATTTTCTTCACGTTCTATTACAGAGGTATTGCGGTTTGGGGCTTCAAACACGCTATTGATTTAATTGCAAAACCTGGTGAAAAAGGTGATGATTGTGGTGAAGTTTCTTCATTCCAAGCATTGGCTACTGCTTTATCAGGTACAATTGGTATCGGTTCTATTGCAGGGGTTGCGATCTCAATTTCATTAGGCGGACCTGGTGCAGCATTTTGGATTTTTGCAGGTGCTTTATTAGGGATGTCAATTAAATTTGTTGAAGCAACACTAGCAGTAAAATATAGAAGATTTAACCCAGATGGATCAGTTTCAGGTGGTCCGATGCATTATATTGCTCACGGTTTAACCAGAAAAGGTCTAAGATGGTTAGGGCAACCTTTATCTGTAATATTTGCGATTCTTTGTATTGGTGGTGGTATTACAGGCGGTAATATGATTCAAATTAACCAAACTGCTCACCAACTTATTTTTATTACTGGCGGAGAGCATAGTATTTTCCACGGATATGCGTGGGTAATTGGTGTTATCGCTGCGGTTTTAATTGGTTTGGTTGTTGTTGGTGGTATTAAAAGTATCGCTAAAGTTACAACAATTTTGACTCCTACAATGTGTGCTTTATATATTATTTCAGGATTGATAGTTATATTAGTTAATATCAAAGGTGTTCCTGCAGCATTAGGTTTAATTATGCAAGAAGCATTTTCACCAAAGGCTGTTACAGTTGGTTTTATGGGTGTTTTAATCTTAGGGTTAAGACGTTCTGTTCAATCAAACGAAGCTGGTACTGGTGCAGCTGCGATTGTTTATGCAACTGCACAAACTAAAGAAACAGTTTCTCAAGGTTTTGTTGCTTTGTTAGAAACTTTCTTAACAGGTGTTTTATGTTTATTCACATCAGTTGTAATTGTTGTTACTGGTGCTTGGAAACCTGCTGTTGCTGCAGTTGAAGCAGCTAGAACTGCTGGTACAGCAATTAACCCAAATGGTATTGAATTAGCTTCATCTGCTTTTCAGTCTGTAATTTCATTCTTCCCAATTATTCTTTCTGTAATTGCAGTTTTATTTGCAATGTCAACATTGATTTCTTGGGCTTATTATGGACAAAAGGCTTGGACATTCTTGTTAGGTGAAGGTAAAAAACGTGTATTAACATTCAATATAATTTACTGTTTGTTTATCATTATTGGTTCTGCTATGAATGTTGATTCTATTATTAACATCACTGATGCGATGATGATTGCAATGTGTGTACCTAACGTTATTGTTCTTTATTTCTTAGCTCCGGAAGTTAAAAAAGAACTAAAAGCATATGCTCAAAGACATAATTTAGGTAGATTTATTTATAAAAAATGGCATACAGAAGCTTTGGAAGAAGTTGAACCAACTCCAGTTTTTGTATCAACTGTAAAAGAAGTTGAAAACGTAAAGGATGGCGAATAATGTCAGATAAAATTATTGTTACAGTTTCAGGTGTGGATAATATTGGTATCGTTGCAAAAGTTACAGCAACAATGGCACAATATTCAGTTAATATTGAAGATATCAAACAAACACTTATGCAAGGTCATTTTGTAATGTTTATGCTTTGCAACATCAGTAATTCTCAGTCTTCATTTAAAGAAATTAAAGAGGCTTTAACTAAGTGCGGTGAAGAGATGGGAATGGAAATCTGGGTTCAGAAAAAAGAAATTGTAGATAATATGCACAAGATATAAGATAAAAAAGGTGATTAAACAATCACCTTTTTTAATGCGTTTATTGTATTGCCTTGATATGAAAAATATGATAATATTCCATGCGTAACGTTGGAGTTAATGGAAGAAGAAAAAGGAGAGAAATTATGTCAGAAACTCAAGGTAAACAATTTTTAGTTGCATTATTATTATGTATTTTCTTAGGTAGTTTAGGTGTTCACAGATTCTATGCAGGACATATGAAATCAGGTGCAGGTATGTTAGCTTTATGTCTATTAAGCCCACTAACATTTGGTATTGGTTATATCGGTTTATTCGTATGGTGGGTAATCGATATTATTAATATTTGTACAGGTAAATTTGTGGCTGCTGATGGTTCAGCTCTTGTAAGATAAGATTTTAAAACCATTTCAAGGCTCTGAGAATTTTCTCAGGGCCTTTTTTCATAGCAAAAATATTTTTCCTTTGTTTTATAATGATTGTATAAGGACAAAGTTTATGAAAATCAATCCCCTAAAATTATATGGCGGAACAGCCATTACAAGACAATATAAAAGAGCAAAACACCTAACTTATCTGGGTGCTGTTGCATCTGGAACTACACTAGGTTTTTCTTCATTGTTTTATCATGCAGGAAGAAATGCTGAGGCATTTGGTCTTGGAGGTTTGGGATTAGTATTTCTGAAAGATACTATAGATGTTTATCGTTCGTTATTCAAGATAGCTAAGCCTTATGATGAAATTTGCAAAAGGGCTGCGAAGATATTTAAGCACAAATAAAAAAAAGACTTTGAGAAATCTCAAAGTCTTTTTTACTATTGGTTTTGATTCTACTAAATCAATTCTTTAACTTCAGCAGCAATAGTTTTAGCATCTAATTTGATACCAGGACCCATTGTAGTTGATAAGTAAACTGATTTAACGAATGTACCTTTTGCTGAAGCAGGTTTTGCTTTGATTACAGCATCAGCTAATGTAGCAAAGTTTTTGATAAGATCTTCTTCAGTGAATTGAACTTTACCGATTGGGCAGTGGATCATACCTTGTTTGTCTGCACGGTATTCAACTTTACCAGCTTTAGCATCTTTAACTGCTTTAGCGATATCCATTGTAACTGTACCAGTTTTTGGGTTTGGCATTAAGCCTTTAGGACCAAGAACTCTACCTAATTTACCCAACATACCCATACAATCAGGAGTTGCGATCAATGTATCGAATTCGAACCAACCGCCAGAAATCTTATCGATGATTTCTTCTGCACCAGCGAATTCTGCACCAGCTTCAGTAGCTTCAGTAGCTTTAGCACCTTTTGCGATAACGCAAACTCTAACTTCTTTACCAAGACCAGCTGGTAAAACTACTGTAGATCTGATTTGTTGATCAGCTTGACGTACGTCAATACCTAAACGCATGTGGCATTCAACTGTTTCGTTAAATTTAGAAACTTCTTTTGAAATTTCTTGTAATTTTTTAATTGCATCAACTGCTGTAGATGGTTGTACAAACCCTTCTAGCATTTCTTGCATTTTCTTTTGTTTTTTAGTTAATTTTGACATTTTTTAATTTCCTTTCGTGGTAATAGCGGACTTTCGTCCTTCCATCTAATTAATCTTCTACTGTAACACCCATAGCTCTGCAAGAACCAGCGATCATTTTTACTGCTGCTTCCATAGAAGTTGCGTTCAAATCGTTCATTTTGATTTTAGCAATTTCTTCTAATTGAGCTCTTGTAATTGATGCAACTTTATCTTTGTTAGGAGCTGCTGAGCCTTTAGTGATATTTAATGCTTTTTTAATCAATACTGGAGCTGGAGGTGATTTGATGATGAAAGTGAAACTTTTATCTTCATATACATCGATAACTACTGGGATGATGTATCCAGCTTGTGATTCAGTTCTAGCATTGAACTGTTTACAGAAATCCATGATGTTAACACCGTGTTGACCTAAAGCAGGACCAACTGGAGGTGCCGGATTTGCTTTACCAGCTTCGATTTGAAGCTTAATTTTTCCTGTTACTTTTTTTGCCATTTTTTTCTCCTTTTGTGGTTCAAACGGGGGCGTCCCTTCCACATTTGTTTGTACTAACTGTTATGGATTCTTCAGGCTAGTGCCTTCAGAATGACATTATTATAATTTGTTGATTTGTTTGTATTCCAATTCAACTGGAGTTTCACGTCCAAAGATTGAAACGTTTGCTCTAAGTTTTGATTTATCTGGGTAAACTTCGATAATATCAGCATCAAAGTCTGCGAACGGACCAGAAATAATTCTAACTTTATCACCTGCTTTAACGTCAAGTTCGATTTTTTCAACTTGTGATGTAGATCTGTGAAGAATCTTTTTGATTTCACTTTCTCTAGCTGGGATAGGTTTTTTCGCAGAACCCACGAATTTTGTAACACCTGAAGTGTGTCTTACTACGTACCAGCTGTCTTCATCCATAATCATTTCAACAAGTACATAGCCAGGGAAGATTTTTTCTTCTTTTTCCTGTTTTTTACCAGACTTCATTTGGGTTACTGTTTTTTGTGGAACTTCAATTCTGAAAATTTTGTCACCCATATTCATGTATTCGATACGTTTTTCTAAGTTAACTTTAACTTTGTTTTCGTATCCTGAATAAGTGTGAACAATGTACCATCTTTTTTGGTTTTTCTTAGCTTCTTTTGCTTCATTAGCTTCAGCTTCTTGAGCTTCTGCCTCAGCTTTTTCAGCTAAGATATCTTCATTCAATTGTTCTTCCATTGTTTTTTCTTTTTTAGTCATAAGCCACCCTTATATTTTGCTTAAATTTTTTACTTAATTAGGCTAAGTAGGCCTTTGAATACTAGGTCTATAACGTAAATTGCAACAGTAAATACAAAAGTAATAAGAATTACTGCGAATGTTTCAAAAATAACTTGTCTTCTTTCAGGCCAGCTAATTTTGCCCCATTCTGTTCTAACACCTTTAAAATATGTTTTAATTGCTTCTAATGTTGAATTCATTTTGTTATAATCCTTGATTTTAAAGTTAAAACTCGCGCCCTGAAGGACTCGAACCCTCGACATCCGGTTTTGGAGACCGACGTTCTACCAACTGAACTAAGGACGCATATTGGGGATTTCTCCCCAGTATACTTTCAGAAAGTGAACTATTTTGTCTCTTTATGCGCAGTGTGTTTTTGGCATTTTGGACAATATTTGTTTAGTTCCATTCTTTCTTTGTGATTTTTTTTGTTTTTTGTTGTTGTGTAGTTTCTTTCTTTGCATTCTTCACATGCTAGAACTACCATTCTGTCATTTTTTCCTTTGATACCCATTGTTTTATTTCCTTATCTTGATTTATTTATTTTCCATTTAAAAAGAATGTGGGTTACACATTCTCTTTTTCGGCTTATAACATCATTCTATATCAAACAAAATTAATTGCAACTGAATTGTAAACAAATACTACATTTTTGACAGAAAAAAGCACCCGATTTTTGGGTGCTTTTTAAAAATCTTGCATTTAAGGTGCTATTAACGGCGTTGACCGTATTTGCTAACTGCGTCTGTTCTAAGTTGTTCAACATAGATTTGGCAATTTTTTACACCTTGTTGAAGTTGAGTTAAGTTGCCTTCCAAACTTGTTAGAACTTGTTGAGCGTATAATTCAGCATTTTCTCTGATTTTTAATGCTTCATCTGTTGCTTGAAGTCTAACGTTTTCAGCATCTTGAAGTGCGATGTGTTTAATTTTTTCACAATCTTCTACAACTTCGTTTTTAATTCTGATACCTTCACGTTCAATAGCTTTCAATTGATCTGATTCAGAAAGTTTTCTGTCAGCTTCAGCTTGAGCGTCTTGTAAAATTTTGTTAGCTTTTTGTTGAGCTTCGTTTTGAAGTTCTTCTTTACGTTTTAAGAATAATCTTGCTTCTTGAACTTCAACAGGCAAAGCTGCATATATTCTATCGATTAAATCTTCGATTTCTCTTTTGTTTACTAAAGTCCATTTACCCAAAGAATAGCCGTCATCAACAGCAATTTCTAATAATTTAAGTAAATCATACACTCCATTTTGTGGCATGTCTAATATCCCTTTTATCCCTACTACATTTTATAATTACATATTACATAAGCAAATTTTAATTGTCAAATAATACTTCTTAATACTGTTAACATGTCTTTACCGTTTATCTAAAACATCCGCCTCTATAATTTCTTCAGGTAGTGTGTTGTAGATTTTGTCAATAAGTTTTTCCATTTCTTTGATATTTACGATTACGTGTGTTGCAATCTGTAACGGACTTTCGATATGTGTTTCAAATTCTTTTATATTGTCAAGAATGTTTGTTGACTTGCCTGAGGTTGGTAGTTGGTTTTTGGATTTTAAAAATTCTCTGGCAGCTTGAACATCATCAGGTAAATTCGCATAAAGTTCATCGATAAGTTTTTCAATTCCACGTTTGTTAATTGCAACGTATCCTTTGAAAATGCTTAAAGAATAGCCAGTTTGAATTTGTTTTTCCAAATCTTTGATGATTTTTAGTGATTTGAATTCCACTACTGTTTACCCCTACCCTTTGTTAAGTATTCGAAAACTGCCTCAGGAACAAATTTTGAAATATCCCCACCGCTGTTCAAAATTTCTTTAATTGTACTTGATGAAATGAAGTTGTATTTTGGTTTTGTAATTAAGAAAACTGTTTTTATCTCAGGACAAAGTGCACTGTTCGTTTGTGATAATTGCATTTCGTATTCAAAATCAGAAACCGCACGCAATCCACGAATTAAAACTTCTGCTCCGTGTTTTTTTGCATATTCAATAGTCAATCCCTCAAATGCGTCAACTTCTACATTATCAAAGTCTTTGATACTTTCTTTGATTAGCATAACACGTTCTTCCACTGTCAAAAATCCTTTTTTCTCACCGTTGTGTGCAACAGCAATGATTACTTTGTCAAAGATTTCTGATGCGTTTTTTAATATGTCTAAATGTCCTTTTGTTACAGGATCAAAACTTCCTGGATATATTGCAATTTTCATAATAAATCCTCTTTTCACGTTGATTATAATTTACTTTGCTTTTTTTTTCAATATCTGGCAAAACCATGTCCTGACATGGGTTTGGGCATGTTAAGGTTTGTAAACTTTCAACATTAGTTAGGCAATTTGATATATCAAAAATACTTTATAAGTATATAAGAGATATATAAACTAAGTTTTATATACACTACTACCTTCTACTTTCTACCTACTAATCTTTTACACGAGGAATTGTAACAGATTCCAAGGAAGCTTCTTCTTTAGAAGCTTTTTTTTTGCGGATTTTGCGTAGGGCGAAGTGAGTGTAACGAACGTAGTCTCGTCAGGTGTGAGGTCAATATGAATGACAATGAATATGAAATGAATACTTGACCGAACACAGCAAAATACAAGACAGTCCTCGGCCGGACGGGGCAGGGGTAAATGTTTTGCTACCAATGGCTGGTGAGGTTTGTGGGATTAATGTGCTCCGCAGGGCTATTTGAGAGTTTATTTAGAAAATCCAAGATGTCCTCGCCGGACGGGGCAGGGGTATGTCTAGCTACTAGTGATTGGTGAAAATTGAGTGGTAATAGACTTATATTGGGGGTTATGTAGATATTAAAATTTCCATTACTAGTATGAGGAAAATTTTTAAATAAAAAGTTAAAATCTTGATAGCAGTACGACTATAAATATTTGTTGTAATAATCAAGTTTTTAGATTATTACAAAATGTTATTGTTCAAAAATCAGAGGTTAATATCAGCAAGGACACAATTTCTAAAAGATTGGCTATATATTTGGCTTTAGGATTAGTTGGGTTAAATACTCCAACTAATGGTGCTGTTGTGTCTGATTATGATTTTAATTCTGCAGATTCTGTTTATACTGCTGAACAAAATATAGGTAATGTTACTGGGATATGGAATATAAATGGTGTTGTTGATGGTGATAAAAAATCAACAATAGATTTGAATGGTTATTCTGGTTTTGTTGTTTCAAATGTTGATGCTGCGCTTAATATAAAAAATACTGCTTTAAAAAATTCAATTGGACAAGTTGTTAAAATGTCTGTTGGTGAAGCTAGTTTTGATAATGTAACTTTTGCTGATAATAAATATTTACACGATACTGCTGATATTAAAGGCGTTGTTATTTATAATAAAGGTGCCGAAATTACTAAATTAAGTGGGCAATTTTTGAGGAATAAACTTTCTTCAACCTTGGGTGCTACTTATGGTGGTGTGATAGTAAATGAAGTAAATGGTAAAATTTTATCTATAACAGATTCATTGTTTTCAAAAAATATAATTGAAAGTAATAAAGAAGCTCAAGGTGGAGTTATTTGGAATACGAATGCTTCAACAATAGGTGATATATCTGCGGATTTTAGTGAAAATGAAATTATTTTAAATTCTGTGGACAAAATTGGTAAGGGTGGTGCTATATTTAATGGCGTAAACTCAACAATGGGAAATATTAAAGGCGATTTTTTACGTAATAGAATTACTGCGACAACGGCTCACGGTGGAGCTATTTATACAGATAATGCATCTCAAACTTTGTCAATTATTGGTGATTTTACGGAAAATTCATTGATTACCGTAAATGAGGGTAAAGGTGCTGCGATTTATAATTACAGAGGTCAAATTGGTAATATTGTTGGTGATTATGTAGGTAATTATATTCGTTCGACATCTTCACTTGTTCGTGGTGGTGCGATTTTTAATGACAAGGGCACTATAAATAATATAAAAGGAGATTTTATAGACAATTATGTTTCTGGTAATCATGCGCAAGGTGGTGCAATTCAGAATGAAGGTTATATTACTAATGCAATAGAAGGAAACTTTAAAAATAATTATGCTATTGGGGTTAATGACCCAGCAAGAGGTGGTGCGATTTATGTAGGTAATAATTATTCTGTTGGAGATATTATAGCTAATTTTACAGGGAACTATGCAAAATCTCTAAATTTAAAGTCATATGGTGGCGCTATTAACTTAAATCCAAGTTCTATTATTGGAAATATTACTGGGAATTTTACTAATAACTATATTTTTGCAGGTGGCGAAGAGTCAAAAGGTGGCGCATTGATGATTGATTCTGGGGTTACCATTGGACGAAAAGATGAAAATGATAATGTAGTGGGTGGAATTATAAATTCATCATTTATTGGCAACTATAATGAAAATACTAATTCAAAAGGAGTTGCAAGAGGTGGTGCTATATATACAAAGTCTAACTTGAATATTATTGCTGATAATAAAGTTTCAGAATTTACGGATAACTATGTTAAAGTTGGTGGGCAAAAGTTAAATGAAGCTATATATGTTGATGGAAATAATTTGAATTTAACATTGAGTGCCGTTAATAATGGTAAAATAATTTTTAATGATTATATCGATGGACAAACTGGTTATAATGTGTATTTGACAGGGGATTCTACAGGTAAGATTGGTTTGTTTAATCAAATTCAAAAAGCTGATGTTTCTGTTGAAAATGTGATTGTTGATTTTGTGGATAATAAAATTGGAGAAAGTGAATTTTATACTTTAAAATCTGACGATACTGCTGTTTATAATTTTGATATTGATTTAATAAATGGAGTTGGGGATAGTATAAAAACAACAAAAGAATCATCTGGTGTTATTAAAATAGGGTTATTAAATTGTTTGAATTCTTATTCTGGAACTCCTATAACTGTTCAACTTTTGAAAACTCAAAATGCTGGTTTGAAACTTGCATTATCAGACAATATAATTACGATTCCATATATCGAAAATGTTATATATAATGATCAAATAGTTACTGTTCCTGATGGTATAGAGTTATCAACAACAAACACTGTTAATGATAGTATTACAATCAATGGTACAATTTATGATGGTCTGAAGGTAATAAATTCTAAGCTAGGGTTTGAGCAGAGAAGTTTTGTTTTTAGAACACCAGATGATTATAACCTTACTGCTAATTTAGGTGAAACTGCTTCTGGTAAATTTGAAATTATTGGTTTGTCAAAAGATACGCCATCTACAATTAATGCTCAAGGACATAGTTTATTTGAGCTTTCAAACGATACAGAATTATTTGTATCTAATATTAAAATTACTGGTGCAAGTGGAGAGCGAGGGTCTGTTATTGATGCAACAAATCCTAATGCTGTTATAACCCTAACTAATGTTTCATTGATAGATAATATTGCAACACAAGTGAACGGCTCTGCGATATATTCTCTTGCTGATGTAAGTCTTACTGCTGATTCAACTACCGTTGATATTTCAGGAAATTCTTCTGAGAGTTCTCCTGATGCAATATTTATTGCTGATAAGGATAAAACTTTAACATTAAATGGGGTTAATGGAGGGAAATTTAATCTAGATGATTCAATAGCTGGTGAAAATGGGTACAAGGTAGAGATTAAAGGTAGTTCTGATAGTTCTGTTAATTTGAATAATCAGATAAAAAATGCAAATGTAACATTGAGTGATGTAACTTTGTTTATTAAAGATTCAAATGCTTTGGCAACTTCAGATTTTCTTATAAATTCAGGTAGATTAAATTTAATTACTGATAGTATTGAACAGCATACAATGAATTCCTTAAATATTAAGGGTGATTTTAGTCTAGATTTAGATGTAGATTTGGCTAATTTAAAAATGGATAGATTGCCTCAAAATACAATTGTTCAAAATGGGGTGTTCATTAATGTAGATAAAATTAATTTGCTTTCAGACTCAATTGATGAAACGGTATCTATTCCTTTTGCTTTTAATGGGTTCAAAGATAGTGTGAAATATATCGGTTTTGATGAGTTATCAAAAGATACGCAAGTGACTACAGCTTTTGCCCCAATTTATAAATATAGTGTTCAATATAATAATTCAAATGGTGATTTTATTTTCTCAAGAGGAACTGGAGAAGTTGTAAATGATTATAACCCAGCGATTTTGTCGTCTTCTGTAGAGGCTACTGTTGGTGTTTTAGGTACAATGAATCAGGCTATGAATTATTCTTTCAAAAATGCTTCTGATTTTATGAATTTGCCATATCGTGAACGCATTGTGATTAGAGATAAAAATAAGTATGCGATTTTACAGTTCGAGAAACAATATTCACCATATTTTGATAGAGAGGAGTATGGTAGTTCTTGGGTAAAATCTTATGCAACGTTTGAGAATGTTGGATTACAAAATGGTCCTAGTGTGAGTAATATTGCTTACGGAACTATGGTTGGTTTTGATACTGAAATAGAACAATTGAAAAATGGTTGGGACAGGGCTTTAACTGGTTATATTGGTTATAATGGAGCCTCTCAAAGATTTTCTGGCATTGATTCGTATCAAAGTGGAGGTTTGTTGGGTGGAACAATAACCTTGTATAAAGGTAATTTCTTTAACGCAACGACAGTTACTGTAGGGGCTAGCGTTTCAGATAGTAGAACAATGTATGGATCTGAAGATTTTGCTATGTTGTATTCTGGAGTTGGTAACAAAACAGGCTATAATTTTGAATTTAAAGGGGGTAAATTTATTATCCAACCAAGTATGTTGTTGGCATATAATTACGTAAACGCTTTTGATTATACAAATGCTGCTGGTGTTAGAATTGATAATGATTCAATACATGCGCTTCAAATTGCACCAGGGGTGAAGTTTATTGGAAACACAAAAACAGGTTGGCAACCATATTTGAGTGTAAATATGATTTGGAATGCTATGGGTAAAACGGATGTTGTTGCAGGTGGTGTTCGACTTCCAAGTATGAGTATAAAACCTTATGTTCAATATGGTTTGGGGGTTCAAAAGCGAGTTAGAGATAACTTTATGGCATTTGGTCAAGCAATGATTCAAAATGGTGGAAGAAATGGTATTTCTTTAACTGCAGGTTTCCGTTGGGCAATCGGTAAGGATAAAGATGATAGCCAAAAAGTATTCAAACCATTCTTGAAAAAAGAGGCTAAGAAGATAGGAAGCGAAGCAGCTAAGCAGTTAAGTCGTCATCCTGAGGTGAAAACCGAAGGATCTCGAACAAGTAATGAGATTCTTCGCTCCGCTCAGAATGACGGAAGTCGTAAG
>JAZSDA010000013.1:0-4301 GCA_045530955.1 Candidatus Gastranaerophilaceae bacterium
GTATCTAAATTTTTATAACTAATCGGATCAGAATTTTTAAAACCTGTACCTTGAGTTTCAAACTCCAAATCCTGATTACCGTAATCTGATTTATTACCCAATTTTGTATTTTGATATGAATAGTTAGAGTTATCTTTTATATCAACATTTTTAGTTTTAAAATCAGATGAATCCCCAATCTTCACATCTTTTACGTTCAAATTTGAGGAATCATTTAAACCGATTTTTGTTGAATTAAGACCCAACTTGGAATCTGTTGCAGAAATATTTTTGTTAGTAAATTTTGAATCACTAAATTTAATATTAGCATTCGTACCATGAATTGAATTACTTACAACTTCATTACCTTCATTTGTTATGGCGAAATCCTGATTGCTAAATTGTACACGATGAGTCTGAGTCGTATCAAGAGATACAACAAAAACAGTTACGAATACAAATACTAACAAGGCTCCTAGCCATAAAAATTTATTCATAAATTTCTAATCCAAAGTTTCTAACAACTCACTATAATTATTGATTTTGAACATTGTAGCACTAAGCATATGAGTTTCAGCAATCAACAATGCAGTTGGAACAAGGGCAGTTACAAAACTCAAGAACATACCTTGAATATCACCACCGATTTCAGTAACGAAATATGAAACGTTCATTGTAAATTCAATTAAAATAATGAAACATGCAATAAACATAACTACATTTTTTTCACGTTCCAAACTTCTCATAGAATCCAAACCAAGAACAGTTACACCGTGGCTTGTATAATCGTGAAAACCATCAAATTTGATAATTTCAGAAGCCTTGATTTGTTTACCAATAGTGAACGCTCTTACAAATGAGAAGAATGCGAAAATAATCAAGAATGAAGCCAATACCAAGAAAATCGGGCTGAATCTCAAACCAGAAATACGAACCCAGTTTGCAGCTTCAGGGAAACAACTTGCTAAAGTGTTAGACACACCATAAGCCAAGAATGGAGCTGTCAAAAGACCAATAAATGATTCCAATATCATTTTCATTTGATTATTTACTAAGTTACTTTTTACAGTATTGATTTTATTTTGACTCATTCTGTTAACATAAGTTGAAATCAAACCTCTATAACTTTTCATAACATTTTCAAAATCTTCTCTATATTCACAAGCTTGAAGATGTTGTTTGTAGTTTTTAATTTGGAATTTGAAATAACCGCCACCAACAGTAACTGTTGCCAAAGCACCAACAAATAACAATGATACAAAGATTGATGCGGCTGCAAATCCTGGAATAGCTTTGTAATAGAACAAGTTCATTACATATACAATAAATAAGAACAAGCCTGCAATTCCAATAATAGCTTTTTGTGCGATATCAGAATCACCTAAACGTTTATGTTGATTGAAATCTAAAAGTGAATATACACCTTGTTTCAAAATCAAACAAATTGCAACTACAATAGCTGTAACACAAATTAAAAATCCGAAATTTGTAGTCAAATTCAACACAGAAGATGTGTTATCAATTTTAAAACCTAATAAAAAGTTTGTTATTGCAAAAGATGAAACAACAGACAAAATAACCATTGCAACATTCAACACAAAGGTTGTAATGCCAGCAGATTTAATATTACCTTTAAGTTCTAATAACTTAAATCCAATTTCTTTAATAATCGCAATTCTTTGTCTTTCTACATCATGATCAAAAACATCTTTACCTTGAGCTGATGCTCTTGCTGTTTGAACATTAGGTCTTAAATTATTATTTTGCATACTCATCTCCTGATTATTAGTTGCATTTAAACTGTTTGACTCAACCAAAACTTCAACGGCAATAGGTTTTGACAACCCTGAACCTGTAATTGAAAATGGCTGATTAACCAATAGTTTTGAAAAAACTTTATTATTACACAACAATTCTTTATTTTGAGAAACATTCATCAAAACATAATTATTGTATTTTTCGGCATAAACCATTTTGATAATATCAGTTGCTGATAAATCAGGAACAACGAAATCAGAATTTGCCGCACTACCAATAACAATAGTGTCTTGATTTTCAAACTCTTTTAAGTTGTCGCCAATTCTTATAACAACTTTCATAAAATTACCTTCCAATAGCGTTCAAGAAACGTCTTAAAGATTTACTTGATGCAACTTCATTACCAATAATAAGTTTGTTTTCACCTAAAACAGGATTTAATTTTTCTTTAACCAAATCAAGTTTTTCAGGCGATGCATACAAGAACATCATAGTAAAATCATCAGCTTGATTTCTTATATTAGAAACATCTTCAGGTAAAGTTTCCCAATCGATTTGTTTATTTGTATCACCTTCGTTTTCCAAATCACCAATAACAACAACAGCAGGAATATAACCTTCTTTATCCATTGTCATTGCGTGTTTGAAAGCCTTTTCTAATGCTAAACCATAAGCTGTACCATATTCATTCGTATCAAGTTGAGTAAATTTTTCCATAGATTTACGAACATCAGCACTTGACTGAGGAGAACCTTCATAAATCAAATAAGAATCCTCTGAAACTCTCAAAATTTTTATATGATCTTCAGGGTCTAACATTGAACACAATTGTCTAATTAGCATTTTTTGAGCCGGTAAATTCTTCTGATTAGACGCAGAAGAATCAACTACAAACACAATCGCAGCCTTGTGGAAATCATCAACTTTTAAATTTGATAATCCAAAAATACCTAAACCAATCATTATTAAAAATGTAGCTGCAAACAATATAATTTTAAACGTATTATTCATAATCTAAAGATACCATAAAAAACAAAAAAAGGTAATCATATGAAAGATGTATAACCTAAAAGTATTAGTAACAAATAATATGACAATTCTTAAAATTTACGAATTCGTTACAAAGATTTTTTCAAATAGCAATTTGGCAGACAAAAAAAACTTTTAATAAATAGGTAAGGTTATTTTTAGGTAGAATTACGCATGGCACCAGTAAAGGGATTAATTAAAACTATATTCAAAGACATTTACAACGTACGTAAAATGCCTAAAAATGTCTATACTGGTTGGAAACACGGGGCAAATATAGCAAAAAGACAAAACCAAAGTATCTTTACCGGAGTAAAAACACGAGCAAAAGAAGCTACTAAAAGAGGGGTTATTCCTCACTTACCTGCAGTTACAGCAATGTTCACATGCTGGATACCATTTCCTGGAATGACATCAAGCGGTTACGCATTGGGAACATGGTTAAGAAAAATAATCAGTAAAAAATTAGGTTTACCTCTATAAACCGCCACGTAATCTTGATAAAGGCTCTTTAGCTTCTGGCGGGAGATACAAGATATTTGGATTATGCACTTGGAAATGATACATAGATTTTTCAGGTGGAAATTCTTGTTTCATACCAATTACATTTAAGTACCAATCTCTTGATTCACCTTTAGAGTTAAGTTTTAATTCCCCGTTACATCTTGCTTCATCACTACGACGCTGAGCAATTTGCAACAAACGGGTACCGATGTCTTTGTGGTGAGGAATTTTAGGGTTGTGATCAGGAGTTCCTGGACGGGTGTAATTTTTAAGCATATCAACAAACACATAATTTGGACCAACAGGACTTGAGTTACAAGGATCTACATAAGTTGATCTTTTAATTTTCATAACCATTTCACCGATTAACTCATCATAGTCATTGATAATTTTATAATTTTCCATATCAAGACCCATGCATTTTTTAAAAACATTTAGAATAGCTTCACCGCCATCAGCAAGACGAACACGGATTTTACCGATATAACCATCAGCTTTTGACCCAATATTAACATGGGTAAGAGCTTCAGGAATAATTCCACCTGTAAAAGATGGTTTTGCAGTGGACTTACCAGAGCTTGTATAAATGTTTGGTTGGTATGAAATATAATTGATATTCATACAAAAAGTAATGATGGTGAAGATAGAGAATTTACAAATATTTTGGATGTTGCAATAAAACGTTACAAAAGCAAATAAAAAAATTATTATTGACAATAAATTTTCACCGAATAGAATAAGAAATGTAGCCGAAACATTGGGGCGTCGCCAAGTGGTAAGGCAGCTGGTTTTGGTCCAGCCATCTCGGAGGTTCGAATCCTTCCGCCCCAGAATATTAAAGAGTCCGTAAGGGCTCTTTTTTTGTGCGAAAGGATTCTTTCGAATCCCCTATACATTGTCTTGCAGTTTATTAAACATTGACTTTGAAATGAGAATTTTGGACAGTTAGTTTTGAAATGTCGGACAGTTATTTTTGAAAACAATTTTTAGGAATAATTATTCTAATAAATTTTCTCAAATTGGTTGGTTTT
>JAZSDA010000083.1:0-7536 GCA_045530955.1 Candidatus Gastranaerophilaceae bacterium
GTTTCTGCCATACATTCATAAAGGTTTTCTTCACCGAACGGCCACATACCAGCTTTTCTGTAATAAGGTAAATGACTATGTAACATAAAAACGAATTGTCCTACTGACATTTTTGCCTCCAATCTACTGAACTATACTTAATATAATTCATTTATGTACAATTTATATATACCACAAATGGATAAAAAATATAATACTTTTTAACTAGTCCTACTGAATAATTTTACAATTATTAATATAGATTATTTTTCTAAAATAAAAAGCGGAATAAGAATAAAATCCTACCCCGCTTTTTTATTTTCATAACCAAAAATTATATTGCAACTGAATGCGATTTAACCTCAACCTCTACAGGAATTTCTTTAACCAACTCAACATTCAAATTTCTTGATTGTTCGATTTGAACCATTGGTAATGGTGCTTGGGTTGGAGTTGCTGCAACCACCTGAGCTCCTTTGATTGAAGTTGGAACTGATTGTGCTGCAATCATAGCTGGATCAGGATGAGCTTTAAAGTGTCTGTAATCAGCCATGATTTTTGAAACAAATCTTCTAGTTTCTGCAAATGGTGGAATTGCCTGATATTTTTTAACATTACCTGGACCTGCATTGTATGCTGCCAAAGCTAATTCCACAGAACCAAACATTTTATACATAGACTTGTAATACATAACACCACCTTTGATATTATCATCAAGTGAGTATGGATTTAAGCCCATTCTTCTTGCAGTTGAAGGCATAAGTTGAAAGACACCAACAGCACCTCTTGATGATCTTGCTTCGTGTCTGTAACCTGATTCTGCTTTCGCAATACTTAAAGTAATTGCTGGATCTACGCCCATTTCGATAGAATGTTTTACTATCGCTGCCTTCACGGTATTTACATTGGCTGCCTGCACTGGTGTGAATAACATAAACACTAATGCTATCGTGAATAGTAATAATTTTTTCAAAATGTAATCCTCTAGTTGTAAATTGACAATTCTCAAAAGACTACTTTTTTGTTCCTACTTTTTTATAAGATTTTCGTCTTTTTCGAACAAACTTATAAGAACATAGTATTACAAAAATTTAAAATTTCAACCCATGGGGATAAATTTTCAAAAATAGCATTCCCAAAAAGCGTTATCCCTATTGGCTTTTACCCCCTTAACATTTAGTGTAAATTTTACTATAATTTTGTCAATATTATCAAAATTTTGCAAATTATTTTGCAAGATATTTATCCAAAATTTTATAATTTTTATCTTTCAAATCATAAGAGTAAATCTTATACTCATCACCATCGGTAGAAATTTTTATAGAATGTAATAAATCCGTACGTAAAATTTCTGTATTTCTTAAAACATCCAAAGTACCTTTGTTCGGATGTCCGAAATAGTTAATTCCTGTAGAAATTAGAGATACTTTATTTCCTAAATAATCAAGCATGCCAGAATCAACAACTCTAGGTCCGCCATGATGACCAACTTTTAAAACTTCTATATTGTGAGGAACATCTTTTTTGATTAAATTAAAAGATTCTACACCCGCATCACCCATAAAAATTATGTCAAAACTTTTGTAAGATAATAACGTAATTATTGAAGATTCATTACTTGCATTTTTACCGTCAATATTGGCTTTATAGACTTTCATTTTTAGATTATTTTCAGCATAAATTTCCGAATTATTTTCTATAATTTTATAATTTTGATTCTTTAATTTTATTGTTTCAAAAATTTTATAACCAGTTTGAGTATCAACATTTTTAGAATTCAAATACAAAGTTTTTGTTTTGGTATTTGAAATAATATCAGAAGCACCACCAGCATGGTCATTGTCAAAATGAGTAACAATTACGCCCTCAAGATTTTTAATTCCTCTATCTTTTAAATATTTGAGCATTATAATTTTTGCTTGAGAATTTCCACTACCAAAAGGAGCTTTACCTGTATCAATCATAAAATACTTATTATCCGGAGTTTTAATTAAAAATGAATCCGCATTACCAACATCAAACGAAATAATTTCCAAATCTTTTGAAACAGGTTTTACTGTAGAGCACAACAAAATTAATGCCACACAAATTGCAGTACAAACAGCCTTTTTATATTTGTCGTATTTAATATACACCGTAACAACAGCCAACATCACATAATACAAAAGTATTTGTAAAATATCAGGATGAGTTGTTTGAACTAAAGAATACTTTAACCCTGCAAAGAAATTTGAAATATAAATAAGAGCTGTTAATAAATAATTCAAAACAAAATCAAAAATCATACAGATAAAATCACCCACATAAGGAATGATTGCCAAAACTGAACTTACAAAACCGCAGAAACTTATTACACTTAACAAACTCACAGTCGCAATATTTGCAAACACCGAATACAAGCTAAAAGTATTAAAATAAAACATTTGAATTGGTGCAACCCAAAGTTGAGCAACTATCGGAATTAGTATCGGAACTTTTATCCAATTAGGAACTTTTTCTAACTTAATTGCAAGAATATGTGCAGTGGTTAATAACCCTAACGTAACTAAGAAAGATAATTGAAAACTAACATCATTTATATACGCAGGATTATAAATCAACATTAAAACTGCAACCAAAGATAATAAAGACACACTATGAGTATCTCTGTCTATTAACTTACCCGCCATAACAAACAACAACATCAAAGCAGCTCTAATAACAGACGGACCCAATCCTGTCATAAATGTATATAAAATTACAACTAGCATCCCTGAAATTACTCTTGGCTTATATGGAACTCTCAAAAATTGTAAGATTACAAACCAAAACGAAAAGATAAACGCAACATTCATCCCTGAAGCAGCTAGTATATGTAACAAACCAGAATTAACAAAAGAATTTTTAACATAATCAGGCGGAGAAACCGCATCATCACCAAAGACAATTCCGCCTAAAATCTCTAAATTCGGAGATTTTAAATACTTAGCATGCACATTTAATATCTTGTGTCTTGTATCATTTAACGAACGCAAAAATTTCCATTTTGCACTTTTCTTTTCTTCGACAAATGAAACATTATCATTCTCAGAATATAGAGTGGTAAAAGTGTTAAAATTCCTAAGATAAGAACTATAATCAAATTGAGAAGGATTTGTTGCAACAAAAGGTTTTCTTAGCCTACCTGTTACAGAAATTTTCTCCCCTATATTATATTTATCTAATTTTATGTTATTTCCTGAAACCGTTACAAAAGTTTTTGCGTTAACAATTTCAGAATTAACTTCCTCAACTTGCATAAAAAATCTAACTTTTGTATCATCAACTTTTTCAGGAATACTCACGATTCTGCCGATTACAATCCTATCCATAGGAACTTTGTATAGCAAATCATCAAAATTCTTAATTTTACAAAATGTTAAGAAAAATCCACTATAAAAAATCAATGTAAAAATTATAATTTTACGAAAATCAAACAGACGAATATACAAAAGAATAATCATCAAAACTGTAAATAGAATAGCAAAAATTACACTATAACCATAAAAGCACGCCAAAATTCCGCACATAAATAAAACTGATGCGAAAAACATCACAAAATTTTTGTTTTGAAATATATCCCTTAAATATTCTTGACTTAACATAATTCCAACAATTGAATGATACCACATCAATAAAGTTGTGCAAAACTAAAAAATATGATATATTGTAGGTGGTGAGGAAGAGAATTTTATGAGCAATATTAGTAATACTGATTTTTATATAGAGGACTTTTTAAGACAGGCCGTGTCTGTTGGTGCGTCCGATGCACACATCTGTGAAGGGGAAAGACCAGCGATTCGTGTATCCGGTCAAATCATGAGAATTAATTTACCACCACTTACTAGCGAAGATATTGAATTCGTTATTAAAACTGTTGCTCCTCCACACTTGAAAGACAGAATTACAAGATTCTTTGATATCGACTTCTCTTACGAAATCCCTGGTTGCTCAAGATTTCGTGTAAACATGAGCCGTCAATTAGGTAAGACAGCCATGGTTATTCGTGCTATTCCTTACTACATTAAATCATTCAAAGAATTACAATTACCTGAATCTTTAGAAGAATTTGCAGCATTCAACAACGGGTTAGTGCTTGTTACAGGTCCTACTGGTTCTGGTAAATCAACAACTATTGCATCTTTAATTGATTACATCAACGCAACAACTGCGAAACACATTGTAACAATTGAAGACCCTGTTGAGTTTATTTTCTCAAACAAAAAATCTATCGTTTCTCAACGTCAGTTACTAATCGATACACCATCTTTCTCAGACGGTGTTAAGTACGCATTAAGACAAGACCCTGACGTTATCTTCATCGGTGAAATCCGTGATAGAGAAACAGTTGAATCAGCATTGAAAGCTGCTGAAACTGGTCACCTTGTTGTATCTACAATCCACACAAACGATGCAGTACAAACAGTTGCCAGAATTATCAACTTATTCGATCCTAACGAAAGACCTTTCGTTCGTAGCCAAATTGCAGCTACTTTACGTGGTACAGTTTCTCAAAAACTTGTTCCAATGGCTGAAGGCGGTTCTCGTGCTCCTGCAGCTGAAGTTTTAGTTGTTACACCAACAGTTAAAGACTTTATCCAAAAAGACGAATTGGAACAAATCTACGAACTTGTTAAAAAAGGTTCTTTCAACAATATGATTACAATGAATATGTCATTGTACAAATTATACCAAGAAGGTAAAATCACTCAAGAAATGGCTGTTACATATTCTGATAACAAACAAGAACTTGAACAGATGATGAGAGGTATTTACCACGGTACAAGTTCACAAAAATAATATCTAATAATTAATAATGCAAAATAGTTTTGTAACAGACGCAATCAATTTGAAGTCCTACAACTTGAGTGAATCAGACAAAATTATTGTTATGTATTCAAAAGAAAAAGGACTAATTAAGGGAGTAGCTAAAGGGGTTAAAAAACCTAAAAGTAAATTAGGTGCTCGCATGGATTTGCTTGTCGCAAATACTTTAATGCTTCACAAAGGCAGAAACTTAGACACAATTTGTCAGGCTGAAGTGGTTAATTCATTCTACAAAACCCGACAAGATATGGATAAAATCTGTTACTCAATGTATGTAACCGAAGTTGTTCATAATTTTGGAATTGAAGAAGATCCATGCTCTCAAACTATTTATGATCTTTTGTACAAAACCTTAAATACAATCTCAACCGCAGAATCAAAAGTTGAAATCCTAATTGCTGTGATTAAATTCCAATTAAAAATGATGATAGAATCAGGTTTTTCAATAGAGTTGGATTCTTGTTTGTGTTGCCATGAATCTTTAGAAGAAGAAACCATGTTTTTTGTTCCAAACTTAGGCGGAATAGTTTGTGAAAATTGTGCAAAACACGTTCACTATAACAAAAAACAAATCCCTCACAAATTGAGAGATTTCTTCAAACAAATGGCAATAAACGATTTTGACGAAAAAGGTGAATACGAAAAAAAAGCAACAGAAAAAGTTTGCACTGTTACCTTTGAAGCGTTGAAAGAATATATTATTCTAAAATCTCCAAAGAAATTCAAATCAACAAATATTTTACAAGAGGTAAACATATAATCGCTCAGGTTATATGTTTTACTATTAATTATTAATATAATCATTTAAAAAGGATGGTTTACATGAAAAAATTTATAATATTAGCAGCAATCGTACTTTGTGGAAACTGTGTTTTTGCCGCAGAAGCGAAGATGTTCAAACTTGCAAACGGTCAAACAGTTGTAATTCAAGAAGTCCGCAACAATCCAATCGTAACAATTGATACTTGGATTAAAACAGGCTCAATTGATGAAGATGACTCAAATAGCGGTGTTGCTCACTTTTTGGAACATTTATTTTTCAAAGGAACTAAAAATCACGAACCTGGGGAATTTGACAGGATTTTAGAAACAAAAGGTGCAATAACAAATGCTGCAACAAGTAAAGATTTTACTCATTACTATGTAACTATCCCATCAAAAGATTTTGATTTAGCAATGGATCTTCACGCAGACATGATGATGAACCCGCTTATTCCACGTAATGAATTAGAAAAAGAAAGAAAAGTTGTATTAGAAGAAATCAACAAAGACTTAACCAACCCTTCAAAAATCTTATACGACAACTTAAATTCTATGCTATACACTACTCACCCTTACAAGCGAAAAGTTATAGGCAGAAGCGAAGTTATTGAAACTATTACAAGGGATAAAATTTTAGAATTTTACAACAATAATTATTCACCATCAAATATGGTAACAATTGTTATCGGGGATGTTGATACAAATTACGCACTTGAAAGAATTAAAGAAACTTTCAATGCTGATTATAAAAAACAAATGAAAACAATTTATCTAAAAGAAGAGCCTTTAACAAAACAAGCTAAAAAAGTTGATTACATAAAAACCGAATCAGGTTACTTACTAATCGGATTTAGAGGAACTCCAATTGAGGATAAGGATTCCTTCGCACTTGATGTATTGGCTACAATTTTAGGAGATGGTCGTTCCTCTGTTTTATATCAAGTATTAAAAGAGAAAAAACGTCTAGCTTTTTCAATCGACGCTGGTAATTCAACATTTAAAGATGACGGTATTTTTTATGTTTCAGCAAACTTTGAACCTGAAAAATGCAAACAAGTTCAAGATGCTATTTTCTCTGAAATTGAAAACATTCAAAAAAACGGTATTACTGACGAACAACTAAACTTGGCAAAAAACATTATCGAAAGAGAAACTTATTATTCAAGAGAATCTATTACAAATATTGCAACAGAAATCGGCTACACAATGGCTCTGACTGATGATATCAAATTCTATGATAATTATTTAAACAATATCAAAAATGTTTCAAAAGCTGATGTAAAAAAAGTTGCAAATAAATACTTGGGAATAAACAAAAGTGCAGTTTCAATATTACTTCCTGAAGATGCAAAAGATATACCAATTGCCAATGTAACACCAAAACCTTCTTCAGCAGAGTTAATCAGCCAAACAACTGATACTCAAAAATTTAAACTAACAAATGGGGCAACAATGCTTTATACCCCAAACACAACAAATGATATTATCGCAATAAGCATTTACGCAAAAGGCGGTCAACTTGCTGAAAAAATCCCAGGAACAGCAAAATTAACTGCAGCAACAATGATGAAAGGAACTAAAAATTATACATCATTGGAACTTTCACAAGTATTAGAAGATAACGGAATAAAAATTGCACCATCATCAAGTGCAGATACGTTTGCTATCACAGTTTTGACAACTAAAGACGAATATCAAAAAACATTAGAATTACTTGATGAAGTGGTGAATAATGCAACATTTGATGAATACGAAATTACTAAAGTTAAATCAGACACCATCAATTCTATAAAAAGAAACAAAGACGTTCCAATCCAAGTTGCCGTTGAAGAATATAGAGATTTGATTTACCAAAACACACCATACTCAATATCTTCAAAAGTCTTAGAAAAAAATATAGATAAAATTGATAGAAATACAATTGTTGAATACTACAATAACATTTTTAAC
>JAZSDA010000005.1:0-23973 GCA_045530955.1 Candidatus Gastranaerophilaceae bacterium
AAAATCAATGGAAAACAATGAAGAATTAAATGTAACTGAAGTTGCAGCTGAAGAAACAGTAGTTGAAGAAACTGCAGTTGAAGTTGCTTCTGAAGAAGAAAAACCTTCTAAAGGCAGAAAAGGCCGTGCTAGAAAACAAAAAATCGAAACAACTGAAGAAAAACCACAATCTGAATGGACAGAAAGAGTTGTTCAAATCAGCCGTGTAACTAAAGTTGTTAAAGGTGGTAAAAAACTTAGCTTCCGTGCTATCGTTATCGTTGGTAACCAAAAAGGTCAAGTAGGTATCGGTTGTGCTAAAGCTTCTGAAGTTATTATCGCTATCCAAAAAGCTATTGCTGATGGTAGAAAAAATGTTATCAACGTGCCTATTTTCAAAACAACTATTCCACACCCAATTACTGGTAAATCAGGTGCTGGTGCAGTTATGCTAAGACCTGCTTCTGAAGGTACTGGTATTATTGCCGGTGGTGCAGTTCGTTCAGTATTAGAACTTGCTGGTATTGAAAACATTCTTTCAAAATCTTTAGGTTCTAAATCACCTCTAAACGCAGCTAATGCTACAATCGAAGCATTAAAAGCTCTTAGACCATTCACTGAAGTTGCTAAAAAACGTGGCTTAACAATGGCTGAGTTCTTAAACTAGTACAGTAAATTTGAAATTATAAGGGAAATAAAATCATGGCAGATAAAAAATCAAATACAATCAAAATTAAACTTGTAGGAAGTTTAATCGGCTGTTCAGATAAACAACGTAAAGTTGTTAGAGGTCTTGGTTTAACTAAGAAAAACCAAGTTGTTGAACACTGTGAATCAGCTACAATTATGGGTATGGTTAACAAAGTTTCTCATTTGTTAGAAGTTGTTAAATAGTCGCCCACTTAAAGGTAAATATTATAAAATATAAAGAAAGAAGGAAAATAATATGGCAAATATTACATTAGAAGATTTAAGACCTGCTGAAGGTTCTACATCTAAATCTAAAAGAGTTGGTCGTGGCCGTTCTTCAGGTCATGGTAAAACTTCTTGCCGTGGTCATAACGGTGAAGGTCAAAGATCTGGCAACTCTAGCAAAAGAGGTTTTGAAGGTGGTCAAATGCCAGCTTACAGAAGATTACCTAAATTAAAAGGTTTCCAAGTTTATTCAAAACTTAACTATGCTCAAATCAATGTTGGCAGATTAGATGATTTAGGTTTGAAAGAAGTTTCTTTTGAATCATTAAAAGAAGTTCTTACAATTCACCCAACTTGCGTTGGTTTAAGAGTTTTAGGTAATGGTGAAGTTAAATCAGCTATTACAGTTAAAGCAGCTTATGTTACACCATCAGCAAAAGAAAAAATTGAAGCAGCAGGCGGAAAGGTTGAGTTAGTATAATGGCACAACAAAGTGTTAAAATGCCTACAACTGAAGATTTGATGTCAATGTGGAATGCATCTGGCTTGAAAGAGAAGATTATTTTCACATTGATTATGATTGCAGTTTGGAGATTTGGTGTTCAAATGCCTTTGTACGGTATTAACAATGAAGTATTTTCAAATATCGCACAAGGTAATAACATCGTAGGTTTCTTAGACTTATTCACAGGTGGTGCGTTAGGTAAGGTTTCTATCCTTGCTTTAGGTATCGGACCATTTATCACATCTTCAATTATTGTTCAACTCGTTTCTGTTGTTATTCCTGCATTGGAAAAATTACAGAAAGAAGAGGGAGAAGCAGGCAGAAGAAAATTGTCACAATATACAAGAGTATTCACTGTTGTATTAGCAATTTTCCAATCATTTATTTTCATGTTGTACTTGCATCATTTACCAGGGGCAATTATTTCAACAGTAAACCCTTACGTATTTTATGCTAGTTCAATATGTGTTTTGACAGCAGGTGCTGTCCTTGTAATGTGGATTTCTGAATTGATTACCGAAAGAGGTATTGGTAACGGCGGTTCGCTTGTTATCTTCTGCGGTATCTTGTCAGGGATTCCAATTTATGCCTCAAGAACTGCAATGATTGTTAAATCAAACAATCAAATGCTTATGGGCTTGATGGTATTACTTGCAATATTCTTCCTTGCAATGATTCTTATTGTAATCATGCAAGAAGCGGTTAGAAAAGTAATTATCGTAAATCCAAAAAGACAAATTGGTAACAAAGTTTACGGTGGTATGAATTCATTCATTCCATTTAAGCTTAACCCAGGTGGCGTTATGCCAATTATCTTTGCTATTGCAATTTTGTTGTTCCCATCAACAATTTTGACTTTAGTTGGTCAAGCTAACATTAAATCTGTTGCGGTAAGTAACTTTATTGTTAAACTTAACCAAATAATGAGTCCTGATGGAATTTGGTATTACTTGTTATATGTAGGTTTAATTATTGCGTTAACATTCTTCTACGCTTCAATTATGCCAAATATGCAGCCAAAAGATATTGCTGATAACTTGAAAAAATATGGTTCATCAATTCCTGGTATTAAACCTGGTAAACCAACAGCTGATGCGTTAGATAAAATCTTATCTAAAACAACATTTATTGGTGCGATTGGTCTTGGTATTGTGGCATTGATTCCATCTTTAGCAAGTTTTGCGACAAAAATTGAAACTTTACAAGGTATTGGTGCAACTTCTCTAATCATTATGGTTGGGGTAGCGCTTGATTTAATCAACCAAGTAAAAACTCACTTGTTGGCAAGAAATTACGAATCATTCTTAAAGAATATGTAATTTAAATAATAAATAAAAAGAGGTTCAAGTTAATTCTTGAGCCTCTTTTTTTATTATATAATTTCTCCAAATATATTTCCGTTTTCGTATTTTGTAAGTTTTACTTGTTGTAAGGTGTTGAACAAATCTTTTCGCTCTGAAGTAATTTGTACTGTTAAATAATTTCTGGTTACCCCTTTTAAGTTTCCTGAGTGTTTGTCAGGGCGTTTTTCAATTAAAACTTCGTGGATTTTACCAATATTTTTGTTGATAAAGGCTTCGTATTTTTGTTTTGAAATTTCTTTAATAATTGTTGCTCTGTTATTTTTTACTTCATCAGAGTTTTGATCAGGAAGACTTTCCCCAATTGTTCCTTTACGCTTCGAATAAGGGAATGTATGAATTTGAGTTAGTCCTGATTTTTCCAAATTTTTACGTGTAATTTCAAAGTCTTCATCAGTTTCGCCGGCAAAACCTGCTATAATATCACTTCCTAAAAATGGTAAATCAAATGTATTATTGATTTGTTCAATTTGGTTTAAGTAAAATTCTGTTTCATAAAATCTGTTCATTGAACGTAGTGTCTTATCATTTGCAGACTGAAGTGAAAGATGGAAATGCGGACAGAATTTTTTTGAATTTTTCAAATATTCCAACATTTCATTTGTGATTTCTGTTGGGTTAAGTGAACCTAGACGAAATCTTTCAATAGTTGTTTTTTCTTCAATATCTTTTATCAAATCAAGTATTGTCAGCCCAAATTCTTTGCCCCATTGTCCAATATGGATGCCAGTTAGGACAACTTCTTTAAATCCAAGTTTTGAGAAGTTATTAATTTGTTCTATTATAAAATCTGAATCTGCACTTCTGCTTTTCCCTCTTGCTTTCCAGATGATGCAGTATGTACAACGATTATCACAACCATCTTGAATTTTTAGACTTGCTCTTGTTTTTGTTGTGTCGATAAGTTCGACTTTGTTGAATTCTGATAAATTCATAATGTCTTTAGCGTGAAAACGTTCATCTGAATTTATGTAATCAAACATCTGTAATTTTTCATCATTACCTATTACATAGTCAATAAAATCATATTCCAGTAAATTTTCTTTTTCTATTTGAGCAAAACAACCGGTTAAAACGGTTATTAAATCAGGGTTTTTGTGTTTTGCAGAACGTAATAGGTATAATGCTTCGTTATCACTTTTATGTGTAACTGAACAAGAATTTAAAATATAAACATCAGCGTCTTTGAGGTCTTTTACTTCTTCAAAGTCGTGTTTTTTTAAGTTTTCTATAATGATAGAGCTTTCAAATTGGTTAGATTTACAGCCCATTGTATGAATTTTAAATTTTCTCATTGCTTTATAATATTAAAAAGAAAAATAATTGTAAATATTTATGTCTTTTTGTTATTACATTAGCAAAAAATTTTACTTTCCGTTTTTACATGTGTATAATCAAAGTGTGAAAGGGTAAAGGTGTTTTATGCAAGTTAATTCAGTTTCTAGTCAGGTTAATTCGAAGGCTTCTTTCGGTAATCGTGATTATCAACGTGCAGTATTAGAAGAATTCGCAAAGGCTGATGATAGAGCGTTACGCAAAGCAGCAGCTCAAATTACAGAAACTCAAGTAGATAGTAAAAAACATAAAAGAATTTCAAATGCAATTTTCTGGTCAATTCCATTATTTGCTGGTGCGGCAGCAGCTGTTGCAGTAACTGGTGGTAGAATTCCAATGCTTAAACAATTTGCAAAAACTGCGGCTTCTTGGGCGGCATCATTTGCGGCAATTGATTTAACATTTGCAGGAAAACGTGCATTAAATAAAAATAGCGAAGGTGCTAGAGAATTCGATAGAAAACATCCTGTATTATCAACAGTATTAACAATTGGTGCTTCAATTGGTGCAATGTTAGCAGGTGGAGCTTTAGTTGGTAAAGGTATTTCTAAATTCGGTCCTAGAATCGTTGCACAAGCTAAAAAATTGAAAGTTGATAAATTTATTAAAGAATCTAAAGTAATCAACAAATTAAGCGAATGGGCAGGTAAAGCTCCATCATCATTGAAATCGTTAGGTAAAGGTTTACTTGATTGGTCTCCATTGATGTTAGCGTTCACAAGTCTGGCTCACACATCAAGCCACGAAAGAGCAAAGGCTACTCAAACTGTTAATAACTATACACAGTTGAAAGAAGCTCAATCTCAAGTAAGAATGGCATTTGCGGCAGCTGAACAAATTGAAGGTGAATAATTTGTTTAATAAATAAATTTTAAAAAGTGTATCGAAGTTGAATTCGGTACACTTTTTATTTTATAATACTTTCTATGAGAGTTGTTATTTTAGGTAAAGGGTTAATGTTGGCAAATTTGGTGCTTGGTGCAAAAGATGCGGGTGCTGAAATTGTTGGCGTTTTTAGATATGAACATACTTGCGAAAATCGTTTTAAATTATTTTTAAAAGATTTGTTTAACCCTGCTCCTGAGGTAACATTATTAAATGAGTTAAAAATTAACCAAATTCGTTTGAAATCTGCAAATAGCCAAGCTTTTAGAAAACTTCTAATTAGTCAAAATGTTGATTTGGTTCTTGTTGGGACATGGAAAGAACGCTTAAAAAAAGAAATTTTCAGTGTTCCAACTATCGGAACTGTAAATGCACACCCATCACTTTTGCCAAAGTATAGAGGCCCGAACCCTTATATTCAAGCAATATTGCATGGTGAAAAAGAATCAGGAGTTACCTTACATTTAGTTGATGAGGGATATGATACAGGTGCAATTTTATCTCAAGAAAAAGTGCAGATTTTAGAAACTGATACTTCAAAAGAATTGAGAGAAAAATCTGTTAGAACTGCAAGAAAATTAGTTAGAGAATTTATCACAGATTTGAATGATAAAATGATTACACCAATTAAGCAGTCAGAAAAGCATGCTACATATTTCCCAAATATTTCAGGTGATGAAAGAATGCTTGATTTTACATTCCAAACTTCTGATGAAATATTGAAAACTGTTAGGGCGTTGCATCCTTTTTTACCTTGTTATATTACTAATAAGGACAAATTTTTAGTTATAGATCCTTATTCTATGCAAGTTTTACAGGAAGATATTGGAGAGGTAAAACCTGGAGATATTATTTACAAATACCCTGAAAATCGCTCTGTTACTATTGTTTGTAAAGACGGCAAGGCAATTCGTTTTTCTAACTTGAAACTATACAAGTCAGAAATGCTAACAGAATTATATATAGATAAAGAAGTTGAAACTATTTCTTAGCAAATGTGCTTTTTTCAAGCATAACCATTAGAATAGAAATATCTGCTGGTTTAACTCCGCCGATACGTGCAGCTTGAGCCAAAGTTTTTGGTCTGATTTTTTCTAGCTTTTCTTTTGTTTCTGTTGAAATATGTTCGATTCTTGTGTAATCAATATTGTCAGGAATTTTGAATTTTTCAAGTTTGCCAGCTTGGTCAACTTGATCTTCTTGGCGTTTGATGTAGCCGTCATATTTGATTATTACTTCAACTTGTTCCCAAACTTCTTTTGATAAATTTAATGAATTTGTTGATTCATCAATTTCTTTTAAGATTTTGTATGAAATATTAGGGCGTTTTAGAAGTTCTGCGGCTCTCATGCCTCTATCGATATGTTCTTCGTATTTTGCTAATATTTCATTTACATTTTCCGTTGCAGGAATTTTTAATTCTTGTAATCTGATACGCTCTTCTTCAATTTGACGTTGTTTTTCTTTAAATCTTTCAAATTGAGTATCATCAATCAAACCTAATTTATGACCGATAGGCATTAAGCGTTCATCAGCATTATCTTGTCTTAAAAGTAATCTGTACTCTGAACGTGAAGTTAGCATTCTGTATGGATCTTGGATGTCTTTTGTTACCAAATCATCAATTAAAGTGCCTGTGTAGGATGAACTTCTTGAAAGTTCTAACATCTCAGAACCATTGATGTAATTGTATGCGTTAATACCTGCGATTAAACCTTGTGCTGCAGCTTCTTCGTAACCGCTAGTACCGTTGATTTGTCCGCCAAAGAATAAACCTTTGATTTTTTTAGACATCAAGGAATGTGTTGTTTGAACTGCAGGAACGTAATCATATTCAACCG
Organism: Candidatus Gastranaerophilaceae bacterium; assembly: GCA_045530955.1. GTDB lineage: Bacteria > Cyanobacteriota > Vampirovibrionia > Gastranaerophilales > Gastranaerophilaceae > Zag111. The sequence goes on from JAZSDA010000005.1 coordinate 6,822, forward strand.
CATACGCAGGTTTTATGATATGTGCATTTTCTAATCCTGGTAAACTTCTCAACATTTTAACCTGAACATCCATTGGTAAACTTGTTGAAAAACCTTGGATATAAGTTTCGTAAGTTCCCAAACCCTCAGGTTCGATAAAAATATGGTGTGATGGATTAGATGCAAATCTTACGATTTTATCCTCAATTGATGGGCAGTATCTTGGTCCAACACCTTGAATTAAGCCTTGATACATTGGAGATTTATCTAAGTTTGCTCTAATAATGTTGTGTGTTTCTTCTGTTGTTCTTGTTAGATAACAAGGATAAGTTTTTCTAATTGGTCGATTAGGTTTGAATGAAAAGAAACTTAATTCTTCATCCCCAGGTTGAATTGTCATTTTTGAATAATCAATAGTTCTTTTATCAACTCTGGCAGGAGTTCCTGTTTTTAATTTTTTTGTTTCAATTCCTAATTTATGTAGTGAATCAGAAAGTCCAATTGCGGCTTGTTCACCTAATCTGCCTGCACTAAATGATTGTAAGCCTACAAAAATTCTGCCTTCTAAAGATGTACCTGTCGTAAGTACAATTGCTTGTGCTTTGTATTCAGTGCCAAGTTCATCAACCGCACCGATTATTCTATCACCATCTACCAATAATTCTGTTATACAACACTGTTTTAGATAAATGTTTTCGTTGCTTTCGATAAGATTACGCATATAACGTGTGTATTCAGCCTTATCTGATTGGGCTCTTAATGCTCTTACAGCAGGTCCTTTTGATGAGTTTAAAACTTTTAGTTGTAGGTAAGTTGCATCTGTAACTTCGCCCATAACACCGCCTAGTGCGTCAATTTCACGTACTAAGGTTGATTTTGCAGGTCCGCCAATTGCAGGGTTACAAGGTTGAAGTGCGATATTATCAACATTAAGTGTGCATAATAACACCTTCATTCCAAGTTTTGCACACGCCAAAGTTGCTTCACAGCCTGCGTGTCCAGCACCTACTACAATTATGTCGAATTTGTTATTTACGTAATCCATAACTTTATTATAATTCAAACATTTGCGAATTATAATTTTGGCACAACAAACTTTACGTTTAGTTGATAAACGTACCTTCTACACTAAAAACTCTTCAATCTCTCCTAAATGTCAAAAAACGAATTTAAAATTTAAGAATCATCCTTTTGGTTTTGTTTGAGATTTTACTAACTTTCTGTGGTAAGTTCTTCCCAAATGCTTGGTACAACTATCAATGCAGTGTACACAATGAAACCGAATAGGATTAAGTTAATTGCCATGATAACCTCCTTTGGTTACATGTATATTAATCCCATTTTTTAGGGTAAAATAACAATTAATAGTCTAAAAAGTTGAAAATTTTACAAAAATTAATACAAAAAATTGATATGAAAAATTTTACTCAAAATGATATAAAATCACTATTTTCGCATCTTTGCTGTTCCAGATGTAAGAATGAATTTTCGATAAATTCTATCAAAATTTTAGAACAGGATTGCGATATGATGCTTTGTAGTTTATCATGCAAAAAATGTGGCAAAGATTTTGGAGAAGTTGTATTCAATTTTAATCGAAAAGCGGATAAGCATTTGCCCCTAGAAATTGTTGAAGGTCCACCTCCGATTAGTTCTGATGATGTTATTGATGCACATAGATTTATAAAAGATAATTTATAGTAAAAAGGACCCTGAAGTCTTCAGAGCCCTTTTTGTTTATTTAATGTTTCCATTATTGTTTTGGAATTAGTCCTGCTTTTGATAATAAGCCGTGGATATGAGTTGTCATTGCCATTTGAGGATCATATTGAGCTATATCTTCTTTTAATCTGCTTGATGGAAGATACTGTTCGAATGCAAATTTATATTTTTCAAATGGGTTGCCGTCAACTTTTTCTAGAAGAAGTTGAGCTGTATTTGTTACAACTTTGTCTTTGCCTTCTCCAGTTGTAGCTGGAATTACATAGCCTAATTTATCTTTTACTAAGTTTGCAGGGATAAGAGTTGAGCCGTCTAAACCAATAATTGCTTTACCTGAATCTTCAACCCAAGCGTGTCCACCACCATTAGCAACTAGAATAGGGTTGTTTTCACCAATAATTTTGCCATATGTTGTACCATAGTCGCTAATCTGAGATAGATTTCTTGTAAGAATTGTTGGATGAGGAAAATCGGCAACCATAGCTTCAGCACCATCTAAAATATCAAGAGCTTTTGGGGTTCCTTTAATGTATTGTGTGTATTCAGTTGGTGTAGTACCTACAATTCGAATCCCAAAAGTTTCAGCCAAATCTCTTGTTGCTTTATCAACACCGCAATAACTGTGTGCTAAGCCAAATCCAAAAGATTCTTTAATATTAACACCGATTTCTTCGAAATATTTAAATATTGGAGTGAAGAAATCAACAATAGCTTGTTCGTATTGTGCAGATAATTCTTTTTTACTTAAAGAACAACCGCCCAAAACTTGTTCAGGTTTAATGTTTGAGTTTCCGATACCACCAATGATAACTGCAGGTTTTTCTCCATGTGCTGCAGTCCAAATACCTTCAGTTGTTAATTTTGTAGGCTCATCAGCAAATCCTAACCATTTGAAACCTGGAACGTTTTCAAATAGAACTGGCATTTTCCAGCCTTTTGCCATTACAAGTTTTCCACCATCAGTAGTTTCCATCATCGCCGCTTCATTTGGAATTACGCTTTTTAATTTTTGGATTGCTGCTGCTAAGTCAAACTGACCACGTAAGCCTTTTTGTACGTCTGCAACTGCAGCTCTGATTGCAGGGTCATCAGATGTTGCACATTCCATAATTGTTTTAATAAAGATATCTTTTTCTGTTAAGCCCATCTTTTGGATAGCTTGTACTTCTTTTGCGATTGCTTCGCTATTTTTTGTTAAATAATTGAATAATTCTCGTTCTGCTTTTACACTAATTGGACCTATCATATTTTTCCTTTCTACTTTTTGATACCAATATAATGTTTCTCAAGAATAATTATTGCTATCTAAATAGTAAATATTTCAATATGTAAACAAAAAGACGCAAACCTTACGATTTGCGTCTTTATTGTTGTTTTAAAATGATGATTTATTTGCCTAAATTTGCTGTTGATTTGATGTGTAATTCTCTAAGTTGTTTTAGAGCAGCTTCACCTGGAGCATCACTCATTAAACATTTAGCACCAGCGTTTTTAGGGAATGCGATTACGTCACGGATAGAATCAGTTCTAGCTAGTAATGCTACTAATCTGTCTAATCCGATAGCCAAACCAGCATGTGGTGGAGTACCGTATTGTAATGCGTTAACCATAAATCCGAATTTTTCTTGAGCTTCTTCTTCAGTTAAGCCTAAAGCTTTGAAGATTTTCTTTTGAACTTCTGATGAGTGGATTCTTACAGAACCACCACCTAATTCGCAACCGTTATAAACGATGTCATATGCGATAGATTTAACGTTGCCTAAATCACCTGAATCAAGTTTGTCAACATCTTCTAAGTTTGGAGATGTGAATGGGTGGTGCATTGCCATAAATCTGCCTTCTTCTTCAGAATATTCGAACATTGGGAAGTCAACAACCCATAACAAGTCGTGTTTAGCTTCATCAATTAAGTTTAGAGATTTACCGAAGTGTAATCTTAATCTACCCATAATATCGTAAACAGCTTTTGGTTTATCTGCAACAAAGAAGATGATATCGCCAGCTTGGGCTTGTGCTCTATCTTGAATAGCTTTTGCTTGTTCTTCTGTAACGAATTTCAATACAGGAGATTTAGCAGTTCCATCTTCTTGGTAAATGATATTAGCAAGAGCTTTTGCACCGAATGATACAGCAAGTTTTGTAATATCATCAATTTCTTTTCTTGAGTAGCTAGCACCACCTGGAATTCTAATACCACGAACGATACCGCCATTTTCTAAAGTGTTTTTAACGATTTGGAATTCAGATTGCATAATGATATCACCAAGATCGAATAATTCTAAGCCAAATCTTGTATCAGGTTTATCTGAACCAAATCTATCCATAGCTTCTTGCCAAGGAATTTGTCTGAATGGAGGTTTAACCTCAACGCCAGCAGCTTTGAATGCATCTACGATTAGACCTTCAACAACAGAGATAACGTCTTTTTGTTCAACAAATGACATTTCGATATCAACTTGAGTAAATTCAGGTTGTCTGTCTGCTCTTAAGTCTTCATCACGGAAACATTTAGCAATTTGATAATATCTTTCAATGCCACCAACCATCAATAATTGTTTGAAGATTTGTGGTGATTGAGGAAGTGCATAGAATTTACCTTCTTGAACACGTGATGGAACTAAGTAATCTCTAGCACCTTCTGGAGTTGTCTTGATAAGGATTGGAGTTTCAACTTCCAAGAAATCAAGATTATTCATGTAATTTCTGATTGCTTGAACAATGTTATGACGCATAACAAGTTTTGATAACATTGGTTCACGTCTTAAGTCTAAGTATCTGTATTTTAATCTGATGTCTTCTGATACGTTGTTATCATCTAAAACGAATGGTAATACTTTTGCTTCTGATAGAATTTCAACAGCATCTGGATACATCTCAACTTGACCAGTTGGGTATTTTTCGTTGTAAGTTTCTTCAGGTCTTTTTGTAACTTTACCAGAAACTTTGATAACGTATTCTGTTCTTACTTGTTCTAAAATTTTATGAACTTGTGGGTTGATTTGAGGGTTAGCAACGATTTGGAAAAATCCGCTTCTATCTCTCAATTCAACGAATAAAATACCACCCAAATCTCTTACAGTTGATACCCAACCTGACAAAACTACTGTTTCGTTTACGTTTGCCAAGTTTAACTTTCCACATTCGTGGTCTTTAAACATTGTTTTAATCATCTCTTATTTCCTTCTTAATGTCTATTTATATTGCATTTATAATACTAGCAAAAACACAAAAAAAAGACTACAAAATGTAACATTTGTAATCTTTTTTTATAAGTTTTTTTAGATTAATCTTCTTTAATAATTTGACAAGAATGAACGATATCTAAGTTAATGTTGTAGCATTCAACCTTTTCCGGTTGGTATTCTACGTTATCTTTGTTAGAAATTATGCAGTCGTGGATTTGCATAAATTTATTCCCGCAGTTAAGTGCATAGAATAATAAATTTTCATTAGTTGGGTTTTCTACGGATGATGGAATTGGTAGAAAAAGTTGTCCTGTAATTAAATGTTCTTCTGTAACGATTAGTATTTTTACACTCTCACTGCTGATTTTTGTCGAAAAAGACTTTTTTTGTGTTTTTGTCATATTTTTACCTCATGTTTTTTTAAATTCTATCATGTTTTTTTTATATAGACAATATGTTAGCTTTTTAGTAAACTCTTGTTATGATTACTTTTGATATAGATACATTAGCAGCGTTTTTGAATGAACAAAATGACTTCTTTTTGGGTGCTAGGATAAATAAAATTCAGCAACCTACAAGAAGAGAGTTTGTTTTTACGCTTAGAAACAATAGTGAAACACGTCAGCTTTATGTAAATATAAATCCGCAGTTTTATCATATTTGTTTTATGAGTAAAGAAAACTCTAAAAAAAGGGTTATTGAAATTCCTCAAAAGCCTCCAATGTTTTGTATGTTATTGAGAAAATATCTTGAAAATTCAAGAATAGCAAAGGTTAATCAGCCTGACGGTGAAAGAATTTTAGAATTTTATATAGAAACTTATAATGAAGTAGGTGAACAAATTTACCTTTGTCTAGCCTTTGAATTTATGGGTAAGCATTCAAATGTTATTCTTTATAATTATGATACTAATTTGATTATTGGTTGTGCTCACAATGTTGGGGCTGAAAAAAGTAGAGAACGTGAGATTTTTGGCGGTTTACCTTATATTTACCCACCTAAGCAAATTGTCATTGAAAAAAAGTGGGATAGTCTGATTGACTCAAAAACTGAAGATATTTCTGTAAATGATTATATTGATAATTATTATGCAACTCATATTGCTAATGATAAATTTAGAGTTATGAAATCAAATTATCGTTCTATAATTTCTCAAAAATTAAAAAAAGTTTCAAAATCATTAAAGCAGATGGAATATAAACTTCAAAGTGATGCTGATAGCGATAAGTATCGTCTTTGGGGTGATTTGATTATGGCAAATTTATATCAGTTAAAAGACTTTTCACAGGTTGTTTCTGTTTATGATTACGAAAACGATAAACAAGTAGAATTAAAACTTGATGAAACAAAAACATTAAAAGATAATGCCACTCAGTTTTATAAGTTGTATAACAAGGCAAAAACTGCACGTAATAAATTAACTGAACTTATTGATGAATCAAAAATTAAGAAAGAATATTTTGAACAAGTTTTGTATTCTATTGATAGTGCAAACGCTATTGATGATTTGTTTGAAATTTCGGCTGAAGTAGTTGAAAATTCTGAGAAAAAAGAGTCAAAAAATAAAGTATCTGAAATTATGATTATTGAATTAGATGACGGTTCAAGAATTTATATCGGTAAAAATAACAAGCAAAATGATTATATAATTTCAAAATTAGCCTCAGATGATGATTTGTGGTTCCACGTTCATAATTGTGCGGGTTCGCATATTTTATTAAAATCTCAAAATATTACAGATGAATTAATATTAAAATGTGCTAAATTGGCAAAAGAATATTCAAGTGTAAAAGACTCATCTAAAATTGGTGTTATTTATACGAAACGTAAATATTTACGCAAACCTCCAGCGGCAGCATTAGGGTATGTAACTTATAAAAACGAAAAAGAAATTGTATTGGATTAGTTGTGCTATAATATTTTCAACAAGAGGTGAATTATGCCACATTTTTTCATTAATTCAAAACAAGTAGTAAATAATATTGTTGAAGTTTCTGATAAAGAGAATTATCAACATATTGCCAAGTCTTTAAGAGCAAGGGTTGGTGAAACTTTGTTGCTGATTGATGAAAATCAAATTCAATATGAAACAACAATTTCTGAAATTACTAATTCAAAAGTTATTACTAATGTGGATAAGTCTTACCCGTCTAAAAGATTTTTAGATTTTGAACTTTATTTAGCACAAAGTCCACTTCGTTCTGATGCTCAAGGCTTAATTATTGAAAAAGCAACTGAATTGGGGGTTGTCGGTGTTTATCCGATTATGACAGATAATTGTGCGTTGAATAAATCAGTTGTTGAGAAAAAAGTTTCAAAATGGCAACGAATTATGTATGAATCATCTAAACAATGTGAGCGAGCGGTTGTTCCAACTTGTTATGATGCGACAACTTTAGAAAAAGTTTTATCTGAAAATTCTTTTGATAAAGTTATAGTTTTTTGTGAAAGAATTGCTGATAAAACTGTTAGAGATTCTTTTAAAGAAAATCCTATTAAAAAAGGTGATAAGGTTCTTGTTGTGATTGGGCCTGAGGGTGGTTTTTCTCAAAAGGAATTTGATAGCTTTAAAGAAAAATCATTAGAAATGCTTACTTTAGGTGATTTGATTTTAAGAGCGGAAACTGCAGTAGTTGTAGCGTTAGGAAATATTATCTATGAATATTCAAACTTTGACAGATAAAATAAATAACGATGCAATATTGAATAATTTGGTTAGTTTTTTCCCTAACCAAATCTATCTTGTTGGAGGTTCTGTTCGTGATGCGTTTTTAGGTAAGGATTTTGTTGATAGAGATTTGATTGTAGCAGATTGTGATGCAAGAGAATTTTCGTTACAAGTTGCGGAATTTTTTAATGGGACATTTATTCCTTTGGATGAAGAAAATAAAATATATCGTATTGTTCTTGAAGATAAAATAAATTATTTAGATATCACAAATCCGATTGGTGGAAAATTAGTTGATGACATTTTACGCCGTGATTTGACGATAAATGCTGTTGCTGTTGATGTCAGAACAGGTGAAATCCCTGAATGTTGTGAAAAGTTTGTTCAGGATATTGAAAATAAAATAATTCGTGGTGTAAAAGAAGTAAACTTTGTGGATGATCCTTTGAGGTTATTAAGAGTTTTTAGATTTTATTCACTTTTAGGTTTTGAGATTGATGATTCTTTAATGGAAATTGTTAAAAAATATGCTCATTTGATTTCTCAGCCTGCAAAAGAACGTGTCCAATACGAATTGATGAAGTTGTTTAGTGGTGATTTTGCCCACGACGCACTTTTGAAATTAGATGAATGTGGAATTTTAGAATTGTTGTTCCCGTTTGTGAAAGAATTAAAACAAGTTCCGCCAAATCTTCATCATCATTTGGATTTGTTTAACCATTCAATTGAAACTGTCAGACAAGTTGGTTTGATGTATGAAAATTCTTCTGAAGTTGTTAAACAACATATGAATAAGGTTGATTTTGGTGGGTTTTCAAGACTAGCTCATTTAAGATTATCAGCATTTATGCACGATATTGGGAAGTTCTCAACTTGGACTATTGAAGAAGATACAAATCGTCATAGGTTTATCAAGCACGAAGATGTAGGTGCAAAAATGTGTGTGCCGATTTTGAAATCTATGTGTTTTTCAAATAAACAAATTGATTATATTTCATACATCATAAAAAAACACATGTATCCAACAGCCGTTGTGTCAGCTCCTGATATGAATGAAAAAGTTATGATGCGTTATGTGAGAAAATCTGAAGATAATGCGATTGATAATATTTTAATTGCAAAAGCAGATAGATTATCTGCACTTGGACCTGAGATCACACAAGAGATTGTTGATGATAATATTTCGTCTTTGGATAAACTTTTGAATTTCTATTTAGAAGCTAAAGAAACTTTAAAACCGTTGCCAAAGTTATTGGATGGGAATGAAGTTATGCAAATTCTAAATATTCAACCATCTCCACGTTTAGGTGAGGTTTTAGACGCATTAAATGAGGCTCAAATTTCTGGGGATATTTTGACTAAAGATGATGCTATAAATTTTGTAAAATCTCTCAAATAATTAATCTTCACTTCACGTTTTGTGATAAAATAATGTTATACATAAAATGTTGAGGTAGGGTTATGAGTAATAAATTAAAAAGATTTGGTATTATCACGGGTTATACCTTATTAGGTTTGTATGTGCTATTTTTAGCACTTCCTTTGGTTTTATCACCAATTGCAAATTCTTATAAAGGTGATATTGAAAAAATAGTAAAAGAATCAACTGGTTTTGAAGCTAAAGTTGATAAAATTTCAGTTGTTACATCGTGGAATTTAACTGCAGGAGCTAAAGTTGGTGAGGTTTCATTATCTTTACCAAATTCAAAAACTCCGTTTTTCGCAGCTAAAAATGTTGGTGGTAAATTGGCTTTACTTCCTGTTCTAGCTAGAAAAATTCGTATTGATAGCGTTTTCGCTGATGATATTACCGCTGATATTGCCATTAAAAAAGATGGTAATTTATTACTGTTAGATTATTTGCCTAAATCAGATGGTAAAAAAGAAGTTTCAACAGAACCTATGGCTTTACCTTTAGGGATAAAACTATCTAATCATTTGCCAAATGTTAGTGTTAAATCTTATAAGTTTGGTGTATCTGATGTTGTTACAAATAAAACCTATTTTGTAGATGGCTCTAATTTTAAAGTTTCTGATTTTATTTTGGATAAAAAGGTTAAATTCTCTACAAATGGTAGTATAGTCTTTGATGAAACTGTAATTTCTAATTATGATGTTAAGGTTAATAATAATATTATGCCAAATCTTCAATTACATGATTTGGTATTTCCTGAAAATATTGCTATTTCAACTGATGCTCAACCTCAAGCTCAGGAAGAATTTGTTATGCCGTTTAATATAATTGATATTTTAGATGGTGTTAAACGTAATCAATTCAGTTCAAATTTAGTTGCTGATATCAAAACATCAGGAACAATTAAAAATCCCAAAATTGACGGTGCTTTAAATGTTAATCAAATGACTGTTGCGGTTGATGGCAAAAAACTTCCTGAAAGTTACGTTGATGTAGATTTCAATGGTAATAAGACTAAAATAGATTCTATTTTATATTCTTCTTTTGATAAAGCTGAAAATACTCAAATTGTTGGTAATTTATCAGGTGGTAAAAAGCCTTCAATTGATATGACTTTCCGCTCAAATGCGAAGTTCAATAATTTGTTTAGGTTAGTTGATAGTATTGCTGAATCTTTTGGTTATAAAGATTTTGAAACCTTAACTGCAACAGGTGGATTTGATGCAGATTTTAATATTAAGTCTGATTTGAAAAAAGTTAATTCTCAAGGGTTTTTTAAAGTTGCCCCATCAACAATTTCGTATGCTTTATATAATGTGAAAATTGATGATATTAAAGCTGATGTTAACTTGGATAATAATAATGTTGTAATTAATGATGCAGGATTTTCTATCTTAGGTCATCCGTTGAAATTAACAGGTTCGATTTTAGCGGATTCAACAACTGATTTGAGTCTTGTTGCTGATAAATTATCGTTAAAAGGTTTAATCGCAGCTTGTGGGCAGATGGCTTTATTGAAAGATAATGATATCAAAAGCGGTTCTGTTTCAATGAATGCGAATGTTAAAGGTAAATTAAATTCAATAAAACCAGAATTAGTTGCAAGTGTAGATGCTTTGAATTTATATAACAGACCTGCTCAATTATCTGTTGGTTTAAATAAAGCTGAAGTTACTGCAAACTATGACGGTAAAACCGCAGCAGGTGAGGTTAATGTAAATGCATTGAACTTAACTCATCCAATGTCAAAGATTGCTGTTCCTACAACAAAGGTTGTTATTGATCCTAAAAATATAAATATCAAAGATTCATATTTAATGTTTAATAACTCAAGAATTGATATTACTGGTGTTGTTACTAACTACCTATCAGATAAGTTGCATATGGACTTGAAAGCTAGTGGTAATTTAAAATCTAATGATGTTGCAATTTTATTACCAAAAGAATTCAGAAATTTGATTTCTTATAAAGGGCAAATGCCGTTAAATATTGTTGTTGACGGTAATACAAAAGTACAAAATATAAAAGTTGATTTAGTTGCTGATCCAAACAATTATATTGCTTTGGCTGATGTTGATTTGTTAAAAGGTCAAAAGACAAAAATTCATTCAAATATAGAAATTATCGGTGATACTTTAAATCTTACAAATACAGGGGTTTCAAACGATAAGACTACAATTGCAAAACTTGGCGGTAATATTACTAAATTGTATTCTAACCCTACTTTGAATTTGAATTTATCCATTCCAAGTTTAGTATCGTTCCCAATTTGGGGTGTTCCAAATTCTAATATGTCAGCAAATGGTACAGTTACAATTGTTGGCTCTGCAATGAATCCTCAAATGAGAGGTACTGTTAATGTTACAGATATTTCAATGCCTGATTTCTTATTTAAAATGAGTGATTTGGTAGTTGATTTAGCTGGTCCGATTTTAAACGGCGTTGCGTCATTAAAAGAATTTAAAGTTGGCGGTATTGTTGCAACTGATATTACAGGTAATGTTTCCTTAAAAGATTATACAAAATTGTATTTAACTGATTTAGCGGGTAAAGCTTTTGATGGTAATTTAAAAGGTAAATTATCTTACGATATTATGACAACAAAAATTGCACTGGAAATGAGCGGTGAAAAATTGAATTCTACAAAAGCCGTTCACGGTGCTGTTGGGATTCCAAACGCTTTAACAGGTGTTCTTGACTTTGGAACAAAATTAACTATGCACGGTGTAACGGATAAAGAAATTATTCAGTCTATGGCAGGGAATATCGATTTCAAAATCGGTGAAGGTAGATTTGTTGGCATTGGTCGTTTAGAAAATCTTGTTGCTGCACAAAACGTTTCTTCAAATTCTATTTTGAAAGCGGCTGTTTCTGCCTTATCTTCACTTCAAATAATTCAGGAAGCTGATAAATATAAGTCTATTGAGGGTAATTTAACCTTGGCAAATGGTAGTGCTAATATTACTAAAATTGATGTTGTTGGACCTTTAATGGCGTATCATGTTTCAGGTAAATATAATATTTTACCTAATACTGCGGATTTGCTAATTTTAGGTAGATTGGATTCAAAGGTTGTATCTGTTTTAGGTCCATTAGGTGAACTTTCAGCAGATAAATTGCTTGCATACATTCCAAATTTCGGTGCGGCAACTTCAAATATTTTGGGTCAACTTACTGCAAATCCGGAAAAAGAAAATACTGCAGCAATTCCAGCCTTAAGTTCTGGTAGTGAAACTTACAAAGATTTTAAAGTTGAATTTGTAGGTTCTGCTGCTAGTGCGTCATCTGTAAGAAGTTTTAAATGGTTGTCAGTTTGCGATACTTCTGAAATTGATATTAAACAAGAGTTGAAGGACGCACAAGAAGCTGTTAAAAATACTGTTAAATCATTTAAAGATGCGTTTAGCCAAGCAAAATCAGATGCTCAGGCAGCCAAAGAAAGCAGTAAGCAAAGTGCTGAAAACTTGAAAAACTTATTCAAAGGTGTTTTGAAAAACGCTCAATAGGATTATAAAATACAGGCTAAGACCATTAATAAAATAGTGCCGATTTGAAAGGCAGTTCCAAGGTTTCTACCAATCTTGTTACTGTCATATCGGCTTGCTGATTTTTGAGCGTTTATTGCACTTGAAAGTCGTGCAATTCTGTCTTCATCACTATCGTTGCTGAAGCTTGTTCCAAATACGCTTGATTCTACCCTTGATAATCTTGCGTGCATTGGTTCATTTTCATATTTTTGATTGTATAAACTTTTTTCAATGGTTGAGATATTTAATTTTTTTGATGGCTTAAAAACACTGCGGCTTGGTGAATATTCATCGTATTCGTCATAATTTCCATAACTATTATAATTGTAATTGTTCATAGAATTTCTTTGGTTGTAATCCTCATAGTCAAACTCATCACCATATCTATCAAGGTGATAATCTTCTTCCATTCGGTTTATATCGCCGTTGTAAAAGTTATTTTCTTGTTTTGCGATTTGATTATCCATAAATTTTTTTGGTTTGATTTCTGCTTTTAGTCTATCAACTCGTGTTGATAAGTCTTCGCTTTCGTAACTTTTCCCAAAGGTTTTCTTTTCAAGATTTGTAAGTCTTGTTTTTATGTTTTGGTCTTTGAATTCTTTTTTGAATACTTGTTGTTCTAATTCATCTATTGCAGGGTACTGGATTTTTGTTGCTTCAACAGGCTCTTTTGCAAATACCCAAGAGTCTTCAGGTTCTGCAAATGTGTCTTCTTTTGGTTCGATTTCTTTACCCATTAAATCTGCTGACAAATCTTTTCTTAGTTTGGCAACCCTTGTAGAAATTTGTCCTGTTGAACTTTTCCCATACACGTTTTCTTCAATACGGTTCAATCGTGATTGTTCGTTTTCCGTTGAATATGTATAGCCAAAAATTGAGTTTTCGATTTTGTCTAAAATTACGTTGTTTGGGCTTGCGATTGCACATTGACAAGACAAGAATAGAGTAAAGATTACAATTAGATTTTTCATAATTAAAACTCCTTAGAGTTAGAATAAAGTTTTTTGATAATCAAACCTATTCAACGATTTTGGAGTTTTTGATTATGGAATTTTTGGATTTTTTGACTAAAACAAAAGTCCTATAATTTTATTTTTATAGGACTTTCGGTTTAGTTTACTTGTATAATTCAAATTTATTTTCTAAGATCTTTCAATGCTTGAAGTTCTTTTTGGTAAGGTGAAATTGATGTTGCTTTTTCAATAATTCCAGGTAATTTTTCAATTACGTAATCAATTTCTTCTTCTGTTGTGTATCTGCTCAAGCTCAAACGAATACTTCCGTGAATGGCTGTGAATGGTACATTCATTGCTCTTAAAACGTGGCTTGGTTCAAGTGAACCTGAAGTACACGCCGAACCAGAAGATGCACAAATTCCAAGATCTGATAAGTGAAGTAGAATTAATTCGCCTTCAATATATTCAAATCCGATATTTGTTGTATTTGGAACTCTGTTTGCAACGCCTGTATTTAGTCTTGCATTATAGATTTTATTTAGAATATTTGATTCTAATTTATCTCTTAATCGTTTTACTTCAGTTAATTCGTAGTCTAAATAACTTTGAGCAAGTTCAGCGGCTTTACCTAAACCAACGATGTAAGGTGTGTTTTCTGTTCCTGCACGTTTACCTTTTTCTTGGTGTCCGCCAATAATTAGTGGTGTAATCATTGTTTTAGAGTTTACATATAATGCACCAACGCCTTTAGGTGCGTGGAATTTGTGTCCTGAAATACCTAACAAATCAACACCGTTTGCTTGAACGTCAATCGGAATTTTACCCGCAACTTGAACTGCATCAACAAATAATTTTGCATCTTTGTTTTTAGATTTAACGATTTCTGAAATTTTGCCGATTGGGTTTATTACACCTGTTTCGTTGTTTGCCCACATTATAGATACAAGAGCTGTATCTTCACAAACTGCAGCGTCAAGTTCTTCTAAATTAAGTTCTCCATTAGCATTTACGCCAATGTAATCAACTCTGTAACCTTGTTTTTCTAATGCTTGATATAAATTTAGAACGCAAGGGTGTTCAACTTTTGATGTGATGATATGTTTTTTGTTTTTGTTGTAGTTTAAAACGCCACGAATTGCAGTGTTCGCACTTTCTGACCCACAAGATGTAAAAATAATTTCTTTTTCATCTTGAGCGTTAACAAAATCTCTGATTTTTACACGAGCTTCTTTTATTGCGTTAGAAGATTTTCGGCTAAAATCATACATACTAGAAGGGTTTGCGTATTCTTCTTTGAAAAATGGCATCATTTCTTCTAATACTTTTTCATCCACTTTTGTTGTTGCATTATTGTCTAAATATATCAATTTGTTTGTCATTATTTAACCTCAATAAGAGTGATGTCTGTACCTAAAGAATCTTTAAGAACTTTTTCTGCGAAGTTTTTCAATGTCATAGTTGAATTTTTACAACCAGAACATCTGCCTTTTAGTTTTACGTAGATGCTTTTGTTTTTAATATCAACCAATTCAATATCTCCGCCATCTTTTTGTAATTCAGGTGAGATTTGTGTTTCGATAACATTGTTAACTTTTAAAATCCATTGTGTTGGAGTTAATTTATCAATTTCGGCTTCTTGTTTGTTGTAATAAGTGTTAATTACATCTTGGATAATTGATTTACATTTACCGCAAGCACCACCTGCTTTTGTGTAATTAGTAACTTCATCAACTGTTTTTAAGCCGTTTTGTTTAATTGCATCCCAAATTAAATCTTCTGTAATTTGGAAGCAAGTACAAATGATTTTACCTTTTTGTTCTTGAGGTTTTTTACCTAACAAATCGTCAAGGTCAACGTATTCTTCTTTGTTGAAGTTTTTCAAAGCGTCTTCTAATGCTTCATAACCCATTACAGAACAGTGCATTTTTTCAGGAGGAAGTCCGCCTAATTCATCTGCAATATCTTTGTTTGTAATTTTTTTAACCTCTTCAACAGTTTTTCCAATAATCATTTCTGTTAAGATGCTTGAGCTTGCAACGGCAGAACCGCATCCAAAAGTTTGGAATTTTGCATCTGTTACAATATTATTTTCTATTTTTAAATATATTTTTAATTGGTCACCACAAGTCAATGAACCAGCTACCCCAACTGCGTCAGCATCGTCAATTGCCCCAACGTTTCTTGGGTTTCTATAATGGTCCATAACCTTTTCTGAATAATCCCACATAATGTTCCCTTTCTTACTTTAAATATTTTACCGCAAAAATAATAAATTTACTGTTTGCTTAATTATTATTTAATGATTTGTATTGTTACGAATTGTAACAAGTATAAAACAAAACCCTAAAGTTTCAGAAAAATATGCCGATAAACGTAGTATAGGATACTAAAAGTTACGAAAGGAACAACCATTATGGGTATGTCAGCATCACAAGCAAGATTTTTGTGTTTAACAGCTCGCAAAAGTAATGTTGAATTTGAAGGACAACAAATTAACCAACAAAGAACAACATTATCTAACGAATCTGGAAGCTACTATTCAGAATTATGTAATATGGTAGTTCCAACTCCTCCATCAGTAGATGACTATACAAAAGTTAGCTACACATTTGATGATGGTGCATTAACTAACACAATTACATCAATGATTGCTAAAGGTAATAACTATTATTCAATTTCTTATATTCAACAATGGCAAGATGACTATTCTATTGTATCAGCTTCATCTAGTATTATTGCTCAAGAAAATGGCAAATACAAAGTTGGTTCAGCTGAATTAAGAAAATTAGGTCAATATGATGCATTAAATGTTGCAAATGATCCTTACCTAAGTACATTAGATCAAGCACAATTGGATGATTTGATGGAACAAGAAACATATTATCAATCAATGTTAAATGACAAAGTTTTCAATGACCCTGCAGCAACAAATGAATGGTATGTAAGATATGTTAAAGATTCAGTTTCAGGCTCTTATATTCCATATTTCTATGAAGCAAATGCAGTTGAACATGACAACAATTATGTAAATGGTTATGCAACAAGTAATATCAACTGCTACTCATTAGGTTCAGCTACAAAAACTAAAGAAATTTTAAATGCACTAGGCAGAGTTGAAAAAGATTCAACAGGCAGATATATTTCAATTTCTTTAATCGAAACTGATGCTAACGGTAATGAAATCGCAAAAGAATATTCATTAACAACAAATACAACAACTGATGAAGAAGCATACAACGATGCATTAAACAAATATCAATACGAACAATATCAATATGATCAAAAAGTTCAAGAAATTAACTCAAAAATCGAAATTGTTCAACAACAAGATAAATCTTTAGAACTTGAATTGAAACAATTAGATACTGAAGAAACAGCAATCTCAACTGAGATGGAAGCGGTTAAGAAAGTAATTTCTAAAAACGTTGATTCATCATTCAAAACATTCAATGCTTAGTTCGTTATGTTACGAAATATTACAATAAATGGACGAGAAATTAAAGATTTTTCGTCCATTTGCCGATAATACACCCATAGGAAACAAAATGAAAGGAAAACTACCATGGGTATGGCAGCATCTCAAGCTAGATTTTTAAGCTTGACAGCAAGAAAGACAAATGTAGAGTTCGAAGGCCAACAGATTAACCAACAAAGAACATCTTTGTCAAACGAATCTGCAAACTACTATAGCCAATTGTGTA
>JAZSDA010000040.1:0-2736 GCA_045530955.1 Candidatus Gastranaerophilaceae bacterium
TTCAAAACAATAACTAAGTGCTTCACCCTCAACACTCTCAAAATCCGTATCAAATTGCACTTCACCAGAAGCATCACATTTAATCACTCGGGAAGCAAAGCCTTTTTCACTTGCCCATACATTTTGGTCATACGCATAATCCTCAAAACCTACAACGAACAGGAAGCCCCCATCATTTGTTGCCGTAAGAGTTCTAATATGGTATGCATCATCTGACTTGCACGAATAGGCGGATAGTTTATTGCCAAACAAATCTAGCATTTGAACATTATGAACAACTGAATGATTTTCCTCATCTGAAGAAGAGATTTCTGTTTTGAGTACCCTCCCATCAAATGGTGTAGCATTATGAAAGATATTTTTCTTTACTACATTACGTAGATTCTCCGGAACGTCTCCTACCTGCTCAACTTTCTTTAACTCATCTTGATTTGAATAATCGGATTGCGTATCAGGCTTATCGGGTGAACAGCCTGATAAAACACAAGAAAGAGCCAAAAATGTAAGTGTAAGAAAAATAGAAATTGACTTTTTCATATATACCCCTCCTTTGTTACACTGAAAGTTAGATAAATAGGATTTTATTTCCATATCTAATCTATCATAAAGCAAATAAATTTTCAATGAACGTAGTGTAAATAATTTTTCAATGAAATCACATTTCAAAAATTGTACCTACACCTATAATTCCCGTCCGATTTTATAGCAGGAATAAGTCCGTATGTCTTTTAGGACGTTCGGACAGTTCACAACAGACGGCGATGCCGACTGTTACAAGGTTTGTAAGCATTTTGAATTTTACCACTTTTCAAAATGGCGATACTACTTTTTACAGACAAATCAGCCGTAACCACCGATTTCAAAGGCTATGCAGATACATCCTTTTAGATTTTCAAGGATTTACATGAATATTATGAATCAGGCATTACACAGCGAGTAATCTGCCCTTTGTTCGCCACTGTAAGCCGAATAAGACAAGTTAGCAAAAGAGCAGGGAAACTAATCCCTGCTCTCACTTTTTATCTCTTTGACCATAAAGAAAAACAATCTCATTTTCCGTTTTTTATATTTATCATTGCTTGTATTTTTTTGAGAACTTCTTCTTCGCTTTCGTCATATTCACAAACTATATCACCTATGAGAGAATCAATAGCACACAGTGCCCCAGTTTCATCTTCATCATCATGAGTAAACATTCCGTCTAAATCATATTCTTTTCCGTCAATAATTATTTCTCGGCAATAGTCAGGATTTGAAAACCTGAAAAAAGAAAATTCTTCAACACCTATCGCCTTTATAAGAAAATAAAAATTTTCCAATATTTCATCATATATGTCCTCTTTAGTACAAGGTTCTATATTTGACACAACATCCGGTAAAACAGAACACAAAAATTCCACCATCGCATCTTCATCCAACTCATCACAAGCAGAAAGGTCAATTTCACCAATTTTATCTGCAAGATCCTTAAAGTTTATACGATTGCCTATATCAAAATCTTTATCTTTCATTTTATCCGCCCCTTTTTCTATCTTATTGAGAATTATAACATAGAACCACATTTGTTGCAATACACAAGAACTCAATGCAAGAATCCTGAACGAGCTTGTTGAAAAAATTGTGGTATCAGAAAAGGAAATCATAGACGGTGAAAAATTCCAATGCGTGCATATATTCTACAAGTTCGTTGGGTTGATGAGTATATAAAAATGTTAGAATTATAATATCTATTTTTAATATTAAGAATTTATTAAGATTTCGTCTATCTGTTGTTTTTGGTTTATATAATTGCTACAATAAAAATATACCATAATTTAGGAGGATTTTTATGACACAATTCAAATCGAAAAAGAAAATTATTAAAATAATTGTAATCGTTGCAATAGTTCTTGTGGCAGCAAACATTCTTTTAAATGGTATAAATTTAGTACCATTAAGATACAGAAATGTGCCTGTTTCTTTCATAACACCTGATTTAACTTGGGACAGCAAGCCAAGTGATTTTATACTAAAATATGGCTTACCTGAAAATATTGGTGAAGTTAACGAAATTGATGGTAGCCGTGATTTTAACTTTAATTTCAAATATGATAATAAAGATGTTACTGTATCAGCTAACAATGGTCGCACAATCAACAAC
The DNA here is from genome assembly GCA_045530955.1 of Candidatus Gastranaerophilaceae bacterium. GTDB lineage: Bacteria > Cyanobacteriota > Vampirovibrionia > Gastranaerophilales > Gastranaerophilaceae > Zag111. The sequence goes on from JAZSDA010000040.1 coordinate 2,141, forward strand.
GAATTCCACCGATACTACTTCACAATAGAGTGTGGAACACCCGAAGAAGCTAACAAATACTTTGATGAGTGCCATAAAAAGATGATGGATTTATATAAAAATGAGCCGGATTTTAAGTTTGAAGGCACAGAAACTGAAACTGATTATGAATTCACGGATGGTAACGCTGGCGCATACAGCTCCACTAACGAAAACGGTGTAATAAAAACTACAATCATAGACGATGATGGAAATGAAATTCCCATTGAGGAAGCAGATAATGTTATACAAGTGAAAACAAAGGTAAACAACTATGATATGAGTAATACAGTAGGTGTCAACTGGTGGCTTTCTTATTACGAAGGCGATTCTTCAGTTTCTTTACAGGCTGAAATTATGTATTAAAACTATAATATTAAACCAACTAAAAGTTACCCTTAACTACAACCACAGGTCGCGTGTTCGAGTCACGTTTCCAGATTTATTAAAACTCCATTCAAAAAAACAAGTAACTGCCCCCATTTATACTGTTCGTACAAATGGGGGCTACTTAAATTTAATTATTGGTTTTATTTATAAATCTCATCAGAAACCTTTTACTGTAAATACAATAACTT
>JAZSDA010000078.1:0-34745 GCA_045530955.1 Candidatus Gastranaerophilaceae bacterium
AAAATTTATAAATAATACCTTTATCAAAAACTTTTAATAAATTCGGAAAAAGCGATTTTTTTATTTCGTTTTGATACATTTTATTTCTATAACCAATATTTATAATTATTGAACTAATAAAGAGAAATAAAGCTGCCAAACAATGAAGAATTATACTATATTCTTGCTCATTTTTACCTGGAAGAAAGCCATATAAGATTGCAATTAAATACCAACTAATTGCCTTCCAACTATATAGTTTTTTTTGTTCTTGTCGTTGAAACTCTTTCCAAACGATCAAATTTTCTTGCATCAATTGAGCAAAACGAATTGCAAAATCCTTCTTATATTTATCCATGCAATGTTGCATTTTTCTTCCTATTGTCATTCTGAGGTAAGTAATATTTGGGATTCTTCGCTTTGCTCAGAATGACGCTAACCGAAGAATCTCATAACCTATTTACCGATTTCTAATGCTCTTTGAGCCATTGCTTTTGAAATATTAACAACCGCCAAGTTAGCTTCATAAGCACGTTGAGCAACTAATGCGTCAGCAATATCAACCATAGCATTTACGTTTGATGCTCTAACATAACCATTTTCATCAGCATCAGGGTGTCCAGGTTTATAGATTTTGTGCCCTAAAGTCGGATCTTCCACAACTCCTGAGAAATTAACCCCACCTTGTAAATAAGGTAAAGTCCCAACACCAAAAACGTCTTCTTTCATTGAGTTCATCAACCCGTGGAAAGAAATATCATCAACTGCGTTTAACACAGGGATTTTTCTAACATAATTAGGCGTATCCAAGTTCGCAATGTTTTTTGCGTGGATGTCTATTCTCTTCCCGTGTACTTGAAGAGCCTTTGCACCTATATCAATTGTATCCATTATACCCATTTGAACTCACCGCCTTATTTATTATTTACCAACGTTAATTACTGTTTTCATTTCTGTCACAATGTTTGTCATTCTTCTTGTTGCCATAGAATAAAGAATTGAGTTTTCTTGCAATTGTAAAAGTTCATTTGCAGCATTCACTGGTTCTTCTGTTCTATCCATAGCAATCGCAGATGGTCCAAGTTTTTCAGAAAGTCTTGTTTCTAAAGGACTGTTCATTGTGCTCAAATATTGTCCGAACTCAATATCCTGTCTGATATAACCAGGAGTATTTACGTTCGCAACGTTAGAACCCAAAGCCCTTTGTCTTTGAGAAATCAAGTCCATCATTAATGAAACTTTGCCAAAACTGTCTAGTGAAGTGTACATTGTATTAAAAACCTTTCGTTAATTATTAAGCTTCTCTGATATTGATAGCTTTGTTATACATTGAATCTGCAAGTTTAATCATTTGCATACTTGCAAGCATTGAAGCATTTAATCTCAACAAATCTGTTGCTGAACGATAAATACTTACGTTTGATTGTTCTAAGTTATTTTGTTTGATGCAGTCGTGATTTTTCACAAGTCTTGCTTCGCCCGCATCATCTGTCGGTTTCAAACGGTTCATATCAGTTGTTTCCATGCCTGCAGGATTATCAAACCTTACAAGCGGAATTGTACCAACTTTTCTTGCTTTATCACCTCTAGCGTCATATGCTAGAACATCACCGTTTTTCTTAATTTCAAATTTGAAACAATTTGATGGAATTTGAATACCTTCACCAACAATCCAACCATCACGGGTAGTTAAATAACCGTCTTTACCTTGACGGAAAGAACCGTCCCTTGTGTATTGAACTTCACCAGATGGTGAAACAACAGGAATATAACCTGCACCATCAATCGCAACATCATAAGGATTACTTGTAATTCTGATAGAACCTTGTGTGTAATTTGTTCTAACAGATCCAGTCAAATAACCGTCTTCTTTCAAAACTTGTTCAAAAGTAATATCCTTGTAACCAACTGTTTGGAAGTTAGACAAGTTATTAGCAATTTGTCCAAATTTTTCGAATTGAACTAATGCGTTATTTGTACCTTTTGAAATAATTCCTTGTAAATTGTTCATTTATAAACCTCTTTTATTATTGACTTAATTGAGAAATTGTCTTGCCTAATACTGAGTTTTGAAGCATAAACATTTGTCTGTTCGCATCAAAGTTTTTGATTACCGGCATAATTTGTAAAAATTCTGTTTGTAATGAAACGTTTGAAAATTCATTAAAACCTTGTTTGATGTTTGGATCCATAACCACAACACCATTATGGTCAACTACCCCGATTTGACCGATTAAAGTCAATTTGTGAGTATCAGGATTGAACATTGTGATTTTACCAGAATTGTCAACTTTGATTTGTTTCAAATCTTGCGGAATAAATGGAAACTTAATCGGAACGCCTGCATTAGAAAGAACTTTTGCGTTTTCCAAAGTTAATAAAGTTCCGTCTTTGCCGATTTGGAAACGACCATCACGAGAAAGTTTGATACCATTTTCTGATTGAACTTGGAAGTAACCTTTGTTTGCAATTGCAATATCTAAAGGTTTTTCAGAAACCATAATACGTCCAACCTTATCATCACGAGTAGTTGATAGAGCGTGAACACCAAGGTATTCGGCAAAAGAAGTTACGATAGCTTCTTTTCTTTGGTAACCAATTTTGTCGAATCCGCCAATATTTTCATTGCTAATAGCGATTAACTCACTATCAAGGTGCATCGCCCTGATTGAAGCGGTTAAACCACTATCATTAAATTGTATTCCACTATTTAAACGCATAGCTCTACCTCTACATGTAATATTATTAATATTGTCGGACATTTGACGAAATTCCTCAACAAATTTGGGAAAAATCATCTATTTGTAGGACATTTTGCATGGTTATAATGATAATTTTTCAAAAGTCAAGTCCTCACCGGACTGGGTAATATGCTACAAGTTACAAGTGAAATTTGATAAATTCTACAAAACTTATTGTCATTGCGAACCAAAGGCATCGCAATCTCATTATTGATAAGATTATTACGTCGCTTTGCTCCTCATAATGACATTTCATATAAAAATTTTGTGCCCTACATCTTTCCCCTCTCTTTTTGGGAGAGGGCTAGGGTGAGGGGGCAATCCAAAACAATAAAGTCCTGAAACAGGTCTGTACGCTCACCTAAAAACTTTATTTACTAATAGGTTCAATACTTATTGCATAACCTAAAACTTTACAGATTGATTGCAATTCAGAAAGTTTTAAACTATTACGACGAATTTTACAAGAAAATGTACTTTGAGGAATATCTTCGCCAGAATTTTCTTTTAAAGTTTCCAACAACATTTTCTGAGTGATATGACCTTTAGCCATAACTAAACGCATTATTTCATCATTGTTCCAATTAGTAATATCCATACTATCGAGTATAGTTTATTGACAATTAATTTCAAATATTGTATTTTTATATTGAACTATGCAATATTATAATATAATATTCAATATTTTATTAAGGAATTGGAGAAGAAATGCATTCAAATAACCTAACAAAATCATATTGGTATACCCCTTTTATAAAAACCATTATTAATTACATTTACAAACAAGATTTACTATTCGGGTTTATTCCTATAAAAAAAGAATTTATTGATTATTCATTCAACGTTGATATAGTTTATTTGTGGGTCGATGGTGATGACCCACAATGGCTAGCAAAAAAACAATATTGGCAAGGTCAGAAAAATCAAAACTTAGATGAACAAGCTATTACAAAAGGTCGATTTGTAAACAATGATGAATTGAAATTTGCTCTTCGTTCTATTGAAAAAAATATTCCTTGGATAAACAAAATTTACATCATAACAGACAACCAAATCCCCGAATGGCTTAATACAAATAATGAAAAAATCAAAGTAGTCTTTCATAATGAATTTATTCCAAAAGAAAATCTTCCACTGTTTAATAGTGAAGCAATAGAATCATTCTTGGCAGATATTCCAGAATTATCAGAGTATTTTTTGTATGGTTGCGATGATATGTACATTGCTAAACCGCTTGATAAATCCTTCTTTTTCATGCCTGATGGAAAACCCATCATTAGACTAAAAAAGAACGTATATAAAAGAAATATTAAAAAATCTATGTACACCCGTTCAATATTTATGCTGCAAAAAATGGTTCTTAAACATTTCAAAAAACATATTCCTTTTGCTCCTCAACATAATATCGATGCTTATACAAAAAGTGCTTACAAAGAATGTATAAAATATTTTGAAAAAAATTTTGAGCAAACAAAACAACACAAATTTCGTCAAGAAGGTGATATTCAGCGAGCAATAATTGCTTATTATATGATTGTTAAAAACTTAGGAAAATTCAAGTATTGTACGTATGTTGATACTTTTCTATCAGTATTTGAACAACTTATTCGATATATAACAAAAAAATATTGTGCAGATTCAATCACTATTGATATGAACAACAAGAACCCTTATGCAAGATTAAAAAAAACAAACCCTGCACTATTTTGTACTAATGACGGGGAAGGCGTTACTGATTTTGATAGGGCAAGAACTAGAATTTTTTTAGAAGAAATTTTTCCAGAAAAGTCTTCTTACGAAACCTAACACAGACTTAATTCTGAAAAACGTAAGTTAACTTACATCTTGCCACCTAACTAACGTCCAAACTGGAACATAGGTGGCTTTTTTTTATTTTTGTTAAGCTTTACCTAATAAACAAAAAACCGACCTATTAGAGTCGGTTTTTTATATTTTTTAGAACTTGTTTTTTAAAAAAGGCGACACCCAGATTCGAACTGGGGGATAAAAGCTTTGCAGGCTTCTGCCTTACCACTTGGCCATGTCGCCACCCGTATATATACTATACGCAAGACATAATTCGATGTCAAGGTTATGGGTCATTTGAACTTATCATTTGTTCCATTAAAGTTTTTGCGGCTTCCATTTGAATATCTTTTTTATCCAAAATATTTTCTGCTGTTAGTGGCAAATTCACATCAGGGTTTATCCCAAGTTTATTGATATCCTTGCCTTTTGGCGTCAAATATTTGGCAATAGTCAAATTCAGCCCTGTTTCGTTTGGCATTGGAATAATTTTTTGTACCATTCCTTTGCCATAAGTTTTTGTCCCAACCAATTTTGCTCTGCGATAATCTTTCATTGCACCAGAAAAAATCTCACTGGCACTGGCACTTGCTCCATCAACCAAAATTATCACAGGTTTTTCGATATTCACATTGTTATCCTGTGCCATAATATCTTTGTGGAAACCGTTTCTACCAACGATACTAACAATTTTGCCTCTTGGGATAAATAAATTAGTTACGAATACCGCATTTGGCAAAAGCCCACCTGTATTTCCCCTTATATCAATAATCAAACCCTCTGCTTTATCAGTATTTTCCAACGCTTCCAAAAACTCATGCGGAGTTGAAGCACTGATAAAACTCAAAATTTGAATATATCCAATATTTTTATCAACAGAACTTTTTACAGTTTTTATGGAAATTTCTTTTCTGATAATTTTCTTTTTAATAATTTCCCCGTCACGCAAAACATCAAGGCTTACAAAAGTATTCACAGGACCTTTTACAAGATTTGAAACCTGACCAAGTGATAAACCACTAACTTTTTTGTCATCTATTGTCATTATAACATCGTTAACTTTCAAATCCGCAAACTGTGCAGGAGTATTTTCAATAACGCTTATAATACGAATTTTCCCCGAATCATTAACAATATTTACTCCAATTCCTGAAATTTTTGATGTTATATTTATGTTTTGTTGTTCAAATTCTTCTTGGTTTAGATATCTTGAATATGGATCATTCAAACTTGCAAGCATTGATTCTATCGCAACTTTAGCATCATCTAAAGTTTTGATTTTCCCTCTATAATGATTTTTCCATCTTAACCAGTATTGATCGTTGAAGTTTGGATCATAATACTCATTTTTCACAACCTGCCAAGAATGATCAAACAGTCTTTGCGGACTAACTTGAGTTGTATTAATCCTTTGTTCTTCAACGTCTAACAATGGGTTTTGACGGTTAATAAAGAAAGCGTAAATTGCAAACAATGTAATCATCGTTGCCAAAAAAATTATAACGGATTTTGACTTTCTTCTCATAGTTTTATTTAACATCAAGGGTTTTCTATAATCAATATACATCCCTGTTAAGAGTGAGAATTATTCAAAAATCTTTATAAATTTTATAATCTATCAAATCCAGGTGAAAATGATGGTAAATTCTTATAACCCGAATTTTGCATAACCGCTTTTTTAATATATTTACTTGTGTGATTACCTTTTTCTAAAAGCTTTTTCAATTTGTTTTCTCTGACAACAAGCGGATGTTCTTGATCACTTTCAGGATAAATTTTCAAAATATCATCCCAAACAAACGCTTCCATTGTCCAAGCATAAGTTTCTTCAGCAAGTGAGTTAAATTCGTCTTGGTGTAACGCCTCATGAGCAAGTAACGCAGCTAAAGCTCCTGCTGGTGCATCTTTATGACGGTTACTAATGAATATGTATAATTTTCTGCCTTTTTTCCAACCTAAAGCGTCAAATGTTGTGTAATCTTTATTGATTTGACCCAAATCCCTAAACTCTATTTTTACAGGTTTTCTGGACAAGTTATTCCCTAAAATTGCATTTCTGGAAAACATTCCTTGAGTATCTTTCAACATATCAAGTGCAACATAAAAAACTTCATCCTTGCCAACATCTTCATAAGTTGGTTTGATTTGTTTTATATATTCAGGAGTATATTTTGCAGGGTATTGATTTGGAACAGTAACTTCAGGTGCTGTTGCCGCAAAAGAATTCCCCACTGATACCATCAATACGACTGAAATTGCTAATATTTTATTGATAAAATTTCTTACTTCCATCTTTCTTTCTCCGATTATGTTCTTATAATCGTATTATATTTATGTTTTTCCCAAAGGCAAAAATTTACTAACTGAACTTATAAATTATTTACTTTTTCTGTTTAACTTTACAAGCTCTGAATACATAATTTTATACTCATTTGAATCATCAATACTTTCAGCCTCTGCAATATATTCCAAAGCTGTTTTGTAATCTTTTTTAGATTTATAAAATTCGCTCATTTTTGTATAATATTTAGGATTATTCAAATCATACAAGATTGCACGTTTCATACATTCTATGGCTTCTTCTAAATCTTCTGTTTTTTCACGCACCAAAGCCAAGTAATAATAACCTTCTGCACAGTTTATATCAAGTGAAATTGCTTCTTGAGCATAACCTTTTGCTAAATCATAATCTTCTTTCAACATAGCAGTTCTTGCACCTAAAAGATTACCTAAAATGTAATTTGGGTTAATCTCTAAAATTCTGTCGGCAAGTTCAATTGCTTTATCATAATTCTTTTCTCTGATATGAATTTCTGCCAAATCACTTAAATAATTAAGGTTTTCAGGGTTTTGTTCAATAATTTCATTAACAAGTTCTTCTGCTTTGCCGTAAATATTCAATTCTGTATAAATTCTACTTAGAGCACTTTTTGTAAAGTTATCATTAAAACCTTTTTTAATATTGTCTTCCAAGATTTTTTGAGCACCAATAAAGTCTTTGTCATTTGCCAACAACAAAGCACGCAAAACTCTTGCCTGAGGGTGATCAGTATTTACATCAAGAATTGCATCTGTTTCTTTTTTAGCTTTTGCATAATCTTTTTTATCAAAGAATAAATACGCCAAAGAATATCTGTAATCAGTGTTATCAGGATTTATATATAAAGCTTTTTGATAAGCCTTTTGAGCCTCTTCTATCCAGCCGTTATAAAAATATGCGTTACCCAAATTATAATAATAAATAGAATTTGATTTATCTAAATTTGCAGCCTTTGAGAAGTTTTTTATTGCTTCGATAAAGTTCATATTTTCTAAATCAAACAAACCTAAATAATTAAGAATTTCAGGGTTTTGAGAGTTTTTACCAATCTTAGAAAAAATCTCTTTTGCACCTTCAAAATCATTTTCATCAAACTTTATTCTGCCATTTAGTAACAAGGCTTTTTCATCAGACAAATCGCATTCTGATAACAATTCTTTTGCCTTATCTTGTTCACCATTTGAATAGAATGCTGTTGCACATTCGATTTTCACCTCTGAATTGAAAAATTCTGATGACTTATAATTATCAATTTCGCAGAATAATTTCAATTTAACCAAAATTTTGATTAAATCTTTTAAATTATCTACACTTGGATACTCTTCAAACAAACGGTTAGAAATAGACAAAACAGCGTCCAAATCACCTTGACGCTCTTTTATTGTTCTAGTTAATTTCAAAGTGCTTGAGTGTACAGGATTTAACATAGAAGATTTTTCCAAATACTGCATTGCTCTGGAATAATTATTCAAAAGGAAATACAATTCACCAATTTGGAACAAAATTTCCACATTATCATTTTCAATTTCCAAAGCTTTATAAAGCATTTCGATTGCAGGTTTGTAATTTTTTGATTCTTTTAATTCAAACGCCTGTTTTATATAATCAATAACTTGAGTATCTTCCATAATCTTACCTATACTTTATTCTTCAATTACTTTTTGCGGTATATAAATCTCACCTAAAGGTTGCTCTTCTTTTTGTTTTTCTTTTTTCTTGAACCAATTAAATTCAAACTTTTTAGTTTCTTTTTTCGGTTCTTCTACTTTTTTGTTAATAATAATCAGAACTTCATCTTCTCCGGCCATTTTCAAATTGTTTCTTGCAATACCTTCAAGACTGTTATCAGATGTTACAACCTTTTTTTCGGTTTTCAAATCTTCATTACGTGCTTGGGCTTTTTTTAAAAGTTTTTCCAAAGTAATCATTTTTCCTTGATAAGCAATGATTTTACTAATATTTAAAATTGCCCCAACGCCAATCTGAAACAAACAAACTATCAAAACAAAAGTGAAAAAAGAATAGTAAAACCCTGTTTTTCTACTATCTTTTCGTTGTTTTCTTTTTTCTTTTCTTTGTTTTTTCTTTTCTGATTCAGACTGTCCTGCCATCGACCTAAAACCTTCTTTTCCCCATTATAAACAAATTCCCGCTATCAGACAAACAGTTTACAATTTGAATTTTGTTGTAATTTTAAATCTGTTTTTCACTATTTCATTATTTTGGTCAAAAATAGAACTTGTACCCATTTCAATATTCCATCTATCTATATCTTTGTTACCAAAAGGATTTATAGATATATAGAATTCCGCAATTTTAATATGTTTAGCAAAATTTGCAGACACAGTTTCTTTCAATGATAGATATTGTCCAAGTTTTATTTCCGGAGTGAAAGAAAAATAATCATTGAAATCACCATTTGTACTGTTTACAGTTTTTGAAAATTCTGTAGTTAGAGCATAGTGTTTTGCATCATATTTTGAATAGATACTGGAAACTTGTCTTAATTCAGCATAGTCAATTTTTTGTTCAAACGCTGTTCCTGCAGTAATTCTGCCAAATTGTTCAGCTTCATTATATTTAACCTGATTGATTGTGTATTCCATATTATTAAATTTGGAATATGCTGATTTATGTCCGTGTTTTTTGTTTGCGTAATACTTACCACCTTTATAGTTATAAGGTCTTTGAATTTGAATTGCTTGGAATTCATCTAACGTATCTTCCAAAACGACAGCATCTTCATCCTCATCATATGCCGCATATCCATACAAAACATCAGAATACATATCGTTAATTTGATAGATAGAATCATCCATCTCATAAACAATTTCTTCTTCAGAAACAGGCTCTTCTTCGACAGTACCAGAAGTATCCGCCGTAACATCATCAGAAATTATATCGATCGTTACAACAGGAATATTCTCATTTATTTGATCTGATAATACGCCTTTTGATTCTTGTAATGCCTCTACTTCATCAGGAATATGGTAAATAAAGATTTTTGGAGCATCTGCTTCTTCAACCTTTTCTACAGAAGATGTTTTAGCATTACAGGGTAAAAAGCTTAACATCAATAATATTATAAGTAAGCCTACTTTCTTCATATTATTATTTTACACCATTTTTCAAAATTCATCAATGGGCAAATTTGTAGCATATTTTAAAAAAAGTTCAAGACTTGACAATAAATTTTTTATATGGTAATATGTGTGTGGGGTAAATGTATATTTATAAGTCTTATCAATTCGATGAGACTTTCTTTTTTATGTATAGGTTTATTTTTCCTGAATTACCATAAACGATTTAAGCATTCTGCCAGTACCATCGTCTTTTGAAACAACTTCTATTTTATTTTTATAATTCAAAGATGTTGATGCTCCACCATCAAAAGCCATTGCTCTGTCAAGTTTTAAATCAGCACATAATTTTTTCACTTCATACATATCCATAGGATTTTCGTCAGTAATAATCAGAATATGGCACTCATCAGTTCCTTTGATACCGATAATTGTTCTTGGAGTTTTATGCAATACTGATGCTGTTTCTCTAACAACTTCACCCTCATTGTTTTTAACAATAAAACCCTCTTCTTCCAAACGTAACTCAGGAAGGATTAACGGTCCACCTTGAGCTGAAGTTAACAACGCACAACCGAACGGAACTTCTGATTTATGACCAACAATTGCATATTCATACTTGTTTCTATCACAGTGCATAATTCTAAATTCAGATCTATCTATGATTTTATTCATATTTCTTCTGAAAAATGGATTTGATAACAACGCTTGATTAAACATTGGATCAGCTGAAATCATTCTATCAGTAACAACATATGAAATTGTTTTGCCATTTTTAGGGTCAAAAAATCCTGCATTGATTGTCAATGTTGAAGCCGCTTTTTGGTGTGCCTCTCTATTTGTAATCAAATCTTCAGAAGCAATAAATTTAATTTTTTTCTTAATTTTTTCGCCTTTTAATACGATATGATAAATTCCATTCTCCTTATCAATATCAATATCACCGGCAAAAGCTGGTGTTATACAAAACATTGAAAATAATAATGTCATCAAAAATAATTTTATTGCTCTCATATTATAAATCCTTTGACTTGTAAAATCCCCAAATTGCAAAAATAAAAGCAATTGTAGGAAGTGTTGATGTAATATATGGTGATAAAACTTGTTTTTCTGCTAACAAATCAAAAAACGGCAACGTAATGTAATATGCAAAAATAAATCCAATTGCAATAACAAATCCCACCATTCTTTGTTCTCTTGGTTTGCTAAATCCAAGTAAACAACCCAAAATCGCAAGCAAAATACAAACTAACGGATGGAAAAATCTTTGCAAATATTTGTTCAAAGTTCCATTATATTCTTCTTGCAAACCTTCTTTTTTCAACAATTTAACATACGCTTTTAAGTCTTTATTGTTGATATCACGTTCTTTATATGTTGAATAGTTCATTAGAGTAAGAGCATTCTTTGCAGCTTCTCCTTCTAAGATATTCATTTTATCAATATGTTGGATATCAAAATAAATACCATCACTTGAGATTTTATAATTTGAAATATCTTCTAATTCCCACCTATCATCATGAGCATAACCTTTTTTAGCAGAATAGATATTCTGAAGTTGATGAACATCTTGGTAATAGTGATTTGCAAAATCTAAAACAATTACATTGCTCAAATCTCTATTGTGAGATTTTGACACAATAACAGCCGCCAAAGGATGACCTTTTTCATCTTTTTGAGTGTAAATATACTGAGTTGAAAGAACTTTTTTCTTGATGATTTTTGTTTTTTCAGCAGCATATGGAATACCGACATCACCTGTTACAAAACAAAATCCTGTCAAAATCACACTCAGAACAATTACGGGTGCGATAATTCTTTGAAAAGACATCCCAACAGCTCTGAATATAGTCAACTCAGACTCTTTGCTTAGTTTGTCAAAAGTAAACAATGTCCCTAATAACAAACCAACAGGAAATGCTTTATCCAAAACTTTTGGAAGTTCATAAAGCAATAATAATGTCGCCGTTTTAATTGAATAATCACCACTCAATGCCCCTTTGATTGTATTTAACAACGTTTCAGGAGCAATCCAAACAATAGTGAATAACAAAATAGCCGCCAATGTAGCCGTTGTTACTTGTTTGAACATATATCTATCATAGATAGTTATTTTAGGAAACTTAAATCCCATTATAATGTGAAATCCTTTCCTAAATAAAACTCTTTTGCAACAGGGTTAACAGCAACTTCTTCACTCTTACCTTGAATTTTGATTTTACCGTCAAAAATTACATATGCCCTATCTGTGATTGATAAAGTTGCTTTTGGGTTGTGGTCTGTAATTAGAACCCCTAAACCTTTATCTTCAGATAATTTTCTGATATTGTCTTTGATTTCACCAATAGCAATTGGGTCAATACCTGTAAACGGTTCATCCAAAAGAATAAAATCAGGACTTGCCGCAAGTGCTCTAGCTAACTCAACACGACGTCTTTCACCACCTGATAACGAAATCGAAGCAGCTTTACGTAATTTTGCAACCCCAAATTCTTCTAACAATTCTTCTAATTTCTTAGTTTTTTCACATTCTGTTAACTTGTCGTTCATCTCAAGAACTAATTTGATATTATCTTCAACAGACAAACTTCTAAAACTTGATGCTTCTTGAGGCAAATATCCAATACCAGCTCTTGCTCTCATATGCATTGGCCAAGTTGAAATTTCTTGTCCATCAAGAGTAATACTACCACCGTTAGGTTTTACCAAACCTACAACCATATAAAATGTTGTTGTTTTACCTGCACCGTTAGGACCAAGCAAACATACAACTTCACCTTTATTTATGCTGAAAGAAACATCGTTTACAACTCTTCTGTCACCATAAATTTTTATTAAATTCTTAGCCTCAATTCTCATTTTATCCCCTTTTGTCTAACCCTATTTTACTGAAAAAATATCCTAAATGCAAATTATAAAACTCAGATTTTTATGAAAATTTTGCATAAAAAAAGAAAAAATCATACAAATGCTTTATTATTATTTTTGTTTAGTTTGATATAATTATCCTATGTTTGATATATCATCACCAGCAACATATATTCCAACAATATTTTTGACACTTGTGGCAATCTTTGTTTCCATCTTGTATAAAGATGCGAAAAAAAACGTGCGTGAGCATACTAAAGACTTGCCATATTATCAGGAAATATCTGTTTCGATGAACTATATTGAACGTAATATATTGGAAGATGGCAGATTCCAATACAGAAAAAACATTGACCCTGAAATTACATATGAAAATAATACCTATAACGCCCTAAGACATGCTGGTGTTTTATATTCAATGTATTTGTACGAAAAATTAGGTTTAGAAACCAAATACAAAGATTCACGAATCAAATCGTCAAAATATTTTATAGATAGATATATCAAAAAACTAGACGAAAACAAATATGCAGTAATTTCAATTCCTGAAGAAGAACAAATCAAATTCCCAATTGCAAAATCAGGGGCTTCAGGAGTTGCCTTATGTGCTTTAACTAACCTATACAAAGAAGGTGAAATTGAATTAGAAATTCTACAAGGCTTAGGCGAATTTTTACTTTCTTTACAAGATGATGATGGTAATGTTTTTGCTTATTATGATGTAGAAAAGAAAATAGTAAACAAACTAGCTGAAGCTGTATTTTATCCCGCAGAAGCTGCTATCGGTTGGATTTATTTATACCAAGTTGACCCACAAGAAAAATGGTTAACTGCAGCAAAGAAAACTCTTAATTACCTTGTTAAATCAAGAAAATCTATGGAATTAGACATTCCGTTTGATCATTGGTCGGTTTTAGCAATTGAAGAGTTATTTAAAAATAACCTTGTTACTCCTGAAGAAAAAAACACTTACAAAATGTACGCAGAACAAATGGCAATTCCAACATTGTCAGACCAAATCACAAACAAAAACAACAGTTATTGCGGAGCTTTCAAGGATAACATCAGACCTTGTAGCTTGGGTACAATTATGGAAGGGTTGGCTGCAATTTATTTCTGCACAGACAGTGAAAGCCTTAAAAAAGTCATCTTTAAATCACTTTCTATCGGAAACATTTTCCTAAGCAAAGTTCAAGTAAAAACAGGTGAGCAAGCAGGCGGTCTTCCAAACTCTGCAAACTGGGTAAAACCTGGGGTTACTCCAAATGCCAGCATCATCAGAATTGACAACGTTCAACACGTTGTTTCTGGTTGGTTAAAATTCCAAAACATCTTAAAAGTTACTGACAATTACTAAGAATTGTTTTATTTCTGCCGGAATTTTTTGCCTCATACAAGGCTTCATCAGCTTTTTGCAAAAAGGCTTCTTTTGTAGTCATTTCAGGTGTTAATTGGCAAGCTCCAATACTTACTGTTACATTAACTTCTTGTCCTTGATAATTCAAAGCCAATGTCTGAACAGTTTTTCTAAATCTTTCAAGCGGAATTATTGATTGTTCGATATCTGTTTCTGTTAATATTACCGCAAATTCTTCCCCACCATATCTAAAAACTGTATCTGTTTTTCTAAAAGTCTGTAACGCTGCATTTGCAACCTGTTTTAAAATATAATCACCACACTGATGACCATATGTATCATTTACAGTCTTGAAATAATCAATATCAAACATTACAAGAGTTAGTTTATTACTATATCTTGAAGCTCTTAAAAATTCTTTTTCAAAAGTTGTATCAAAACATCTTCTGTTAGACAAACCTGTTAATTCGTCTGTGATAGACAAATATTTTGTTCTTGTGTAAATGTAGTTAATCTGTTTTATAACTTCGATTTTATTCTCTTCAGGAACATCAAAATCTCTGATAATATTTTGAATATTTTGTTGAATTTCGTCCAACAAACCATCTGGAATATCAAAAGCTACATCTTCTAAATTGTCAACCATAAAGCTCCTCTTATAGTTAATTTTAGCATAAAAATTTACTCTCTATCACAAAAATATAATCGACCATTTTAGAGAAAACTTTAATGGTTTACAAAATTTGTTACAATGTTTAAAATTTCCCAATAAAAATAGCCGCATAACGGCTTGTTTCTTAAAAGGTTAGTGTGTAGGAGAAAATAAAGAAAAAGAAAATGGTTTGTGTACATATAATATGTACCCATAATTTGGGCAAAAGTAACATAAAACCAGCATAAGTTTTACATTACTTAATGTTTTTCTAAAAATAAAATTATTTTGCAGTTTTAAGCACATATCTAGCAGCAGCCGTTGCGGGTTCAACTATTCCATCGTGGAAACGTATAGGATAAACATCTGTCATATGCTGAGCATCATTTTTAACAATACAATTGTTTTGGGTTAACAAATGAGAACCAGAAGAACAACTAACCTCCTTGTTAGGTAAAGATACTCCATTTACATCAACAAAGCCTATACATCCCGGCAACCTATCCTCAGTAGTATTTGTTAAAATTTTTCCTATATCAAGAGAACAAGGACCCATGTCACCTAGAGATTTAAAAATACCAACAATAGTTCCATCAGCAAGAACATATGCCCTAAAACTAGTTGAAGGTTCTCCAACCGTTGAAGTAACAAGAGTATGTGTACCTGTTATAGAATAGGTTTCATTAGTACCTTTTTTATTCATTTTTATATCCTTTATATTGTTATAGTAAGTTACTCCTGTTAAAGTACCATTCAAAATTGCACAAATTGACATCTTTTCTTCCGGGTTATCTGTAGCTGCATTTTGCCCTGACCCACATTGTTCACTAATCCCAGCATAATCGAATCCATACTGTGCTTGGCTCATTCGTGCGGCTTGAGAAAGAGTTGAAACAGCTTTTTTAAACGCTGAACGATATTGCGAACTACGAGTATTTGCTATTAAATTAGGAATAGTCATTGCCGCAACGACACCTATTATACCAAGGGTAATCAATACTTCCGCTAGGGTAAAACCCGCTCTTTTGAAATTTATTCTCATTTCTTTCTCCTTTATTTGTTTTTTATTATTTTTGTTATTTTATTGAGCCAAAAGACCCAACTTGAAGCAGTCAGACAATGCCTGACCTACTTTCTTTGTAATGGATTACTACGGACTCGCTACGCTCATCCTCGTAATGACAATTAAACATACTGTCATCCTGAACTCGATTCAGGATCTCATAATCTGGCAACTCTATTTGTTGCATTGTGAGATTCTGATTTTCATCAGAATGACATTTATTTACGTCATTGCGAGCAAATGCGAAGCAATCCAGTTTAATATTTGGATGACAAAACAAATCAACAATATAGCCTAAAATAAGCCTAATTACAAGCTTTAAGAGGTTACCCCCCCCCGAAAACAAAGCTATGATTGAATTTTAGCAAATTTATTTTTTGGTAATTCATATTTTCATTATACACATTTTTTCAATTTTTGCAATAAAAAAGACCCCTTTTTTAAAAGAGGTCTTTTTTGGTTTTTATTTTTTGTTATTTTTATTATATTCTTCTTTAACTTTGCTTGCTTGACCGCCTGTTGCATCGTCAACTTGTCTTGATAATTTTTTCTGAATAACTTCAGGATTGTATCTTTCATCCATATATTCAATTTTTGCTTTTTTCTTAGCTGCTGCTGTCAAATCATCAAGAGCTTTGATTTGTTTTTCAGTTGTTAAATAATCTTTGATACCACTTTTTGCTTTTTCATATGGTGTAACGCCTGCTGCACGTCTATCTTGAACGTAGATAATGTGATAACCAAACTGAGTTTTTACAACATCTGAAACTGTATCAGGTTTAGAATCAAAAGCAACCTTTGCAAACTCAGGAACCATTGCTTCTTTAGGGAAGAAACCTAAATCTCCGCCTTGTTTTGCAGAACCTGGATCATCTGAATATTTTTTAGCATATTCTGCAAATTTTGTTTTATCTGCTTTTAATTCTTTTGCTAATTTTTCAGCTTGTTCTTTTTTCTGTGCCATTTTTGCTTCAACTTGAGCAATCAACTCTTCTTTTGGAATATCTCTTCTGCCATCAAGAGTTAAATCTTGTTGAATTTGATGAGGATTTGCTGAAATTAAAATATGAGATGCTCTTACTTTTTCAGGGTTTTGGAATTTTGCAGGATTTTCTTTGAAGAACTTTTCACATTCTTTGTCAGAAACTTCAATATTACCAGTTGAATTTGCAAGTTTTTGCATCTTAACTTGGTTTCTCAAATCGTTTTTGAATTCTTTTACACTAACATCATTTGCTTTTAAAACTTCGATTAAACGATCTTTTCCACCCATTTGATCCATTGATTTTTTCAATGCTTCATCAACATCTTTATTAGTAACTTTAATTCCTCTGTCATTAGCTTCTTGTTCTAATAATTCAGTGATAATCAATTGGTTTATAACGTTTTGTTCTATCATCAAATATAAGAAACCGTCTTTATTACCTTTTAAATCACCCATTCTGCCAAATGGAGATTGACCGATATGTCTGTCCATCAATTTATCATACTCAGCTTGAGTGATAGCTTGGTCGTTAATTTTAATAATTGCATTTTGACTTTTTACACCACAGCCTGTAAATAATACTGCAGATAACGCCAAAGTTACCAATAATTTTGATGCTTTCATTAATTTCTCTCTTTCTTTTTAATATTCGTGACTAACTTTGTATATATAATAAAACAAATCAGTTAAAATGTTAAATACTTCATTAAAATTTACATAGGAAGTGTCCAAAATCAAGATAGACACCCCTTCTTGACAAGTTTTTGGTGCAAGTGTAAATTTTATTTTTTTAGCAAGGTTGTGTGGTAAAGTTCGTTGAATTATGTTCCACTCAGGTTTTGAATATGGGGTATAAATTCTTATACAATCTTGAACTTCACGAATTGCTGCAATTTTTACCTCTGTTGCAGAAAGTCTTAATCTGATAAGTTTTATCAAGTTTTCAACACTTTCAGGAGGTTTTGCAAATCTATCAACCCACTCTTCTACAATATAATCTAATTCAACTGACGATTTTACATCAGCCAAACGTTTATATTCAATCATTTTTTGTTCAGAAGAACCAACCCATTCATCAGGAATATACGCTGTTACATTTATATCAACAATTGTTGGAGTTGTTTTGTTAACCTTTTCTCCTTGAAGCTCTTGAACAGTTTCTTCTAACAACTCACAATATGTATCAAAACCAACATTTATCATATGACCGTGTTGTTTTGTTCCTAAAATATTTCCAACACCACGAATTTCAACATCTCTAAGTGCAATTTGATAACCACTGCCAAGCGTTGTAAATTCTTTAATAGCTTTTAAACGATTAACTGCATCAGTTGTAATTTCCTTACATTTTTTGTAGAAACAATAACAATATGCCTGTCTTTGAGAACGACCAACACGACCTCTTAATTGATACAACTGAGCAAGCCCAAATCTATCTGCATCATGAATAATCATTGTGTTTGCGTTTGGAATATCAATACCATTTTCGATAATTGTTGTTGCAAGCAAAATATCATATTCGTGATTTGAAAAATCAACAATTACTTCTTCCAATGTTTTTTCATCCATTTGCCCATGCCCGATAGCAATTCTGGCATTTGGCACAATTTTTTGGAGTTGATTTTTGAATTCCTGAATAGTTTCAACCCTGTTATACAAATAGAAAACTTGTCCTTCTCTATCCAGTTCGTGAATTATGGCATTTTTCACCATATTTTCATTCCACTCACCAACATAAGTCTTAATCGGTAATCTATTTTTTGGCGGGGTGTTAATTATCGACATATCTTTAATGCCTGATAATGACATATACAAAGTTCTTGGAATTGGAGTTGCTGACATTGAAAGAATATCAATATTTTCCCTTAGTTGTTTTAATTTTTCTTTATGACGAACCCCAAATCTGTGCTCTTCATCAATAACTAAAAGTCCCAAATCTTTAAAAACAATTCCTTCTTGCAATAATCTATGTGTACCTACAACAACATCACAAGTGCCAGTTGCAAGGTTTTTAACTGTTTGTGTTTGCTCTTTTTTAGTTCTAAATCTTGACAACAACTCAACATCAACTCCAAAAGGCTTAAATCTTTCAGAAATTGTTTGATAATGCTGCAACGCCAAAATAGTTGTCGGTACAACCACCGCAACTTGTTTACCAGAAGTTACAGCTTTAAAAATTGCTCTCATTGCAACTTCTGTTTTTCCAAATCCAACATCCCCACAAATCAACCTATCCATTGGTTGTTCGGATTCCATATCATATTTAACTTGAGAAATTGCTTTTAATTGATCTGGTGTTTCCACAAACTCAAAAGCCTCTTCCATCTCAATTTGCCAATTTGTATCAGGTAAGAATTGAATACCTTGTTGCATTTTGCGTCTTGCATAAAGTCTTAACAAATCATATGCGACAACTTCAACTTCTTTTTTAACTTTTGCTTTTGTATTTTCCCAATCTTTTCCACCCATTCTGGAAAGTTTAGGTTTTATTGTACCAGAGCCTCTATATCTACATAGCAAGTTAATTTGTTCAGCTGGAATATGTAACCTGTCTTTGTTTGCATATTCAATGGTCAAATAATCTTTTAACTGCCCGTCAATTTCTTGTTTTGAAAGTCCCTTATAAACCCCCAAACCATGAATTGTATGAACAACAAATTCCCCAGGTTTGATATCATTTATATTTTCAATATATTCAGGCTTTTCTTTAAAATAGGACTTTTTACTTGTTGTAACTTCTTTTGAGCGTTTGTTAAACAACTCTCTATCAGTCATAATAATCGTTTTAAAATCTTCTAAAATACATCCGCCCAAAACTGTACTTTCAGAAAATTCAGGGTGAAATATTCCTTTTTCTTTCAAAATTTCTTTTACACGTTCAGGATAATCTGTTGCAATAAGGATTTTATAATCCTTATGCTCTTCAATAAAATCCGCAATCAAATCAATATTAGCTTCAAAATTTCTCAATGGTTGAGAATCAAATTCAATCAAATCCCCAATTTGACCGTCAACAAAATTATTGAACCCTATCTTTGTAAAATAAGAAGTTCCTCTCAAAAACTCTTCATAAGTAAAATGGTTTTTACCCTTTAACTCTTTGATATAACTTAATTTTAAATTTTCTTCTAATTGTTTTTCGAAATTGTCATTCACAAATTCATATTTTGAATAAATTTCGCTAGTTTCATCAAAAACTAAAATATAATCTTCAAAATAATCTAATAAACTTACTAGTTTGTCGTTAAAATAATTTTGATAAACTTCAATTCCGTCAAAATAACTCTCATCAGGAACTTCATCTTCGCTTTGTTGCAAACTTCTTACCAAATCTTCTTTCCCGTCTATCAAAAACTTATAAATCGGAAGAATTTTAACTTCTTTAATTTTTTCAATAGATTTTTGTGTTTCGTTGTTAAAATATCTTATATCAACAACTTCATCACCCCAAAGCTCAATTCTAATAGGGTTATCCTCAAGTGAAAAAATATCTGCAATATCCCCTCTGATACTAAATTCAGAAACATCGTTTACCATAGTGGATTTTTTATAACCAAGTTTTACAAGATTTTGGGCTAAATCTTTTAAATCTAAACTATCCCCAACTTTTATTTTTAAACTGTTTTTTTTGAAAAAATCACCTTGAGGAAATTTTTCTAATAGCGATTTTACAGGACACAAAACAATATCAGGTTTTGATTGCAGAATTTTGATTTGTTGAGCATAATCGTACAAATTTGGGCTAACTGTTTCATACATTGAAATATTTTGAAACGGCATAACTTGAGATTTTACATTAAAAGCTGATAACAAATCACTTTGATACTTTAGGGCATTTTGCTCAGTTGAAGTTACAAACAACACTTTTTTCTTTGAATATGCTTTGATTTTTGATAAAAGATAAATTCTTAAAATTGAAGTCAGACCAGTTACGGCAAAAGAAACATCCTTTTTAACCTTTGCCCGAAAATCCTCATAATTTCTTGAAATATCATCTTCATTTATCATTAACATATCTTACATTATATAATACTTATCAATATTTTTAACCTATTTACATTATTTAACATAAAGGCAATTAATTTTTATTTTTAGTTTTTGTGATAATAGTGTAGTATGTAAAATTTAAAGGTAGGGAAAATGATAAATCCGGTTAATTTAAGTCCAATGGTACAAAATACGACAATGATGGCACCCCAACAAGTTGCAACTCAACCACGTCAAATTTATGCACCAATGGATAATCCTAATATGGATGGTTTAAAAGCTCTTGCAGCTTATAACCAACCAATAGCAAACAGTGTTCCAACAGCACCAAAAACAATTACACCACTAACTCCAACTGTTCTAACACCAGAGGCAGTACACACAATGGAAGGCGAAAGAATCACTTCAGCTGACGGAACATTAAGTGCTATTGTTAGACGTTTTGATAATACAACTGTTGTTTATAAAACTGATATTATGGCTCCAAATGATGCAATCAGAAAAATTGAAACATATGACAATAAAACAGGTAAATTAATCTCAGTTCAAGAAAACTTTAATAAAACAGAAAATGGTAAAGTTGAGGTATTAAAATATCAACTTCAAACTCTTGATGAACAAGGTAGATCCGTTCAAAACTCAGGATATGGCGGCAATGGTGAATTTTTCTATGCTACAACTACCGAATATGGACCAAATGGTTTTGAAAGACGTTATATCGCACGTGAAGATGGTTCTACTGCTATTTTAGAAGATTGTAAATTAACTAAATCTTCAAGATTTATTGACTATGATAAAAACGGTCAAGTAAGAGAACTTGAAATCACTGATAACAAAAATAACACTGTTAAAACAGAAAAATACGTAAATGGTAAATTGGCAAGCGTAGAGAACAAAAAACAAGAACCAATTCTAAATACAACAGGTAAAAACCCTCAAGCAGACCCACAACTTGTTCCTGCTCAACCTTATATTTTAGGTTATGACCCAAAACAAGTTGAAGGTCAAAAACAATTCTATTCAAACGGTATGATTGAAAGAATTACAACTCAAACTGCAACAGGTTCTATTACACACACATTCGATGTAAATGGAACATTAACAGGTATTGAAGATGCTCAAGACCCTAATAATGTGAAATACATCGTTTACCACGATTATGGAAAAGATTATACCGTTGAAGAAAAACTTGGCGAAAACTTGTTCAAAACAACAAACTTTATTGATAATGGCTCAGTAGAAGTTTCTGTTATGAATGACAATACAAAACAAGAAAAAATCGCTGTTTATGAATCAAATGGAAAACTTGTAACATATATCGAACACAACTCACCAGAAGATAAAATATTGATGGGATTCAATGAAAACGGTGAACTAATCAAAGTTTTATAATCAAACCTAAAAGATATACAAAAAGAACTCTTGAATTATACAAGAGTTCTTTTTAATGTTACCCTAAACCCTACAAAGCGAACCAAAAAATCTGTCACCCTGAACTTGATTCAGGGTCTATCAATGCTTTTGTTATTCCTATATCTTCAGACAAATCTTTAAATGATGGATTTGTTTTCTTTATTAAATCTATTTTCCAATCTCTTTTCCAATTTTTAAGTTGTTTTTCTCTATTTAAAGCATCCTCAATTGATGATGTTAACTCAAAATATACAAGTTTATTAAGATTATACTTAGAAGTAAATCCCTCATTAATTTCTTTTTTATGCTCTATAACCCTTCTCAATAAATTATTAGTTACACCAATATAGAATGTAGAATTTAAGTAATTTGTCATTATATAGACTGCATTTTGTTTTTCCATAACAGGATTATATCAAATGGATAGACTCTGAATCAAGTTCAGAGTGACAAAATTCTATCTGCTTTATTTCAAATTAAAAGAACTCCTGAATTATACAAGAGTTCTTTTTTTCTACTACTACACTAATCTTCTACTATTACGGAAATTACATTTGTACGTTTTGACTTTCGTACTCAATACCCATTTCTCTAAGTGTTTTAATGAAGTTTTGAGCACAAATTCTTTGAGCTTCTGGTGGAACAATTCTCAAAATTTCAACTGTTCTTGAAATAACTGGATCTTTGTCATACCAACGATTGTTAGCATTAACAGGTTTCACCATAGCATAAAATTTATCAATTGTTTCTTTTGAAACTTTTTCTTCTATTTTTTGCAAAAATATCTCTGCTTGAGCTCTTAGTTCTGTTTGATAATTTCTCAAAAGCTCAATTACTTCTAATAATAATGGGTCATGATCGTACCAACGTTTATAAGTAGGACTCATTATGTATTCCCTCCGTTAGGCTTGTTGGGGATTCTTCGACTCTACGTTCTATTTTCCCTCCTAACAATCTTATCTTATTTTCAAAATTTTCGTATCCTCTATCTATATGATGTAGTTTTTCAACAACAGAATTGCCTTCTGCCATTAACGCTGCAACAACCAAAGAAGCACCAGCTCTTAAATCACTTGCTGTTAATGTAGCCCCTGAAAGTTTTTTCACACCTTTAATAATTGCATGGTTTCTGTCTTGATGAATATCCGCACCCATTCTGTTCAAATCAGGAACTTGCATAAATCTGTTTTCGTACAAACTTTCTGTGATGATACCAACACCATTTGCGGTTGTTAAAAGTGTCATCGCCATTGATTGCAAGTCTGTTGGAAAACCTGGATATGGTTGAGTTACGTAATTAATTGAATTAAGTCTATTTTTACAACTTACTTCCATTGAAGTCGGGTCAATAAGTTTGATATTTGCACCCATTTTCAACAATTTGTCAGTAAAGAATGTCAAATGTGCTGGATAAATATTTCTGATAATACCTTTACCTTTAGTTGCAACAATAGCTGTCATAAAGGTTCCCGCTTCAATCCTATCAGGAATTGTTGTGTATTCAATCGGATGTAAGTCAGCTTGTTTTACACCGTTAATAATAATTTCTGATGTACCTGCACCGTTAACATCTGCACCCATAGCATTCAAGAAGTTCGCCAAATCAACGATTTCAGGCTCTTGTGCTGCGTTTTGGATTTTTGTAGAACCTTCAGCAAGAACTGATGCTAACATAATATTTTCTGTTGCACCAACTGATGGAATATCCAAGTAAATATCCGCCCCAACTAGTTTGTTAGTTTTTGCATGAACATATCCGTTTTCGATTTTGATTTTAGCACCCAAAGATTCCAAACCACGAATATGGAAATCAACTCTTCTTTCACCAATTGCACAACCGCCAGGAAGGGCAACTCTAGCTTCTTTACAACGGGAAACCAAAGCTCCTAATACATTAAATGAAGCTCTCATTTTACTTACTAATTCATAACTTGCAGTAATACTTGTAATATCTGTTGCATCAATTGTTAATGATTTTTCTTCTTTATTATAACTTGTTTTTGCACCCAATTGAGAAATTACATTAAGCATAATCTCAACGTCTGTTAAATCAGGTACATTATAAATTTTTGATTCACCTTTTGCCAAAATAGCTGCCGCCATCAACTTTAATACAGAGTTTTTAGCACCACCTATTGATACTTCTCCCTTTAATGGGGTTCCACCTTTTATATAAAATCTTTCTACCAATTTAGCCTCCGAAAGAATGGTTTTATGTCTATTCTTACATAATAATACAATCTCACGGGTTTTTAGTAAATAAATTACAATATGTAAAGATTGTATATCTTTTATTAGCAAATTCCCAAGAAAAAATTTGTTTATATCTATACGGGGAATTTTTATGGGAATATTGAAACCAATCATTAATGGTGTAATTGATTTTGCTCAATGTAAAGCAGTAAGAAGCACCGTTACAAGTACAGTTAAAAGCACTGATTCTACTATTGCAAAAGCAACAGTAGAAGTTGCTGATGCTGCTCCTGATTTTTTGAAAGGTTTAAAAGAGGCTCCTCATTTCACAAAACTTTCTCCAAAAACTCAAGAAGTTGTTATTGAGGCTAAAAAAAGAATTTGGGAATTTGCTAAAACTCAAAAAAATAGTCAAACCGTATATGAAAATGTTACATCATATATTGATACTCTTGTTAAATATGGTGACGATGAAAAACTTATTGCAGATATTTTAAAAAATAATAAAAATTTTAATACCTACAAAAAAAATAAAATTATTTTAAACAATATGTTTAAAAAAGCAAAAGCTGTTAGTTTTGATGACCGACAAGAAATCACTACAAATATGATTTTGATGTTTTATAAAGACAAAAACAGTTATAAAAATTTAATACAATCTAAAGGTTATCAAGAAATTGTAGCTGGAAGATTAAGTTTATCTCACTTAAAAGGGCTTAAATCCAGTGATGTTATTGACCCTGATTATTTTTACAAACATTTTGAAAGATTAGAACTTGATGCAACAAAAAGACTTGCAGCTAAAGGTTTTGATGAAAAATTGATTAAAAATTTACTTAAAGAATATGATAATGAACTTTTACAAAATCCTGAAGCATATGAAAAGTTTTTAAAAGTAATTGAATCTATTGATAATCCTGAAGTAATCAACACTATTTTAAAGAAATTTCCTTGTAATGAAAAACATTTCAAATATCAATATAACTCTTTTGTTGAATTATTTACAGCAGCAAAAGAAAATCCTACTGCGTTTGAAAAAACAATGAAAATGATTGTAAATGAACAACCTAATGTTGCAATGAGTAATTTTAAACTTATTTCAAATGCAGAAAATTTTAAAATCTCTGATGAACTTTTTGAACAATATTTAGCTTGGGAAAGAAAATATCCTCAAAACGTTTCTCCTTCAACTCTAAACTATATAAATGAAATAATAAAAATAGATGGAGTTGACGACAAATTTGTTAAAGAAATATTTGAATGTTGTGCTGAAAAGAAAATAAATTTCGAATATTTTGCTTATTATTTGAACGACAATTCTTTTCCTTATTTTAAAAAATTTTTCAATACAAATGAATTTAATACTTATTATTTTGAAAGGATTTCTGCTTCTTCAAAATACAAAAACCCTGAAAGTTGGAATTTATTGGGTGAAGAATATGAAAAAGCATTCAAACCTTTATTTTATGATTTTTACAACATGTCCAAAAGTCCAGCACATGCATGTGCTCAAGCAACAAATATACTAAGAATAAAAGATTCTCTTGATCCTAAAACATTACAAGAATTAGAAGATTTAGGTGTTTTTGATTTGATTGCCAAAGGAAAATTTTCTCCAGCAATTCTTGAAAATTTATCATCAACAACAAAATTATCTCCGGAAATAATTGCTGATTTAAAACTTATAAAAGCAGGAAAAACATCAGCTATTAAACATTTTGACTCAACAAAAGACATTTTAAGACAAACTTCTGCAGGAGATGTTGTTTCTGTAAACGGAAAAATGTACATAAATAACAATGGTCAATTAGAACCATGGAATATGACAGAAGAAGCGTTTGACAAACTCTTCCCTCTTGGAAACAGATTTATTACCAAACAAACTTATGGTAATTGTTATTTTATTTCAATAATAAAATCTCTTTATGAAAATCCACGAACAAGAGGAACTTATTACAAAATGTTTGAACAAGTAGGGGATGATATTCAAGTTACAATCCCTGCATATAAAGATTATAAAGGAACAGTTATTTTCCCTAAAGGAAATGTTAAAATTGATATGCGTAGTGCCAAAGCATCAAAACATGTCCATATGCTTGAACAAACATATGAAAGAACAGCAATTAGAGTTGATGATAGAACTATTGCTAATGGAAATTATTTGGATACACTAAACACTGATAATATTGCATATCTTCACAAAAGAACAGAAGGCGGATTTAGTATAAATGTATTAAATGAAATGTTAGCAGATTTAAAAGCGGAAGGTAAATTTTTCGTTCGTAACTTTACTGACAAAAAACAAATAGAAAACGCTTTAAATTTATATTCTGGCAACCCTAGATATATAATCAATGAATCTCATTGGGCTTCACCAACAAGTGGTCATGCAATTTCTATAAGAAAATATGACCCTGTAACAAGGAAAGTAACTATTGCAGATCCAAACAATAGCTCTATACAAACAGAAATGGATCTTGATGAAATGTTCAAAAATATTAAAAATATTACAGTTGGACAAATTGCATAATTTAATAATTCTTAAATTTAGGCAATTTTTCAATCCAAAAATACTTTATATGAATATAAGGGATATTTTTGGGGAAAATTTATGGGAATTGAAAATATAAGTTTAGGACAAAGTTTTAATGATTTTGCAACACGTGTTGGCAAGGCCGGAGATTCAGCATCTAATGAAAAATTTACTGTTGCAACAAATACAAACAATTACAAACCAAATTTTATAAATCTTGGTACATCTTATACAGAATATCTTGATAAAAAATTTGGTAATGGTGATAAAAAATTAACTCTTGAAGAGTTTAAAAAATCACAATTGGCACCTTTATCTAATAAAGATAAGAAAAATAAAACATTCATTAAAGCAACTGAAAACACTTTTAATAATATCAACTTAAATGATGATACATTTGTTGATGCTAAAGAAATGACCGCATTATTGGCACTTTTTGACCAAAATTATGAGTCAATGGAAATTGATGGACAAATTAATGCTAGAGATATAACATACCACACTTTAGATTTAGCAGAAAATCCATCTAATTTTTATGCAAAAAGTGCTAAACAAGAATTGAAATCAATTTATAAATCAATATTCTCAAAATAATATCCAATTAAATAGGGAACTGAAAATCAGTTCCCTTTCTTTTTACCAAACAACTTTTTCAATAAGTTCTACTTCATAACCATCAGGATCGTTTACAAAAGCAATCCTTGTTCCTTTTCCGTTTAAATCAAATGGTTCGTACAAGTATTTATAACCTAATTCATTCATTTTTTCTGTGAATTTGTCTAATGATTCAACAGAAAAAGCCAAGTGTCCAAAACCTGAACCTAATTCATATCCACCTTCTGGTGTTTCATCGTTATATGTTAATTCAAGCTGAGTTGTTCCATCTTCATCTGTCAAAAAATACAACCAACAATCATCTAGTCTTTTCTTTTTATCTAACTTCATATTCAAAAGTTCAGTATAAAACTTCAAACTAGCATCTGCATCTTTAACCCTAATCATAGTATGTAATAGTTTCATAAAACACCTCTTTTCTCTATGCTTAAAGTATAACATAAATAGATTATAAGCGTTTTAATGAACCATAACTAGCAGTTCTTGAAGTGTTTTGTCTTGCTCCACCATATACAACTTTTTGTTCATGTGTCATTTGTTTTAAGATTTTCTTTGAGCCTGTTGCTCTCTCTCCTTGGGAGAGGGTTGGGGAGAGGGTTTTATTAGCATTGATAGATTCTGAATCACCGAGTAGGAACAGAAAATCACGTTTCGTATACTCAACTGATTTTCTAGTCAGTTCAGAATGACGAATACTTTTACCCCTGTCATTCTGAGCAGAGCGAAGAATCTCTTTACTTGTTAAGGATCCTTCGGTTTTCACCTCAGGATGACTTTGTGTTTTTTCATACTTACAATTGTCGTGTCCTATTGCCCATCTAAAGCCCGCAGTTAAAGATACACCATTTCTTCCGCCATTATGAACCATAGCTTGCCCATAACCCATAAAATGGTCTTTTATACGTTTTTGAACACCTACACCATACTGAACATAAGGTTTGATAGACATTTCAGGAAGTCTAACACCATTTGCTGTTGCATCAGATTCACCCATTATGTTCCAAATCATACTTACACTTAAATATGGTTGCCAACCACCTTTTAGGTTACCAATAACTTTTACACCAGGAACTAATTGGAAAACGTGCAATGGTTTATTATCTATTCTGACACCTGCAGCGTTTGTATAATCAAATGTATTTGCAAATGTATAACTCATTAACATTGATGGTTGAAGGATTACTTTACCCTCTTTGAACTCAAAGTTATAACCTGTTTTGTTGCCTATACCAGAAAGTAACATTGCAAAGTTTTCAGAACCATACATTGTTTGGTTACTTGCAACAGATGCCCCAACGTTTACAGTTGTTGCATTGAAGAAGTTGCCTTTATATAAGGTCATTGTTCCACCTAACAAACCACCGTTTTGAATAGAATCAACTCCAGAAAATCTTTGTGATGCTCCATTATAACCAACAAAACCTGAAAATACTCTATCCCAACCGTTTTTAATGTGTTGCATTTCACTATCAAAACCTGCTAATGTACCATAAGTAATATTAGAAACTTTTGGACCATTTTTGAATGGTATATTTTCAAATGTTGCATATGTTTTTACCCACACTGATGAACCATCATCACTTGGTTGATATAACGGCGAAAATTTTCCTATTGTTGGCACAGTATTAACCAAAGCATATTTGTTTCTATTTTTCATAGACAAACGTTCTGAATATGGAATGTGCATAAACTCATTAGAGTGTTGGAAACCGTAATTAATTGATTGTGTTGAAACAGATACCGCACCTGCATGAGCCGCAATCGGACCTGCTAAAACTGCTGGGTTAAACGCTTCAACAGGAGGAGTTCCACCACCTGATGATGCTCTATTAAATATAAAGAAACCGCCATCTTCTCTATTGTCATACGCCACATTATATTTATAAATTGGAGTATATGCAGTTTGTACTGAATCTATCGGTAAATACGAAACACCTGAATTAACATTGTCTTTGATTTCGTTATCTGCAAATAAAATTTCTGTTCTATCTTTTGTAGCATCAGATAATAAATTCATTGCACCAACGTTTATTGTCGCATCTTGTGAAACATTTGAATATGTATCAGCAGTAATTCTACCCATTGTTTCATTTGCCAAATCAACATCAACAACATCAATATTCATTTGACCACCAACTAAACTAAAGTCATTGAAATGAACAGGAGCTGAACCCAAGTGATTAATATTCAATGTTCCACTGTTTAATGTTAATGAGTTATTATTCCCTAAAAATTCACCTTGAGTAAAGTTTACAGTGTTATTATTCAATGAAATTTCTGCGTTTTTAATATTGTTATTAAATGTTATAACACCTGTATCATCACCTGTTGTTGTTAATTTGTAATCTTTACCATTGATTTCATCGTTGAATAAGAATTTACCACCTGTTTTTGTTTCCAGAGTTAACTCAGAATTATCTACATATATTGCTTCAGGACGAACTTCACCATTTTGGCTTACATAGTTGCCATCAAATAATGATTCATAACCGTCTGTTGAGGTGATTTTTAAATCTTGATCTGTCCAGATTGCACCACCTTGAGCATCTACTCCATCAAATGTTGTTGATGCACTATTTCTAACAAAAGAAGAATTTGTAATTTCACCAATTTTTCCACCTTTGTTAAATATTGCACCACCTTTCCCTAAACTTGTTTTTAAATCCTCTTCAAGGTTAGGAATTTGTGCATAAGAATCAACAAAATTCTTTATTGATTGAAGTTCTTGAATTTGTTGTTCTGTTTTGCCTTCTTGTTCTGCTTTTTCTATTTCTTCAGCAATCATTTCAGATAATTCATCCCAAGTAACATCATTATCAGGACCTGCAAATTGAGTTTTTACTGTTTCACCCATTTTATATATAAAATCAATTGCTGTTTGGAAGCCCTCAAATTCTGTTACTTCAGCCTTGTTTTCTATAAAATCACCAGAAATTCTATCTATTGTAAGATTGGATTGACGCTCAAGACCTTGATTCTTCATTTCTTGCAAAATAGTCCCAAACTCATTTCCATTTGAACCTTGTATGCCACTACCAGCATATGTATCACCGATTACACAGAATAAAGGTAACGCACCATCATTTTCCATTTTGAAGTTCGCAATTGCTCCACCTGAAGCTGCGGTATTTTGAATAAAATCACCCTCAATACTACCAATAGTGTTATTTAGTGGAGTTTCCAACATTTCCATCAGATCTTCTTCTGTAACGTTTCCATTACCTGAACCCAACATTGAAAAACCAACATATGAACCAAGAGTAGTCATATCATCACCCCAAGCAACGTTTGCAATACCACCACCATAAGTGATATAACCTTCAGCTTTGTTACCTATAAAATCACCTTTTATATTATCAATTGTTGCATCAGAAGTAACCAATGGGAATAACATCATTGTATTTGATGCCATATTTAATACACCAGCCCCAAAACCTGATTTCATTTCACGTAAACTTAACATTGTTATTTCACGTTCTAAATCATATTTTTGTTGATAATAATATTGTGAATTTGGATCTAATTTTGCAAGTTGTTCATTATATGCTTCTTCATAATTTATATCTTCAGGAATTTCTACACCTTCTGCACCAAACATCACATCAATAAATTGTTTAAAATTACCAGTTGTTTTGTTATTTGTGAAATCACCAGTAATATTATCAATTCTTGCAGTGTTATAAATAGCACCACCAAAAATACCTGAAGAGTTTGAATCAAAATCTGCATTAATATTATTTATACCAAAGTTATAATCTTCACCTTCAGGTACTTGAGAACTAAACATATCAACATTGAAGATAGATGAACCACCAAACATTGACGCTTCGTTTCCTGCAAATTTACCAGAAATCTCATCAATGATACCCAAGTTCATAATACCGCCTGAGGCAAAGGCTTTATTGCCAATAAAGTTGCCTGAAATTTTTCCTAACATTCCACCATTACTAATAATTGAAGACATACTAGATTGGTTAGAAATAAAATCCCCAGTGATGTTTATATTATCTCCTGTTTGTATAGAAACAGTTCCTCCGGCACCAAATTCTCCAAAAGCAAGTGCTGTATTACCAATAAAATTGGCATTAATATCACCAGTTGTTCCTGTTATATATAAAGCAGAAACTCCATTTTGAGAAATATTATCTATGAAATTCCCTGATATTTTTCCAATTGTACCTGTTGAATAAATTGCACCAGCTTTTTCTTTTGATATGTTTCCAACAAAATCACCAACTACATCACCAATTGAGCCTTCATTGTGAATTGCACCACTATTATATGCGTAATTACCGACAAAATCACCTGTGATATTGCCAATTGTAGCTTCTTTGGTATTATAAATAGCACCGCCTGTTTTTGAAGCAATATTGTTTACAAAATTACCTGTAATAGTACCTATTGTAGCTTTATCGTTTGCAATTGCACCACCGTAAGCTTCGCCATTCCAATTTTTTATATTTGATAAATTTCCACCACCAACGGCTGCAATATTTGCTACAAAATTACCGTTCAAATTGCCCATTGTACCATTTGCATTATAAATAGCACCACCGTAGGCTTTACCATTACCATAGTTAACAATTGCGGTATTACCTATAAAATCACCTGTGATATTTTTCATCACATTGAAGTTTGCAATCGCACCACCATAAGATTCGCCACCGTTAGCTTTTACAAATGCACTATTATTAACAAAATCACCTGTAATATTACCAATTGTCGAAATATTATCAGTAGATTCTGCGTTATTATTATAAATAGCACCACCTCTTGAGTATGCTTTTCCTGGTGTTCCTGTAAATAATGAATCTGGAACTTTATCCGCAGGAATATAATCTTTTATTTCATCTAAAGTAACAACTTTTGATGTTAT
Organism: Candidatus Gastranaerophilaceae bacterium; assembly: GCA_045530955.1. GTDB lineage: Bacteria > Cyanobacteriota > Vampirovibrionia > Gastranaerophilales > Gastranaerophilaceae > Zag111. The sequence goes on from JAZSDA010000078.1 coordinate 32,469, forward strand.
TGTAAGTGCTGTATTACCAATAAAATTCCCTTTTATATCACCAATTACAGATGATTTATCAACAAGAGTTGAATCAGGTGAGAAGTTATAAATCGCACCACCTTGAGAATACCCATTACCCTCTCCATTAATAAAAGTATTCATACTGTTATTAACAAAATCACCTGTGATATTGCCTATTTGAGAAGAGGTTGAAATTACAAGTCCTGATGGGTCATTTTTTAATGCTCCACCACGACCCAAAACTTCTTTTGAACTTATTACAACACCATATGTATCTACATTATAAAAATCTACATTTAGATTAACACTGCCTTTTTTCTGAGTGTTATCTATTGCACCACCATCTGTGTATGATGTTATATCTTTATAAACATATTTGTTATTGAAATCTACCCAAGCATCACCTTTTTTTTCAGATAATACTGTGTAATCAGTAGGTTGATTATAAGTGTATTTATAATTTTCTGTTGAATCATCTAATATGTTATATATTTGAACAACATTATCACCTGAAGCATCAACTTTTTCGTAAGAAATATGTCCTGAATCTTCGAAATATTGACCGTAATCTTTTACTTCAACTTTATAGTAATCTTCTACAAGGTTATTATTTTCATCAAAAGAAATATACTTAAATGTTGTTGGAAGTGTAGATATTGAACCTGATGATGTTAACAAAGAATTTATATCAATATCAATATAATCTGCTTCATTACCTGCAACAATATTATAAGCACTATCTTCACCACGTGTTGGAACAGGAGCTTTTATATCTGTTGCTTGTGCAGAATTAACAGAAGTTAAAGTGGCAATACCTGCCAAAGCCGCTGCTGATAAGCATTTAGAGGTTACCCCCCCCCCGAAAATCACGTTATTTATTGGTTTTGAAACTTTTTTCATTTCTTTAAATCCTTACATTTCTTCCATTTTATACACTTAATTTTACATTTTTTAAATACCTGTTACCTCATACTTACAGTTGATTTTGTTTAAATTTTAAAATTGACATATGTGTTTGAAATAATATAATTGATTTATGGCTAATATATTAAAAGTTTTAAAAGGAACAAAGGACATTTTGCCACAAGAAATTGAAATGTGGCATTTTATAGAACAAAAAGCAGATGAAGTTTTTTCAAAATACGGATTCAAAGAAATTAGAACCCCTATTATTGAAGTTACTGAGCTTTTTTCACGTGGTGTTGGTGATACAACAGACATCGTAAACAAAGAAATGTACACTTTTGAAAAAAGTGATCGTTCAATTACACTAAGACCTGAAAATACAGCAGGGGTTGTTCGTTCTTACATTGAAAACGGTATGACCAGACTTTCTGCACCTGTAAAACTTTGGTATAAAGGTCCAATGTTTAGATATGAAAGACCGCAAGCAGGACGTCAAAGACAATTCCACCAAGTTGGTGTTGAGATGTTTGGTGTAAAACAGGCAACTGCTGATGCTGAAGTTATCTTAATGGCAGTTAATTACCTAAAAGCTCTTGGTCTTAATGATTTAGAAGTTGAATTAAATTCTTTAGGTTGTCCAACTTGTCGTGATGAATTCAAAAATAAACTTAAAGCTGTTTTAAAACCTTATTTTGAAGAACTTTGCGAAGATTGTCAAAATAGATATGAAAAAAATCCACTAAGACTTTTGGATTGCAAAGTAGATTCTTGTAAAAAGATTTTTGAAAAACCTGAAGTTCAAGAAGTTATTAATTCTGATTTTATTTGTGAAGAATGTTCTGAACACTACACAGAATTGAAATTATATTTAGATAGAATGCACGTTAAATATAACGAAAATAAACTTCTTGTAAGAGGTTTGGATTACTATAACAGAACAGTTTTTGAAATTAAATCAAACAATTTAGGTTCTCAAAACGCTGTTTGCGGTGGTGGAAGATATGATGCTTTAGTTGGTCAATTGGGTGGAGAGCCTACTCCTGCAGTTGGTTTTGCTATGGGTATGGAAAGATTAATTTCACTATTACCAGAAAGAGAATCTAAAAAATTAGATGGTTTTGTTGTTTCAAACTTCCCAACTGATGCATTTTTACTTGCTGAAGAATTGAGAAATGAAGGTTTGAATGTTGAATTTGACCTATCTAATAAAAAATTCACAAAACAATTAGAAAAAGCTGCAAAAGTTGCAAAATACGCATTTATTTTAGGCGAAGATGAAATTTTAAAAAATCAAGTTTCTATCAAAAACCTTGAAATGGGTTCTCAAATAAAAGTTGATAGAAGAATGAAGTCGGATCGTAGCCATGT
>JAZSDA010000086.1:0-12531 GCA_045530955.1 Candidatus Gastranaerophilaceae bacterium
AAAGATTTATTTATCAATAATTCCCACTGTTTATTTGACTAATAAAAATGGCAGTGAAGTTAGCAAGTTATATAAACAAATTGAAATAAACAGTATAATGTCCAAGATTTATAATGTTGAATATGGTAATCTTTTATTAAATTTAAACAAAAGTCTTTATGTAAAAGGCAGCAATGAGATTAAATTTGAATTTAATGATTTTGCTGTAATATTTAATCAAGTATGTTTATCATACAAGTTGTCTACTAAACCAGAACACCCTCAAATAGATTCTTTTAAATTTGACGAACCCGAAATGTTATTTGATGTTAATGACAAAAATCGTACAAGCATAAATCAATTAAAAGGTTTGCAAAGGTATGCACCTATTGATTATTCTTTTGAAGCTATCGAAAAATCGCCTATTAGACTTGCTATTTTATCTCCTATTCAACAAATAGATAATATTATAGGACATTTAAATAATCTTAATGCAAAACACTCTGCAAAAAGTAGTGAAATGTTTTTACCGAATTATGAAGGATTTTATGATACATATAAAAGAAGTCTAAATATTCCTGATAAAAATAATAATCAATTATGTAGAACATACGATGAAACTGCAACATGTAATGAGAATACGAAATCTTTTGTCGACAGTATAAAATCGCAAATAGATTATTTCCAAACTCAATTATCGGACTTTGATGTTTTAATTGTATATATACCAAAATCATTTGAAAAATTTAGAGAAGATAGTAGTTATGATTCGGATTTTAATCTACACGATGCGATAAAACTATATGGAACCAATAAAGGTGTAAAAATCCAATTTATAGAAGAACGCTCTCTGACTGCTTATGATAAATGTAAAGTAATGTGGGCTTTATCTACCAGTTTATATGCAAAAGCATCTGGTGTTTTGTGGCACCCTGTAGTTTTGGATGATGAAACAGCTTTTGTTGGAATTAGTTATGCAAAATCTAACACTAAAGGAATATGCATAGGTTGCAGCCAATTATTTGATTCAACGGGAACTGGTATAAGATTAATATTGAAAAAATTAGATAATCCTCAATATATCGGTAAAAATCCTTATATGAAGAGAGATGAAGCTAGAATAACAATAAGTAAATTGAGAGAAGAATACTATAAATGTGATCCTGTTGCAAAGCTAAGAAGAATTGTAATACATAAAACAACACCTTTTACACCTCAAGAAATTGCTGGGTTTACCGAAGCATTAGAGGGTATTGAAGATATTGAATTGTTGCAAATTCAGGGGATTTCTCCATATAGAGCGATAAAATACTTTAAGAATCAAGAAGGTATAAAACCTTATAATTATCCAATTGAGCGGGGGACCACTATAAAACTGTCAGAGGATAGTTTTCTTCTTTGGACACATGGTTGCGTAATAAGTCAAGATTTAGGGAATGGAAAAAGTAATTATTATAAAGGTAGTCGAGGAATACCTATTCCAGTTTTAGTGAAAAGGTTTTATGGAAAAGCTTCCGGAGACACTTTGGTTAAAGAAATATTGATGCTGACCAAAATGAACTGGAATAGTGGAGACAATTTATATAAAAATATGCCTGTTACTCTTGATTTTGCAAAAACTCTTGCTAGAATGTCAAAACAGAAAGAGGCTTTATACAACAAATCTTATGATTTTAGATATTTTATGTAATCTTAACTTTTCTTCATCACATTGTGCAAAAAGCATGTTTTGAATAAAATAATATTATGAGAAGTTTCAAGGATTTGTCACCGATAGTTAAGTGGGCGGGTGGAAAAGAGCAAGAATTAAAATATATTCTTCCTAATATGCCATCGGCTTTTTCTCGTTTCATTGAGCCTTTTGTTGGTGGTGGTGCAGTTTATTTTTCAATGAATTGTAAAGACTTGGTGATTAATGATAAATCTCTTGAGTTAACAAATTTATACAATAATGTAAAATATCACAATTCGGATTTCGTTCAAAAACTCCAAAATATTTATGATGCTTGGACTTCTTTAGAAGACGTTTTAGATAAAAATATAAAATTATTTAACGAAATCTACTTAAAATTTAAAACAAATAAAATTTCTAAAGATGAATTAAAAGCCGCAATCGCAACTTTTATTACAGATAAAGAAAAATGTTTTAAACAAATCCTTAAGGGAAATTTGAATAAACAATATCAAATTTTCTTAAATGAATTAATTCGCAACATAAGTTCTAAATTAATTAGAATGGCTGAATTGGAACAACAAAAAGGGGGTTTATCTCAAAAGGATATTTATGACAATTTTGAGTGTGCGCTAAAAGGCTCTTTTTATATGTTCATAAGAGCTTTATATAATCAAAATCAAACTCAAAATAGTGAATACTTCTACTTTATTAGAGAATACTGTTATTCTTCAATGTTTAGGTATAATGCCAATGGTGAATTTAATGTTCCTTATGGCGGAATCTCGTACAATCGTAAAAACTTCCAAAGAAAAATTGATTATATAAAATCAAGCGAACTTCAATCTCACTTTGTGAATACAGATATTTATAATTTAGATTTTGAAGAATTTTTAGATAAAATCAAACTAAAAAATACAGATTTTATATTTTTAGATCCACCATACGATACTGATTTTAGTAGTTATGTAAACAATTCTTTTGATAAAAAAGACCAAGAACGTTTGGCTAACTATTTAATAAACAAATGTCCTGCAAAATTTATGTTGGTTATTAAAAATACAGATTTTATTTCTGAATTGTACAGCAATAAAGGTTTACATATAAATAGTTTTGATAAAACTTATATGGTTAGTTTTAAAGGGCGTAACAATAGAGATTGTGAACATTTAATCATTACAAATTATCCATTGCCATCAGAAGAAACAGTAGTAACTTCATTAAATCTTAAATGCAAAAAACAATTGCAATATGCATAGGAGTTTTATGAAAGAAACAATAAAGTCTATTATTAAAGAAGAATTTCTTGCATTAATTGAAAACATATCTAGCTGCATGGAAACTAATATTGCGAATAAAAAACATAATTTTTTGTTGCATAATTTTTCTGAAAAAACAAAGGCTCATATGGTATTTGTTAGTTGTTTTGAATCGCAAAGTGGGAATAGAATAGAACATATTGCTAGAAAAATTGCAAAATTGCGTTATGGTGAAGATAAAGTTCCGAATGTTATCAAATCTCGAGCTGATTTAAATATAAATTTTCGTATAAACAGAAATAAACAATATATTTTGACTCATATTAACTATAAAAAACTTATAGGAACAATTACTCAAAAAATAGAAACAAGTTCTGAAAAATTAAATTCTGATAGTATAAAAGAATTGTTAAATTTAGAAAAAGAAAATACTGTTACAAAGAAAGATGTTGATTTAGCTTTTTACGATGAAAATAACAAATTAAATATCATTGAAATAAAAGCTGGTGGTGGATTAGATAGTAGAAAAGCGCCTAGTGATTTAGCAAAACTTTTGAGTATTTATGTGGCAGCAGACGATATAAATGCACATGTTTATTTTGCTACAATATATAATTTTAATGGTGAAGGAAATAGTTGGAATGGTCAGCCCAGTAGATATTTTGACAATGATTTGTTACTAATAGGTTCAGCTTTTTGGAACAAAATATTACCTTCTCAAATAACATATAGCGATTTTGTTAATTTATACACAGAAGCTCTGGATGAGATAGCATTAACACAAAAAATGGAAGATTTAATAAATAGGTATTCGGAATGAGAGATAGAATTTTTAACATCGTTGAAGAAGAATTTTCTTCATTAATAGAGAAAATACAAGGTGATTTTGTAACAAATTTCAAGGCTAAACAACATAATTTCTTGCTCAAAGAATTAGATACCTTAATGTCTGCTCATATGGTTTTTGTGAGTAGTTTTGAGTCAAAAAGCGGCAATTCTATTCAAAAAGTTGCAAAGGAAGTCGCGAAATTAAGATATGGGGCTGAAAATGTTCCTCAAATAATTAACCCTCATAATCTTGAACACAAAATTATAAATTCTAACGAACACGAACAAATAATTGTTTCAAATGTGGATATGCACAATCCAGCTTTGCAGGGCAGAATTGCTGAATTTATGACTAGATGCGAAGGTGATAAAAAGAGAAAAGTTTGTTGCTCTGTAAACCATGAAAGCATACTAGAACTTATTTCTGGGGATTTGCCATTTACCAATGAATATCAAACAAAGCCTGTTGATTTGGCTTTTTGGGATGGTGATGAATTAAATATTATGGAAATTAAAGCGGGTGGTAATCTTGATAGTAGTAATGCACCGTCAAATGCTAAAAAGCTTTTAACTATTTATACAGGTTTGAATTATAGAAAAACAAAACCTTATTTTGCAACTATTTATCATAAAGATGGTGAAGGCAGAACTTGGTCAGGTTCGATTAAAAAATATCTTCAGTATCCTCATATGTTCTTGGTTGGCTCTGCTTTTTGGAATAAAATTTTACCAGAAGGCATTGATTTTAATGAATTCACAAGAATATATAATGAAGCAATCAATCAAATCAATTTGAACGAACGATTAAATGATATGATTAGAGAATGTTCTCAATAAACACGGAGACTGGAATGGCAGAATATAAAAATTGTGTAATTTTCTTTTTAGACATTTTAGGGTTCAAGGAAATAATTGAAAATAATAAAATTTCAGTTGATGAAATGTTGAAACAGTTTGATAATGCTGAATATCACCTTGATTACACAAGATGGATAAGTAAACGTAAAGCTGAAGAAATAAAATGGGCAAAAAGCAAAGAAAAAAATTATTTACAAGTTTCTGATTCGATTATAATTTCTTTCCCTATAGAAACACCTTCTGGTTTATTTTACACAATATTGGATGTCATGAGATTACAAGCAAATTTTGCAGCATTGCATGGTATTTTCTTAAGAGGTGCTTGCACTTGTGGAGATTTGTATCATAAAAATACAACGATTTTTGGACCAGCCATGAATAAAGTTGTTTCAATGGAAAAAGTTGCAAAATACCCAAGAGTAATAATCCCAAATAAAGTTATCACAGAATGTTCTAAATATTCTTCACAAATTGATTATGATGCAAGAGATGAAGAAAAAGACATAGTTAGTTGCTTAAAAATGGATAATGATGGCTATTATTATATTGACTATATTTCGTATGATACTTTTGGGTCTGAAGTAGATAGTAATGAGCAATGGGCTGACTACATTATAGAACTAAAAAAGCAAATAAAAATTGGATTATACGACCAAGTAGCCTTAGATAAATACATGTGGTTGAAAGAAAAATACAATAATACCATCACAGCCAATATTATAAAAAATTATAGAGAAAAAGACGGTATTATATTATCAAGAATAAAATAACTCTTTTTAGCGTTTTATTTTTTGTTCATATGCTTTAAATCTTCTAATTGTTGCATCAAAATATTCTTTGTCTAACTCCATGCCAATAAAATTACGATTTGTGTTTTGCGCAGCAATACCTGTTGACCCGACTCCCATGAATGGATCAAGAATTGTATCACCTTCATTTGAGGCAATTTTAATGATTTTTTCTAATAATTTTACAGGTTTTTGAGCTGGATGTTTTGGGTACTTCAAACGTTCCGGTTGCATGCAAATTGGGGTTTCAAAAAAGTTGTGCATTTCTTTTTGATTAGAAAAATTCCAATTATGACCTTTATTCCACATGCAAACTATTAATTCGCAACTATTTAAAAAACCATTCTTGTATATTTTAGGTGCAGGATTTGTTTTATGCCATACTGCGAATTGAAAAGTATCAAATTCGCTATCAAACGCTTCATGCCATTTGCCAATTTGATTATATGTGGTAAATGCGAAAATATTGCCTTTGGGCTTGATAATTCTTTTAAAATTTTCTAAAAGGTCTTTGGGTTCAATTTCAGCCTTATCCCAATCTGCTAAATCGTTATTTAATGCAGAACGTCCTGGTAAATCGATATTTCCTGTTGAATATTTTGCAATATTGTAAGGTGGATCTGTTAATATTAAATCAATGGATTTATCTGGAATATCATTTAATAATTTAAAGCAGTCGCCATATCTTAAATCGTATGCCATAATTTCTCCTTTTTTTCATGATAACTTAAACAAGTTTAAAAATACTTATTTGTGTTTATTTGTGTAGCAAACGATTTAGCAAAATGCATTTCAAAAATGTATTTTTATTCGGTTAAAAATTTTATGAATAAACTAACTGCCAAAGCTTCTATTTTATTTTCTCGTTTTTTATCTGGATTAGTTTCAAAATGATTTTGTATTTTATAAAATACATCAAGAACATAATCTAAATCTTTTAATGGATTAGCTGGTTTGTCGTTATTAAGAATTTTATCTAATCCCTTTAAAACAGTAATATAATTTTCATATTTTTCTGTGTCAATATCAAATATAATGTTTGCCATAGCCAATCCGTAACCAATGGCATCTAGTAAATCAGATACATTTAGTGCTTGTTCATTTGTTTGATACAAAATATCTGTTTTAAAATAAATATTTTTTGAATATAAAGAATTAATTGCATTAAATGAAACTGCATAATTATTTTGATTTTGTATTTTCAGCCATAACGCTTCACAAAAAGCTTGCAAGTTTTGATTTATTTCGTGTGGCAATAAATTATCTATATGGGTGGTACCTTGCAAATCATAATCTGAACGCATTTTATTTATTGCATATTCATAATCAATTTGGCTACAAAAACTTTTAATTTCCAATAATACTGCTTTTTTATTTTGATTACTCTCATATGTTAATGCGTATAAGCCTTTATTTAATAAGTTGTAGTATATTTCTTTATTCATAATTTACCTCTTTATTTTTTATTATATCATATCGCATCTAGATATTTTGTTTATATATGTCATTTCAACTTGACTTCCAACTGCTTGCAAGTGATGAATAGCACAACCCAAAGGAGGTTGTGTATGGAAGAAAGATTTGTTATTAAAAGAAAAGATTTTAAAAAGCTAGAACGATATGCTGAAAATATCTACAATACCGCAGTTGTGATTGATTATTTTTGCTCATCGCAAAAAGAATACGAGGAACTTTATAACCTAGCACCTGTTGTTAAAAATCTACGCCGTGATGCAGACCAAGTTAATGCGTTTTTTATAAACTACCCTGAAAGCATTGACGAATAATTATTCCATTATTTTAAATTTTCAATTACATACTTTCAATTACATTTGCATAAAAATTTATGCAAATTTTCTCTTTTCTTCCATAAAAACAATATTTATAAAAATTCACCCTAAACTCTTTTAGCAAATTAATTTAAACCTATTTTATTAAAATGTAATTGAAATTCGTTCAATTACATTTTTTAGATTTTGCTTAACAACTTCCCTATAGGTCGGAAGTCGTTATTATGAGAGGGAAGAAACCACTTCCCCTAAAGTGGGAGGTAAAAAACTAATGTAATTGAAAATGTAATCGAAAATTTTCGATTGTATTTTATAAAAAAGCTAGAATTCAAATATACAAAGGACATTTGAGGGACAAATCGAGGACAGGCAAAGGACACGAAACGGACATTTCGGACATAATTACTTTGTCCAACCAAAACCGAGGGAAGTAGCCTCAATCTCAAACACCAAGCCAATCTCACTTCAAAATTTCAATTACATATTTTTCAAAAATGTCCGTTTATCTATACCCCCTCTCACAAAACTTGACATTTAGTCAACTTTTGTTCGGCAGAGTGCCCCAGAATATTAAAAGACTCACGCAAGTGAGTCTTTTTTAATTTATTGCACTACTTATCAAAATAACCCTCAGGTGGTGGATCTCTATGACAACCCTCACCAACAGAGTCTTTCATTCTTTCTAATGCCAATTCTTTTCTTCGTTGAGAAATCCTTTTTCTGTTTATGTAACCAGAAGCATTTGTATTGTTGTAATAATCGCCATTGGTATAACTGTCTGCACCTGCAACAGGACCAACTGGGATATTCCTATCTATTTTTTCGTGATTTCGTTCAAAGACCATACCCCATTATAACATATTGCAAGACCTTTTTCAATATTTGATAACTGCTAAACAGCTTTCCCTCATCATATTTACACCCCTTTTGACATTTGTCAGCACAATTTATATAATAATCGTATGGCTTATTTTATTTTTAAAGTTAAAAACTCAAATGGCGAAATTATTCAAGATTCTTTCTATGCGACAAATCTATCTGAAGCCGCCGCAAAATTAGAGAAAAAAGGCTACACTCTTCTTGAAATAAAAGAAAAGGTAGATGAAAACATTCCCGCTCAAAACATAAATGTAAGCGTGAATTTCTCAGAAAAAACAATCCTTTCTATTCAAGAGAAAAAGGACTTTTTCAATGCTTTTTACTCTTTATACAAATCAGGACATTCAACATTTGAGATTTTTAATGCAATCCATAACTCAACCCCTAATCAAAAAATAAAATCTATATGTGCAATAATTTTGCAAGGAGTAAGAAAAGGACATTCTCTAAAAGAAGCTATGAAGCCTTGCACAACAGCTCTTAGTAAAGCATATACAATGCTTATTGTGGCTGGTGAAGAGTCAGGTAAATTAGAAGAAACTTTATCTGGAATTACTAACAATATTCTGATACAAGAAAAAGTAAGAAACGACGTTATTTCAAAGGCTACATATCCACTTATTATATTTTGCCTTGCAATTTTTGTCGCAGTGTTTTTTAAAAGTTTTATCTTTGAAGTATTCACGGCTAAAATGCTTGCAACAGGCACATCAATAGTTGTTATTGCAATTAAATCAGTATTCCAAATTCTTTTAACTTTTGGGATATTAGGCGGGGTAGCTTTTGCTATATATAAAAACAAAAATCTGACATCAAAAATCATATCAAAACTGGCAACTATTAAACCATTTAAAAATTTGATAAAAGATTACACTTATTCAAATTACTTCTCAGTACTTTCGTTAGCTTATGCTGCCGGATTACCGATTTCAGAAGCATTATACTTATCAAGTACAGTTGTCCATATACCTGAAGAAGTTCGTCAATTAAGCCAAGTTGCACCTAGAGTTCAGCAGGGTTGCGAATTGACAACAGCACTTGGGGCAACAATGTTATTTTCAGATTACGCAATTTCTCAAATTGCAACTGGTGAAAAAGCTGGTGAACTTGAAAAAACACTTGCAGCTGTGGCATATGATTACGAAACTAAACTAAGAGTTTCATTAGATGTTATGCTTAAATTCTTAGAACCATTGATGATTGTTTTTGTCGGAATAATCGCACTTATTGTTCTGCTTTATGGCTTTAACCAAATCAATGAAATGTTTAGTCAAAACTTTTTTTAAACAGGTTTAAAAATTTTATTCATTACATGCTAAGGCATCTTTTCTTGCCTGATTAAATATTTTTCGTGATTCGACTGACCCTACATATCTCCAATGCCAAGGCTCAAAACCCAAACCTTGATGCCCATCTTCAGGAAAAGACATCTCAAATCCGTATTCAGCAGCATGTTCTTTTAGCCATCTATATTCTTTTGTATTTGCAAAATTTTGAGATGTAGAGTTGATATCAATTGCAAACCCTGTATGATGTTCGGAAAAACCTGATGGTGCAGAAAATCTCATTCTTGATTTCATTTCAGATTCTGTTGGATAATTCTTATCATTAAACTTTTTCTTAAATACCGCAACCTGATACGAAGATGAACGATAACCTGATACTATATAGATATTACAACCTGCTTTTGCCGCATCTTGTTGCATTTGACTAAACGCTTCAGCACATTTTTTATGTACTTTATGCCCACCAACATTAACAAGATCTTCAGGCTTACAATCAGCGTATTTGTAGTGAGTTATGCCATATGCAGCCACTCTATCCCCATCATATTTACCCTGAACAACAGCTATTGTATCCTCTGGAGTAAGCCCTGAGGAAGGTACTAAAAACCTTGGAGTATCTTCAGCTTCCGATGATACACAATCCATAATCGTATTTATGAAAGTTTTCACCTTATCTTTGAATGAACTTTCTGTTGTTGTATTTGTTGTAGAACTAGATTTGCCCACTTCAGGAATTTCAAACATTTTACTGATTACCTTTCATACTTAAAATACGTATCGGCAAAATATAGCAAAACTTTAATAATTTTCAAAAAATTTTACCATAATACCAGTGTTTTCTGTTATAATTTAAAAAAACAAAAAATATTTTATAAGGAGTTAGGAGTATGAAAAAGTTTATTATTGCATTGTCTTTGTTAGCTTTGGTTTTTGGTTTGAACATGCCAGCAAAAGCAACCGAAGAACCAACAGGAGTAACTTTCATTTACATCAATGGTTCAAACAATTTAACATACAAAAATCGTGAAAAATTTAAAATCGCATTCTTAGAAGATGTTAAAAAATTACACCCTCAAATCAAACAACATTTTGAAGAAAACGATATGATTAAAGAAAACTTCCTAAACAATGGAAGATACATTATCAACCCTGAACCAGTAACCTTTTATTGGGGGGACAGAAGTTTAGAAGTCGTAAAAAAATTAGATCAGGATTTAGCATCAGCATCAAAATATTCACCTAAAATTGCACACCAAGCACGTTCATTATTTGCACACTGCTTACACGATGCCGTTTGGGTTCAACAGCACCAAAATATGACAAAAGTAATTGATGATTTGCACGTTGTTGTAAATAATGAAGTTGCAAAAGGTAACAGAGTTGTACTTCTTGGATATAGTGCAGGCTCATTTGTTACTTACCAATATTACCTAAACAAAGCAAATTCAATTCCAGCAGAACTAATCAAAGGGCAATATGGTGCAGAAATAGATGCAATAATTGAAAACAATCCTGCTCAACCAACCTGTTTTGATGCATTAGTTGAAGCAGATTTAGTAAAATTCAATCCAAAAACTGGCAAATATGATCCAAACCCAGATATGGATGTTTTCAAAAAAAATTATGCAAACTTAGATAAATATACAAGCCAAGTATGTTTCCCTGGCGGAACAGTAAAAGGGGTTGTCGGTTTTGCATCACCTGTTAGATTATTCTATTCAGATTTCACAAAAGATGATACAAGTATAAACAATATTTCCCGATTGATGGCAAAATCAATTATCGAAAATGACGTGTTCTACCTAACAGTAAATTATAGCAACGACCCATTTGGATTTTCTAATTCTGAAAACTTTACCTTAGAACAAATCCAAAAAGACACAGGTATAATCCTTGGCAGAAGAGCATATAGAGGATTTATTTATAACAAATCAAACAACTATGTTCCAAGAACATTCATCACTGCTCACCTGGCTTATTGGTCAACCCCAAAAAGATTTGCCAAAGCTATTGTAAAAGCATTCAATGAGGGTTATCCAAACTTCTACGGAATAGATACAAAATAATTCGTAAAATAATTAACAAAAGGCTGATTAAATCAGCCTTTTTTGTTGCTTTTTTAGCACTTTTTGGCTACAATAATAACACGATTAGGAGGTTCACATGCAAGTTAACGGATATTCAGAAAATTCACCCGCATTTGGTATGCATTATTCAAAAAAGACTATCAAAGCCTTAAAAAGAATGGTGCCTGATTTAATTAAAAAAGAAGGATTTGAGAATACCAGACTTGCAATTGGAAACCTAACTAGATTAGGAAAACGTGAAGATGGTTTAGTTGTTCAGCTTGTTAATGATGGAAGCCTTTATAGCATTGAAGCTGCCGTAAGGCCAGCAGCTAAAGACAGTGCTTTCAAATATTTTATTTATCCAAGCACACAATCATGCAACTTCTTCGCATGCCGTAGTCACTCACCATTCTTAGATTTTACAAAATCACTTGAATCTGACAAATTTGTAAACGCTTCAAAAGCAGAAATTGAACACCATACAAATTATCTCAAAAGCCAAACTTTTGAAGATAAAGTAAGAGCTAGAGTTGAAGACGCAAAAGAAGCCTTAGAAGATGCAGTTGACTGGCTGCAAGATAAATTTTCAATTATTGATGGGGCTACATTCCCTGATGGCACAAGATTTAGAACAACACTTGTTATGTTTGATGATATGAAAAATGCTTTTCGCAGTTTTTGGAAAAGAGCAAACGAACCTTATAGTCAAGATGTTGACTTCTTAAGACGTGAAATAGATTCTTTACCTACAAAGTAAAAAATGTTATAGTAAAAGAATGAACAAATGGGTTCTTTTAACGCTAATATTTTTGATAATTTTGACTGGAATTGTATTTTCAATAGATACCAGTCGTGATAAAGTTGTATCTTTTACAAACCAAGCTCTTAGAGTTGTAAATTCCAGAGAGTTTTTAAATTCTGATGTAAAAATCGAAAACACAAATCCTGAAACTCAGAAACAAACAGTTGAAATAACTACTACAAAAGTTGATACAACAAATACCCAAACAAAGTTATCTAACCAAGATTTAATGGATTTAAAGTTTAACGAACTTCTGAATAAAAAAACAGAAGTTAAATCAATTTGGGATAGAAAAGAACCAACAAAAGTAAAGGTTAACAA
>JAZSDA010000008.1:0-11794 GCA_045530955.1 Candidatus Gastranaerophilaceae bacterium
AGAAAACATTAAAAAAGTAAATGCTGAAAATACAGTATTCAAATCTGTTGTAGATTCAACTTCTGTTGAAGTTCCACAATCTATGGTAGATAGAGAAGTTGCTTCTTTGAAATCTGAATATCAACAAAGATTAGCTTACCAAGGCGTAAATTGGGAAGAATTCTTGAAATCTCAAGGTGAAGAATTTGAAAAATCATTGAAAGAAGAAGCTGAAATGAGAATTAAAAATTCTTTAATCATTGATAAAATTTCAAAAGAAGTTGAAATCAAGGTTGAACAAGCTGATTTCCAAACAAAACTTGCTCAAATGTCAGGTGCTTACGGCGTAGCTCCACAAGAATTGTTGAAACAGTTTGGTCAAAATCCTGATTTCTTATCATCACTTTCTCAACAAATCGTTAATGACAAAGTTAGAGAATTCTTACTATCTAACAACACTATCGAATATGTTGAAGTAAAAGCTGATAAAGAAAAAGTTGAAGCGTAGTAAAACGTAGTTATAATACAAAATAAGAAAGGGAATTAATCATGAGTTTTGTACCTGTTGTAGTTGAACAATCAAGCAGAGGCGAAAGATCATTCGATATCTTTTCAAGATTGTTAAGAGAAAGAATTATCTTCTTAGGAACTGCTATTGACGATATGGTAGCTAACCTAGTTGTAGCTCAATTGCTATTATTAGATAGTGAAAATCCAGAAAAAGATATTATGTTATATATCAATAGCCCAGGTGGTAGTGTTACAGCAGGTCTTGCAATTTATGATACTATGCAACACATTAGAGCTGATGTATCTACAATTTGCTTAGGTCAAGCAGCATCTATGGGTGCATTCCTACTTTCTTCTGGTACTAAAGGTAAGAGAATGGCTTTACCTCACTCAAGAGTACTTATTCACCAACCTTTAGGTGGTGCTCAAGGTCAAGCTACTGATATCGAAATTCAAGCTCAAGAAATTTTGAGATTGAAAAAAGCGTTGAATGAAACTTTAGCAGCTAACACTGGTCAATCAATCAAGAAAATTGAAAAAGACACAGACAGAGACTATATCATGACTCCTCAAGAAGCTCTTGAATACGGTATGATTGATAAAGTTATTACACGTGACATTATTAAATAATGGTAATTTGGAGATAAAATTAAATGCCAAAAAACGATGATAAATTAAAATGTTCCTTTTGCGGAAAAACTCAAGACCAAGTAAAAAAACTTATTGCTGGTCCTGAAGTTTATATCTGCGATGAATGTGTGGAACTTTGTAATGAAATCTTAGATGAAGAATTCTTTGATTCAAAAGATAAAGAGGCTTCAGCTGAGGGTAAAGATGCTGAAAAAGCTGAAAAACAAATTCCAAAACCTCACGAAATTAAGGAATATTTAGATCAATATATTGTTGGTCAAGATGATGCTAAAAAAGTGTTATCTGTTGCGGTTTATAACCACTATAAACGTTTAAAACACAACAAAGATAACGAAAAAGATGCGGTTGAAATCCAAAAATCTAACATCTTGTTAGTTGGTCCAACCGGTTCTGGTAAAACTTTATTAGCTCAAACTTTGGCTAAAATGCTTGATGTACCTTTTGCAGTTGCTGATGCTACAACATTAACTGAAGCAGGTTATGTTGGTGATGACGTAGAAAATATTCTTCTTCGTTTGTATCAGAATGCAGAGTTTGATTCAGCAAAAGCTGAACGTGGTATTATTTATATCGATGAAATCGATAAAATTTCAAGAAAATCTGAAAATACTTCAATTACAAGAGATGTTTCAGGTGAAGGTGTTCAACAGGCTTTATTAAAAATGATTGAAGGTACTGTTGCTCACGTTCCGCCTCAAGGTGGTCGTAAGCACCCTCATCAAGAATTTATCGAAATTGATACAAGTAATATCTTGTTCATCGTTGGTGGTGCGTTTGTTGGTTTGGAAAAAATCGTTGATGCACGTGCTGGCGAAGGAAATTCCGTAGGCTTTGGTGCTAAAGCTCCAATGTCACAAGCTGAAAAAGAAGCTCAAGCAGTTAGATTATTGAAAAAACTTCAACCTGAAGACTTGTTGAAATTCGGTTTAATCCCTGAATTTATCGGTCGTGTTCCTGTTTATGCAGTATTAGATCAGCTTAATGAAAAAACATTGAAAATGATTTTAACTGAACCTAAGAATGCTGTTTTAAAACAATACCAAGCTCTATTAAAAATGGATGGTGTTGATTTAGAATTTGAACCTGATGCGGTTGAATTGATTGCAAAAGAAGCTATTAAGCGTAAAACAGGTGCTCGTGCGTTACGTTCTATCGTTGAAGAAATCATGTTAGACGTTATGTATGACGTTCCAACTAAGGAAAATCTTGATAAGTTTGTTGTAACTTCAGAAATGGTTAAAAATCGTAAAAATGCTGAAGTTGTGAAACTTCCAACAAAAGATTCATCAAGTGAAATTTCAGCTTAATATAAAGTTATAAAATAGCAAAATAAAACTACCTAGTGTTTTTAATACATTAGGTAGTTTTTTATGATTAGTAGTTTGCATCAAATTAATAATATATCTGTATCGAACGTTTCATTTAAAGGTGATAACACTAAAGCTAACACGCAAGTAAATTTATCACCAGCAGATAAATTCTTGAAAGAAACAGAATTTGTGACTAAACAACAAGAAAAAGGTACAATTTTTAGTAAACTTTTTGGGTCCCCAACTGCTGTTTTTGCTTCTTGTGGTGGTGTTTTAGCTTATGAACTTTATTCTCTTGCTAAGTTAAAGAAATTGAAAAAGTTAGGTAACGAAAATGCAATTAACCTTTTTAAGACTAGTTTTAAAAAGACTTTACCTTGGGTTTGTTTGGCGGGTGTAGCCTTATTAGCAGGGTTGCAATACTTGTTTAATCTGAATTCTGATAAAAAATATCAAGCATTAAAGGATGATTTTGAAAAAATAAATAAAAATACTGATGCAAAACTTTCAGATAAGTTAATTAATTCAAGTTATATCGGTGCATTATGTACTTCAAGGAACTGTAATGTTGTATTTAACAAGAATTTAATGGTTGATCCAATTTATTCTAAAAAATTAAAAAAACTTATTCGTCATGAATTAGTGCATGCAAAACAATATGAAACAATTGCACGTTCAGAAGATGGTATAAAGAAACTGAATTTTGCGGTTGCAAAATCAACGGCTAAGGCACTGGCAAATCCTCTTGCAAAAGCTGAAATAGAAGCAATTTATAATGATGTATTTTCTGATAAAACAGGCAAATATGATGGGGTAAAATTCCGCAATATTGCTGGTGAATTTGATTTAAAAGATTATATTATGGCGATGCATATTCTTTTGACTGACGAAAATGCAACATATGACGATATTCCAATTATTATTGATGCAAAACATTATGAAGAAGTTAGAAATAAAAAAGGACCTCTAACAAAAGATGAAGAGGTTATGGCTGAAAAATACTACAATGCCCAGTTAGAATACCCTAACGTTAACTTTTTATCAACTTATAATCCATTTTCTAAATATTATGATAATTTGTTAGAAAAAGAGGCTTACAAAGAAAGTCCAACGCTTATTACACGTATTAGACATCTATTTGTTAAAGATTAGCATTTTAAAATTGCAAATACCTTCTTTTTATGCAAAAATAATGAAAAAGGGAGAATGTGTATGGGAGAGTCAAAGACTTTAATTTTAATAGATGGTCACGCTTTAGCTTTTCGTCAATATTATGCGTTAGAACGTACTAATATGAAAACAAAAGACGGTACGCCAACTTGGGCTGTTTATGGATTTTTTAAAGCTATTTTTGACTTGTTAAAAAACGAAGAGTTAAACCCTGATGCAATTGGAGTGGCTTTTGACGTTTCTCACCAGACATTCAGAACAGAACAATATACAGAATACAAGGCTAATCGTGAAGCTATGCCTGATCCTATGCGTATTCAAATGGGATTGATTTATGAGGGTTTGAAAGCGTTTAATATTCCGATTTATACCAAAGAGGGGTTTGAAGCAGATGATGTTATCGGTACAATTTCAAGAAGAGCTTGTGAATTAGGGCATAAAGTTTATATTCTAACAGGGGATCAGGATTCGTTCCAGTTAATTCGTCAAAATGGTTGTATTAAGGTAATAATTCCGTCAAAAGGTGAATTGATGGAGTATGGTTGGGATCAAGTTTATCAAAAACTTGGAGTTTACCCTGATCAAGTTATCGATTATAAAGCCTTAAGAGGTGATACTTCTGACAATATCCCAGGAATTCGTGGAATTGGGGAAAAAACTGCGGTTAAATTGCTGGATGAATTTAAAACTGTTGATAATGTTTTAGCAAATATTGATAAAGTTAGTGGTAAATCTATCCAAGAAAAACTTGCAAATGGTGTTGAAGATGCAAAATTGAGCAAGTTTTTGGCAACTATTGTTCAGGATGTTGAGATTGATTTTAATTTTGATAATACAAAAATTGAATTACCTGATGTTGCTGCGGTTACTGAGTTTTTAAGAACTATGCAGTTTTATAGCTTCTTAAAAAATATTGAATTTATTTTTAAATTATTTGATAAAAATGCGGTTGTTCCTGCACTTGAAGAGCCTCAAAAAACTGCTGAAAATGATATTCAAACTTTGCCTTTGTTTTCCTCTGCTCAAGCTGAAAATGCTAATGGGCAATTAGGTTTGTTTGCTCAGGCTGTTCAATCTGAGGTTAATAAGGTTGAATTGAAATATAACTCAAAGTTGATAACTGATACTTCTGATTTTGAAGAAATGGTTGCTTTGTTATCTGAGCAGAAAGTTATTTCTTTAAAGGTTTTTGCGGATTATAAAAATTCTATGAACTTCAGAGTGTATGGTATTGCACTTGGTTATAACAAATCCTATAGTTATGATGAAAAGATTATTTATAATGGTGATAATACCGTTACTGACGCTTTTTATATCCCCATTTCACATAATATTGAAACTCAATTGGAAGAAAGTTTTGTGTTAAACGGACTTAAATCTTTGTTGGAAAATGATTCAATCAAGAAATTTGTTCACGATGTAAAAATGGAAGCGTGTATTTTTAACAAGTTTGGTATAAATTTCTGTGGTGTTGTTTTTGATACAATGTTAGCTTCTTATATTAAAAATTCAAATGCTAATTCAGATTTTGATATTCAATGTATGGAGCAAATTGATCATATATTACCAACGATTGTTTCAACTTCTAAGTCTTCATCTCTTGCTGATAATGATATTTCTTCAATGAAAAATTATGCAGGTGATGTTATCGCAAGTCTTTTTGAATTAACTAATTTTTGGGTTAATTCTTTAGATAATAATGAACATAAGATTTTATCTGAAATTGAGCTACCTTTAGCTTTTGTGCTTGCAAAAATGGAAGAAGTCGGAGTTAGTGTTGATGTTGATTATTTGAATACTCTAACGGCTGAGTTTGACAGAAAACTTCAAACTTTGGAACGAAAAATATATGACCTTGCAGGTGAGGGTTTTAATATTAATTCGCCTAAACAAGTTGCGTATATTTTGTTTGAAAAGTTGGAATTAAAATCTTCTAAAAAACGTGGCAAGACTAAAAATTCAACAAGTGCAGAGGTTTTGAATGCGTTGGCTGAAGAATACGAAATTGCACAATTGATTTTAGATTATCGTAAGTATGCAAAATTAAAATCAACTTATACTGAGGCTTTACCTGCGTTGATTGAACCAGAAGATAATAGAATTCACACATCTTACAACCAAACAGTTACTACAACAGGACGTTTGTCTTCTTCAAATCCTAATTTGCAAAATATTCCAATAAGAACAGAAGAAGGTAACAAGATAAGAAAAGCTTTTGTGCCTGAAGATAGAAATAATTATTTATTGATGTCTGCTGATTATTCTCAAATTGAATTAAGACTTTTGGCTCACGTTTCAGGCGATGTTAACCTTATCAATGCGTTTAATTCAGGTATTGATGTTCATACTCTTACAGCCTCAAAAGTTTTTGAAGTGCCGATTGAAGATGTTACAAAAGAGATGCGTTATAAAGCTAAAGCAGTTAATTTTGGTATTGTTTACGGACAATCTAAATACGGTTTAGCAAAAGCTCTTGCGATTAAACCTGATGAAGCTGAGGCGTTTATGGGTAAGTATTTTGAAACTTATCCAAGGATTAAAGAGTATATGTCAAATATGGAAGAGCTTGTTGAACGTCAGGGTTTTGTTGAAACTATTTGGGGCAGAAAACGTTATTTAGAAACTGAAATTAATAGCCCAAATGCTATGATTAGAGAGTTTGCTAAACGTGCGGCAATCAATCATCCAATGCAGGGTTCAGCTTCTGATTTGATAAAAATGGCTATGATAGATTTCGCAAAAGCTCTATCTAATAATAACTTAAAGTCCCGTCTTGTTATGCAAGTGCACGACGAATTGGTTGTAGAGGTTGCAAAAGATGAATTGGAACAGGTTAAACAACTTGTGCTTGAATCTATGGAATTAAATCAGCCGTTGAGTGTTAAATTGTTGGTTGATGTGAATGTAGGTGAATCATGGAAAGAATCATAAAGTTTATTGTATGTGTTTTTGTTTTTGCTTTTATTTGTTTACCTGCAAAATCACAAGGTGAACAGATGAGTTTGAGTACACTTATTACTGCTCAAAATGTCAGTTATGATAACTGTTACAGAGTGTTTAATACAGACCATGTAACCTTGTTATATTTGACTATTGCAGGTATAAATGCAAACCGATTTACTGTTGATGAAATTCAAACAAAATCAGGCTATGTAAGATTTACCGCCGTGAATAAACAGTTTCTTGCAATGATTTCAAATGTAAATACAAATCAAGCAATGCTTAAAATTACACCTGTTGATAATAATTACTATTTCCAACCTGGGATTGTGCTAAATATCTTTAAGTACGTAGAAATTAACGAAAAGAAAAAAGCTGAATATATCAACCTTAATTAAGGTTTTCAAAGGCTGATGAAACAATTTCGTTTATGTTGTAATCGTTTTCGATAGTTTCTGTTGTTAGCCATACAAGGTATTCAATGTTTCCTGCAGGACCTTTTATGGATGAATAAGTAAGTCCTTTAATTGAGTAATTTAAGCCTTTTGCATAATCAATAACATTTTGAATTACTTCAATGTGAGTTTTTGGCTCTCTAACAACCCCACCTTTTTCAACCTTTTCTTTGCCTGCTTCAAACTGAGGTTTGATTAAACAAATCATTTCGTGAAATTCAGGTGCTAAAAGTGTTTTTAGGTTGTCTAATACTTTTGTAAGTGAGATGAATGATAAGTCGCTAACCAAAAGATCCGCATATTCTTCCCCTTCAGCGTAAATATCTGCTTGAGAACAGATTTTCAAGTTTGTTTTTTCAATAGTTTTTACACGTTTATCGGAGCGAATTTTCCAATCTAATTGCCCATAACCAACATCTACCGCATAAACATATTTTGCCCCGTTTTGTAAAAGACAGTCGGTAAAACCACCGGTTGAAGCTCCGGCATCAAAACAAATACGGTTTTTGACTACAGGATTGAATGTATCTAATGCTTTTTTTAGTTTAAATCCACCACGAGAAACATATGGCATTGATTTAACTTGAATATCATATTCTTTATTTAAGTTGATTTGAAAACCTGCTTTTGTAATGTATTCATCATTGATTTTTACATTCCCCGCAAGAATAGCAGAGGCTGCTTTGCTTTTTGTTTCAAAATAACCTAAATCTGTTAGATATTTATCAAGTCTTTCTTTATTTTGCATTGAAATTAAAAATCCTTTCAGCGTTTTGAGTTGTTGCTTGAGCTACTTCGTCTGTTGAAATTCCACGAAGTTCTGCAATTGTTTGAGCAACGTATTTAACATACATTGGTTGGTTTTCTTTTCCTCTAAACGGAACAGGTGCCAAGTATGGGTCATCTGTTTCAAGTAAAAGGTATTCAAGCGGAATTTCTGTTGCAACTTCTTTTGCTTTTACTGCGTTTTTGAAAGTTACAACACCGCCTAGAGCTATGTAAATTCCTTCTTTAATACATTCTTTAGCAAATTCCAAACTTCCTGAAAAACAGTGTAGAATTGCAGTTGAATTCTTGTTATATTTTTTTAGAATTTCAAGAGTATCTTGGTGAGATTCTCTTGAGTGAATATTTAGGGGTAAATTCATCTGATTTGCAAAGTCTATTTGTTTAATAAATACTTCTTTTTGAAGTTCTTTGAATGATTTATCCCAATAATAGTCCAAACCAATTTCGCCTACACCAATAATTTTTTTGTTATTTTTGATTATGTTTTCCATATCATTTAACGTTTTATCGGTAAAAGTTTTAGCTTCCTCAGGAAAAACTCCAACATATCCATAAACGTCATCATATTTTTGGATAAATTTATCCACTTCAAAAATATCTTCCGCAGTGCTAGATGGAACAATTGTGATGATATTTTCATTTTGAGCATTAGAAATAGCTTCGTCAATATTTGTATCACGAAGCATATTTGCATGAGAATGAGTATTTATGATGTAAGGTTTTTCCATAATTTAATTATACCATAATAAATTTTACTCAAACACTTGAATTATTAATTAAAAAGTATTATAATATATCTAAGAGGATATATAGTATTTAGTATTGTAACAACTAACCCTTAAACCCTAAAGTCTCTCAACAAAATAACCGATAGAAATATCGGAAGGTTATATCCTTTTGAAGTGTAACTTTAAATATGAGGATGTTCGGAGTATGTCTAAACTAACTAGAAAATACGGTAAAAAGTTTGTTAATTTTAAGGCTTTTGCAGTAGCAACCATGGCTGGTATTGCCTCTTTAGGTGCGACAAATTCTGTAATGGCACAAGATGCTGGTGTTATTGAGCCTCTTTCATATGGTTCTGGGGCTATAGTTGAAAAGTATAATTTTGCTTTTGATGAAGAGAATTATGAGAAATATTTAGAATATACAACAGATGACTCTGCCGATGTAACTATCAAGTACGATGATTCATCCTCAAAAGTTTATGATTTTGAATATAAGGATTATTCTTCGGATGCTGGTACAATTACATCAGGATCAAACTCTAGTAATTCGCCTACCGAACTAGGTAGTGCAGGGGCAGTTAATCCACCATCCGTGTCCAATGTCATATTTGAAAATAACTTCAGTTCAGGTACCGTAAAATATCAGTCTGGTGGAACTTTGTATGGAGCATTATCAGGCGGAGCTTTATATAATGATGATTCTATTGAATCTATAGCTGCTGATTTTATTGATAATGCAATTTCCATTACTGCAGAAAGTACAAAATCAGGTTACTCTATGTATTCGTCTGCAGAAGGTCGTGGTGGTGCTATTGCAAACTATGGTGAAATTCAAAATCTGTCAGGTACATTTGCTTATAACGTTGTTACAGCATCGTCGAATGCGAACTCAGCATATGTTGAAGCTAAAGGTGGTGCTATTTATAATGAGGGATTAATTAATTCAATTTCAGGAAATTTCTTATTTAACACTGTTCAAGTTTTAAATCGTGGTTCTGGTTCAGGTGGAGCAATTTACAATGCTGAAAGTGCTGTTATAGATTCTATCAATGCAAATTTTATAGGTAATGGCTCTTCTGATAGTTATATTTCCGGAGTAGCTATTTATAATGATACGGCTTATATTGGCTCTATTGCAGGAGATTTTGTTGCAAATAATGGCGACTCTGTAATTTATAACTACAATAATTGGGGTTCAGGTTCTAAAGCTTATATTAAAGATATTAAAGCTAATTTTTATGAAAATTCGGGTAATTCCGTAATATATAACAATGGTGTAATTGAATCAATTACCGGTAATTTTATTAATAATTATGGTACTGCTATTAATAATAGAGGTACTATATATAAAGGAATTAGTGGTAATTTTATTGGTAATGCTACTGCGATTTCTGATGATGGTGGCGAATATGTTGGTACTGTTAAAGGTTATTTTGCTAATCATGTAAATAATGCTATTTTTGGTAATTTAACTAAAGTAATGCATATTCAAGATTCTGTTTTTGAAAATAATACTCATAGTTATCAAGGTGGTGCGGTAAACCTTGTTAGTGTGGGACAACCTGCATCATTAGAACCTGAAGATGCTTCAACTTTCCCTGAAGATGTTGATTTAGGTGTTTCTATAACAAATTCTGTATTCAATAACAATTATATAGATTCTGAAAATTCTGGTATGGGTGGTGCTATTTATAATGATGCCAATAACTTAACAATTTCTAATGTTGAGTTTAATAATAACCACGTAAGAACAACTGGAGAGGAACCATATTATTATAATGACGGTTCTTATGGTGGTGCTATTTATAATGATTATAATGGTGCAATTGCAAATATTCAAGCAAATTTTAACGGTAACTATGTAGAATCACTTAGTTCTTCAGCTAAAGGTGGTGCTATTTATAATGATGGTCAAGTAGCGAAAGTTGTGCATTATTCACGTTATAATATTACTGATTCAAACGGTAATGTAACCGATGTGGTTTATAAATTTGATGATGATTATACTGAAGAAGATATTAATAAGAATAAAGATGCTGTTTATGTAGAAGATTGGAGTACAACTTATACTCTATCTGATTATCTAGACTCTTGGAGTAGATATAAAAACTGTAACACATTAGAAGATACTCTTGTTGTTGATGCTAATTATGGTGAATATTCTACAATGGTGGATGTACCTAGTTTGAGTAATCCTTATGCTTCAGGTATTGTAAATTCAAACTTTGTAAATAACTATGCTGTCAGTGAAATGGGCATTGCTCAAGGTGGTGCTATCTATACTTCAAAAGATTTGAATATTATTACAAAAGATGGTTATAATTCACTTATCAGTGGTAACTATGTTGAAGATTCTGAAGGTAAACGACCTGAAGCAATCCATGTTGCAAATAATATTCTTGAAGGTGAATATGTTACTTATGCATATGTGAATAATGGCACTAGAGGTTATTCTATTTATGAAGATAAAGCAGAAGCTACAACATTACGATTAATCAATACAACAAACGGTAAAATTAAAATCGATGACCAAATTGTTGGTCAAGTTGATGAAATGGTTAATGGTAAATATTATTGGATCTATGGTAATGATGGTAGCTCCAGACAGCAATATGTAAATGACTTATACTATGATATTGATACCCCGACTGATATTACAATTGTTAAATCTAAGCTAGAAATATTGGGTGATGACACAGGTCTTGTTCAATTAAATAATGATGTAAAAAATATGGATATTTTATTAGCAAATTCTAATATCCATTTAGGTAATAGAGATAACGTCTTAGATAACAACAATTTCTTTGCTTTAGCTGGTTCTTTATCTATGATAAATAATCAAGCAGGATTATCTGACTTAGCAGGTTTTGGTTTGATTGATAAGTTAGATTTTTATGCAGATGTTGATTTAGAAAACGAAACTATGGATAGAATTTCTGCAGGTGAATATTATGTCGATGAAGATGCAGTGTTTAATGTTGCAGGTATGAATATGCTTAGTGATATGAAACCTGGTGTTGATAGACTTGATATTATGTTTGCAGAAGATGGTCTAAAAGATAATGTAATATATCAAGCTGGTGAGCTTCCTCATGCTAATGTGCAAACAGAAATTTATACGCCAATTTATAAATATAATGTAGCGTATGATAACCGTGAAGATGCAGGTTATTTCACATTCTTACGTGGTGATAAGATTTTAACTGAGGGAGGCGGTTCTTCATCAACTGGAAATCCGTCAGATGCTTTCAACCCTGCGGTT
>JAZSDA010000076.1:0-5157 GCA_045530955.1 Candidatus Gastranaerophilaceae bacterium
TAAAAAGTTTAGATACTTATGGTGCAGGTTCTTGGTTCTATTACTCATTTGATGTTTCTAGTGAAGGGGCAATCTCAAATATTACAATCAAATCTATGTATTTGAGTGATGAGGATAAAAAGAGAGTTGCACGCTTAATCCAAAGTTACCAGTACAAAGAAATCACAGTGTTCCCAGCAAATTCTAACAGAAAGAGTGCAAAAGTTTCAGCGGTTATGATGTTGTCTAATGAAACAAAACATTCTTCCCCAAGTGATTTTAATGATTTTGAACAAATTAGACTTCAATTAAAATAACTATTCAAAAAATTCTAAGAATTTGTCCAAAAGGTTTGGTGATCTTTTTTCTAATGTTGGGTTAGAAATGTCTATGTTATGTTTTTCGGCAAGCTGTTTTCTGATTTGTTCAAAAGGTGTTTGCATAAGTTTTCTGATGGCATCGTCATCTGTAAGTTTCTTACTTACACCTTCGCCTGTAATTTTATATTCAAGGTTTTCGTTGTCTTGCCATTTAATAGTAAAATAGCGTTCATAACTCCTTGTGTTTTCAGGTCCTATTACGGATCTAAAGTCAGTATCTATTTTTATATTATGTAATTCTCTTAATTTAGCAATTAGTGGTGATTGCTCAATTGCAGTTATAATTCTTTCGTGATAATTTCCGACAATTTCTAAATCCCCTGATACTTTTTTTATTGGAGTGAATTCTGTCAAGCGTGATACCATATTTTCAGCTTGTTCAAATTGATCAAATAAATTTGAACGAACATCACTTTTATAAGTGTTAGAACTTGCAAAACTGTCTGTTCTTGTGTTTGTTCTGGTTATACTGAAGTCTAACGGTTGCTTAATAACAGTTTTGTTTTGCTTTTCAATAGCTATTCCTGCAACTTTTTCACTAAATGGATTTTTGCCAAATCTAAAGTATCCGATAATTATATTGTATAAATTATTATCTTTTTGATTTTGGGTAACTTTTTCTATCATTTTAGTTGGTGTAGTAGTCCCATATTTTGAGATAAATTCATCATTTGGAGCTACTGCAAGCCTTAAATATAATTCGTGTTGTTTTAATATGTTCGGTAAATCCTGAACAATATTCTTCTTTATTTTTAACGCAGCAAAGCTGACTTGGGGTGTATATTTATTATCAATTTCCACTTACATATCCTCTAATATTGTCTATGGCTATATTTTGCACAAAAAAAAGAGGTTTGTAAACCTCTTTTTTTTATTATTCAAAATCGTTACCTGTCATTAATCTTATAACTCTTTGGAATACAGAGTCACTAGTTAATTCTTCCCAATTTGGGTGAGATGCTCTGTGAGTTTCGTAACCTTCTCTAGTTGCTTCTAAGAATAGTCTAGGTGGTTTTTCATCTAAAAATTGAATACGAACTTCTTCAATTCCGAAAGGTTTTCTTAAACTCATCGCTGTTGTTCTTAATCTTGGAACTTCATTAGTTCCGATGTTTTCCATAGAACTTATGAATGTAAGTCTAGGTTCTTCAACAGATTGAACGATTCTATTTAAGTAGTTTTTACCTCTGTAAACGCTATCTTTTACTCTTCCATCGAAGTTTCTAAGTTTTCTTTCTTCTCCGCTTGATAAGTTTTTGAAGAAATTATTTAAAATCGCTTTTTCTTCGTCAGTAAAATCACCTTTAGCTGTACGAATAAGCTCTTCTACTAATCCTTTATTAGTTTTAGGGGCGAAAGGTTCAACAAATTGTTGGCAAACGTTTAAAGCCCTTCTGCTAGGTCTTGCTGTATGTGAGATTGGGTTAACTCCAATACTGTAAACTTTCATATATATCCTTTCTGGTATTGTAATCCCTATTAAATTTTCTCATTAGGAACAATTAATTTGTTCTATATAATACTTGTAAAAAATATTTTTTGCTACTCTTTTAGTAAAAATATTACAAATTTGTAATAAATTCATATACCCGTACCACGCCTTTTTTTGAGCTATGTGATATGATGTTGTTATGATAAAAGAAGAGATTAAAAATTTACTATCCGTTGATGAGCATGCCATTGAAGAAAATCAAATTTCATCAAGAATAATGACTAATTTGGATGATTTTATTTTACAATCTTCAGTGTCTGAAACCAGTATCACTGCGGAAGTTTTTAATATTTATAAAAAATTTGTTGCAATGAAACAAGATGCACCTGAAGGGATGAAAAATGAATTGTTTGTTGCAATGCGAAATTATATCAAAGAAAGAGCTTCTGTCGGTGCTTATTTGGATGCTCTTTTTATGTATAGATTTTTGTTGGTAAAATCAAAACTTTCTTCTGCAAGTTATCATGAAATTGCTGAAATTTTTACCAATTTAGGACAATATGAATTAGGTTTAGATTTTATAAAATTGTATGAGCAATTTGAAACAAATAAGCCATTACGCCTTTTAACAATGGCAAATTTCTATAATTTGCACATGAAAGATTACAGAACTGCTATCAAGTATTATGAACAGTATCTTAAAATTGATGAAACAAAAGCTGTTGTTTATACGATTGTGGCTAGTTTATATGCTAAAGAATATGGCGAATTAAGTCTAAAAGATCAGATTTATTATTTTGAAAAGGCTTATAAATTAAAACCAAAAGACAGATTAGTTTTACACGGATTGGCTTTCGGGTATGAAAAATACGGTGATAAAATCAAAGCTAATCGTTTTTATCAAGAGTTGTTAGAAGTAGATCCAACCGCAACTGATTATTATAATTATGGTGCGTTTTTGATTAGTTGTGGGGAGTTTGAGCTTGGGCATAAATATTTTGCAAAACGTTTTGAAACAAGTGATGTGAATTTAAAATATCCAATGGATTATGATATTGAAAACAAGTGGGATTTTAAATCTGACATTTCAGATAAGACGCTTTTAGTTCATTATGAACAAGGTTTTGGTGATACTTTTATGTATTGCAGATTTGTTCCTATGTTAAAAGGTGTTGCTAAAAAAGTCGTTTTTGTTGTGCAAGATGAAGTTTATGACTTGATAAAAGGTTCAAAATTGATGACTGGTATTAAGTTGTTATCTTCAAGAGAAGATTTGTCAAAGGTTAAGTATGATGTGCATATGGCACTTTTAGACGCTCCTTTTGTGCTAAAAACAAGACCAAATACAATTCCTAACTCTGAGGGGTATTTAAAAGTTAGTTCTGCGAAAGTTAAAGAATATGGAAAACAATATATAAAACCTACAAAGAAAATAAAAGTTGGGGTAGCTTATCAAGGTGATAAGGCTGCAAATTATAATGGTAGAGATATTGATTTTACAAGGTTTAATAGAGTTTTTGCACTTGAAGGATTTGAATTTTATTCATTAACTAAGGAAGTTGTTGAAAGTGATAAAGTTGTTGCATTGGGTGAAACTTTTAAAGATTTCACGGATACAGCTTGTGCAATTAAGAATATGGATATTGTGATTTCAACGGATAATGTTATTTTGAATTTGGCGGGTGCTTTGGGCGTGAAAAGTTATGGGTTATTTAATAAGCATCCTAATTTTAGATGGTATCAATTACAAGGTGAAAATGTAGGTTGGTACGAATCCGTTAAGGCAATTCAGGTTGAAGAAAACAATTGCTGGACAACTGTTTTTTCTGAATTGATAAATATTTTGTGTGAATATCGCAATAGATAGCAAAAATATTTTTTAGGCGTTTTTATGCTTGTGTTATGAAAATTAATCCAATATCGTTCGGACAAACATTTGTAAATAGTTCATTTCAAAATTTATCCCAAGAAAATAAAGAAAAATTGGGTCCATCAATTGCGATTGGTGAATATTATCCAATGGATATTTTTATGGGTGCAAGAGGTAGTAAGGAACTTGTTGTAGAAATGACAAGAGCTAGTGAATGGGATTATTTGTTTAGCTCTGGAGAAATAGAACCAACAGAAGAAAATGTTGCGTTTTTACAAATACAAAAGGCTTTTGAATATGTGCATGAAGCAATTCATGGTAAAAAGAAATATCCTGTTGAGAAATTAGTTATAAAAAATTTGGATGAATTGGATTCTAGGGATATTATTAATAAAATTGTAGATGCTGTTGAAGATTATAATGAAAAACACAGAAAGCTTTTTGAAAATTAATGAGTAGTGGTAATGTAGGGTTTTTTGTATTATCATAAGAAAATATCGTTAAGAGGATTTAGATGAAAACACGCAAAGTAAATTATTTGACAATGGTAAGTAATAACCTAACGCAAGTTGGGCAAGTTGCCAATGTTGAGATAATTGATGCAAAACTTGCGGATTTTAAAGCTCCAGTATATCAAAGACATTTGCCAAATAGATTGATTGCATTGTCCTTTAGAACAAAACCGTCAGAAAATGTAATAGTTGATACTGTTGAAATTGTTTCTTCAAAGGGTGTTGAGGCAATTAAAACAACAACTTTGACAAAATTAACTAAAGGTGAAACTGCACAGTATTTACAAGTGATAACTAAAAAGTTTTTAGATGATTTGGGAAATGTAGCCAGAACCTTGACAAAACAAAGGTTTATAAAATAAATAGCAAATTATTATTTTAATAATTCAATATATTTTTGAGCAAAATTTTTCTGATTGCAGTCTTGGACAGATTTAATGCAATTGTTGTAAATAGTTTCTTTTTCATTTTCTTTTACTGACATTGCGTTTAGCATTGCATTAACTAGCCCTTTTACGGGAGAATTTGCATCATATACAAAGCCATTTTTTCCGTGTTTTATGTAATCTGCAGCACCGCAACGATTTGAAGTTATAACAGGACACCCATTGCTTAAGGCTTCAGTTGCAACCATTCCAAAAGGCTCAATAATTGAAGGCATTAATAAGCAATCAATTGAGCTATAAAATTTGTTCATATCATCTTGAATACCTATAAATTCACAATATTTTTCAATATTGTATAATTTCTTTTTCAAATTAATCCAAAAGTTTTTTGAAGGATATATAATAATTACCTTGAATTTCACTTTAGATTTTTTAAGTTCATTTATGGCTTTTAAAAGAATATATCCACCTTTACGCTCAAAACCGACAGCAGATATACCAAAAGTAAAAATTTCATTTTTTTGTTTTTCTAAAATTTCGTGTTGTTCAATTGGAGGTGGTATGATAACGATGTTTTTAGGACTAATGCCATAATTAT
>JAZSDA010000069.1:0-24469 GCA_045530955.1 Candidatus Gastranaerophilaceae bacterium
GATTGCTTACTATCATGAATAAATATTATATATATTAATATATTTATTTATATTGTTATATATTAGTATTTTTGTTTTCTAAAAAAGGGAAGTTGTAATCAATTAAAAAATATATTATAATATAGGAATAGAGTTTAAAACTTTAAAGAGGATATTTTTGGTATGTTAAAAAGATTTATGGATAAAAGACCTGCATTCACTCTTACAGAATTGTTAATTGCGTTAACTATTATTGGTGCAGTTTCTGCAATGGCTATTCCTAACTTGATAGAAGGTTTGCAAAGAAGATCTCTTACTGCTCAGTTAAAAAATACTTATGGAACATTGCAAGAAGTTGCAAGAGAACAAATGATTACTAGAAAAACTAAAAACTTAATGGATACAGATTTTTCAGACCCAGCAAAATTGTTAACTGATAAAAATTTTCAAATAACAAAAAAATGTACATCTGCTGCTGATTGTTGGAACCAAGAGTATAAATCAATTACTAAAGCATCTATGCAAACAAGAAAAACTGAAGGTAACCCAAAATCAGTAATTTTGAAAAACGGTCAAATCATATCTTATCAAAAAAGTATTAAAGATTATGTTATTGATGGTAACAAAGATAGAGCAATTGGATTGTTTTATGTAGATGTTAACGGTACTGATAAACCAAATATTATGGGACGTGATGTTTTCTGGTTTTACATTACTGAAAAAGGAAAAGTTGTTGACCAATATACCGCAACAAAAACAGAATATAAAAAAGAAACAGCAATCGATAAATGTAGAAGTGGTTCTACAATCACAGGATGTTTCTCTGTTGTTATGAGAAGTAACTGGGTTATGGATTACTAGTTTTAAATTTGTATAAAAACAATTAAGACTCCAAAAAAGGAGTCTTTTTTATTATTACAAAATATTGCTAATCTGCTTGTTGTTATTTGGTTTTTAGTGGTGTTTATTTTATAATAATCTTAATAATAGAAGGAGTTAGGGAATGAAGTTCATTGTTAGAAAAGAGGATTTATTTAACGGGATTAAAATTGTTGAACGTGCAACTTCTCAAAAAGCTGTTCAACCAGTTTTATACAATATTTTGATTGAAACATTAGATAATAATCAAATTAGATTGACTGCAACAGATTTAGTTTTAACAGTTATCACAAATGTTGATGCTCAAATTGAACAAGCCGGTAAAATTACATTACCAGCAAGAAAATTAAACGAAATAGTTTCAAAATTAGGTAATGATTTGGTTACTTTTGAATGTGAAGAAGGTAGTACAAATGTAAATATTTCTTGTAATAAGTCAAAATTTGACATTATTGGAATTTCTGCAAATGAATTTCCACCAGAAGTTTCTAACTATGAATTAGATGAACAAAAATGTTTTGATGTTGAATTAAAACCATTCCTAAAAGCAATCAGACAAGCAGGTTTTGCTGCTGCAAGTTATGAAGTAAGTAACCTTTTATCAGGTATTGTTTGTGATTTTTCTAACGGTATTTTAGAAATTGCTTCAACTGACGGTAACAGACTTGCACGTGTTAGAGAAAAAATCAATTCTGATATTACAGAACAAACTCAATTGATTATTCCATCAAGAACACTTAATGAATTTATGAAAATGGGTGCATTTATTGATGATGAATCAATCAAAATTTGCAAAGACAAATCTACAATCGTCTTAAAATCAGAAAAAACTCTTACAATTTCAAGACTTTTAGAAGGTCAATTCCCTAAATATAACCAATTAATTCCTTCAGAAAGTCCAAAACAAGCAGTTGTAAATGTTTCTCAACTTATTTCAGCTCTTGAAAGAGTTTCTGTAATGGTTAATGACAAAACAAGTATTGTTAAAATGCATTTTGCAGATAATGAGTTAACACTTTCTGCTGATACTCCTGATTCAGGTAAATCTGAAGATAAAATTGATATTCAATATACTTCAGAAGAATTGTTAATCGCATTCAATTACAAATTTGTATTAGATGCTTTAAGAATTATCGAAAGTGATGAAGTTGTTATCGGTTTGAATGCAAGTTTATCTGCAACAGTATTAAAACCAAACAGTGAAGATGATTTCATTTGTTTGATTATGCCTGTTCAAATTAGATAATTTTATTATTAACAAAAATAAACAATCTTATAAAAACCCGCAAATTTAATATTTAGCGGGTTTTATACTGTTGAAACAAAATAAAAAAGGATAAAATATGCAAATTACCCCAGTTAGAAGTGTTTTAACACATAAAATACCTGTATTTAAAAGTCGTGAAATTGTAGAAAATGAAGAAATAAAAAACGAAGGTTATAGTGAAAAACAAGTTGGTGGAGCAGTTTTAGCAACAGCTTTATCAGCTGCAGTTTTAGCAGGTGCTGTTGTTAGGGGTAAAAATAATGCAATCAAAGCTTTAGCAAGTGAAGTTTCAGAATTGAAAGATGGTTTAAGAGTATTAGAAAAAGAAAAAAGTTGTATAACAGAATCGAATTGTTTTCTAAGTGGTGAAGTTGCCAGATTACGTGGCAAATTAAAAGAATATTTGCTATTAGGTGAAGATGAAATCGATATTGATATATTAAACACTCTTCGCAGTAAAATTGGTAAGGGTAAATTATCATATGACCCAACAAAACCTGTATTTATAAAACGAAAACCATATGTAAAAAAAGAAGATGGTATTGATTTTGAAAGTTCTATATTTGACGGATTAAAAATTAAAACAAAAGAAACAAGTTTAGATATTCCTGAAATAAAATCAGATGGAAGTTTTGTTTATGAAATTCCTGTTTCATCAAGTATGCATATTGAAAAAGCTGAACCAATAGAATTTACGCCTATGAAAGATGTTTCAACAAGTATTTCTGAAAAATATGCAGATTCTGTTCAATGGGATGTTGATAAAATTGCACGTGATATCTTACAGAATTTTTATGATGGTCACGGACAGACTTTAGATGGTGTAAGATTTGAATTTACACCAATGAAAGATGGAAAATATAAAGTAAGAATTATAGGTAAATCAACATATACACCAGATAAGGCTGTTTATATTGGTGAGTCAACAAAAAGAGAAAACGCAAAAGCTGCCGGTAATTACGGTGAAGGTTTGAAAATGGCAGCGTTAAAACTTTTACGTGATAAAGGTGCAGATAGTGTTGTTTACAGTTCTGGAAATTGGAGAGTAAATTATACATTATCAAAAGGTAGTTTATCAGATAGAAGAGTTTTGACATATTCTTTAGATAAAGTAGATTTTCAAGACGGAAACTTTGTTGAATTTTGTGTTGATGATAGAAGTATTTTAGAAGCATTTAGAAAAACAATAAACCGTTTTCACCATACGCATAATACACACTTTAAAAACCCTGATTTTGAAAATGAAACTTTTGGTATAAAACTTTTACCAAAAGGTGAAAAAGGCGGTATTTATATTGCAGGTCAAAGGTTAGAATTTGACGGAGATTATGATGGAATAGATGGTGCAGTTATTTATTTAAAAGAAAAACCACCTGTGGATGTTCTTGATTTATCTCGTGATAGAACTTCAATTAATGAATCTCAGTTATCAAAAATTTCCGAATGGCTATCAAGTCATAAAACAACAAAAGAAGAAAAAGTAAAAGTAATGAGGGTTTTAGAACCTTATTTTAAATACGTTTCAGATCCAGAAAAAGTAACAATAATGGATAGATTTTTGGATAGATTTGTTTATTATTCAGATACAGGTCGTTTTGATATAAAAAATGAAATAAATTTCCCTAAAAAATATGTAGCGTATTCTCCATGTTCAGAAACAATTTATAATGATTTAATAAAAGAAGGTTATATTGTTTGTAAAAGCAATTTTGAATATCCTGGAATGTGGAAAATTAGTGATGTTATTGGTGATGTTAGAGAACATAAAATAGTAAAACCAAATATGTTCCAAAAACAAAAAATGTCTGTTATAAGACGTGCAATTTATATATTAAAAGATGCTTTGAAAAAACAAGGATTTTCAAGTGAAGAAATTGATTCAAAAATTTTATTGTTTAATGCAAAATCAGTAAAAGAAAGCGGTATGTATAAGCATACAAGAGCAGAAGCAATTATTGATGAAGGTTTAACAAAAGGTTTTTGGCTTGATGAAAAATACTTGGAAGAAGGCTCTTTTTCTGATTTATTAGAAACAACATTGCACGAATTATGCCACAAAGTTGGTGGTGATTCTTCTGCAGAATTTTCTTACAAATTGACAGATGTTAATAGAGCTGTTTTAGATGAGATTTTACATAACGCATCTGTAAGACAAAAATTACAAGCTCTTGATGTTATTTGGAAAGAAATAACAGAAAATGCAGCTCAACATACAACTTAATATTATATATGCCAAAATCTTTTATTTATTTTATAATTATATAAATAAGAGGAGTAGATTATGACTACAATAGAAAAAGCCAATATTGATTGGGCAAATTTAGGTTTTGGTTACTATAAAACAGATAAAAGATTTGTTTCAAATTTCAAAAACGGAGCTTGGGATGAAGGTGCTTTGGTTGATGACAAAAATATTGTTATGAACGAAAGTGCAGGTGTTTTACAATATGCTCAAACTTGTTTTGAGGGTATGAAAGCATATACAACAGTAGATGGTAAAGTTGTTGTATTTAGACCAGATATGAATGCAAAAAGAATGTCAGATACTGCAAAAAGACTTGAAATGCCAGTTTTTCCAGAGGATAAATTTGTAGAAGCTGTTGTAGAAGTAGTAAAAGCTAATTTAAAATATGTTCCACCTTATGGAACAGGGGCTTCTTTATATATAAGACCATTTATGTTTGGTATTGGTCCTGTTATGGGTGTAAAACCTGCTCCTGAATTTCAATTTAGAATATTTACATCACCAGTTGGACCATATTTTAAAGGTGGTGCAAAACCTATCACATTAAAAGTAAGTGATTTTGATAGAGCTGCACCAAACGGTACAGGTCATGTTAAGGCGGGTTTAAACTATGCAATGAGTTTACACGCAATTGTTCAAGCTCATAAAGAAGGTTATGATGAAAACTTATATCCAGATGCTTTGACAAGAACAAAAGTTGAAGAAACAGGCGGAGCAAACTTCTTTTTTGTAACTAAAGATAATAAAGTTGTTACACCGAAATCAGATACAATTCTTCCGTCAATTACAAGACGTTCTTTGATGTATGTTGCAAAAGAATATCTTGGTTTAGAAGTTGAAGAAAGAGAAGTTTATTTATCTGAACTTTCTGAATTTAGTGAATGTGGTTTGTGTGGAACTGCTGCAGTTATTTCACCTGTTGGAAAAATTGTTGATCACGGTAAAGAAATTTGTTTCCCATCAGGAATGGAAGAAATGGGTCCAATTTCTAAAAAATTATATGATACATTAACTGGTATTCAATCAGGAAAAATTGAAGCTCCAGAAGGTTGGATAAAAGTTATTGCATAAAAAAAAGAAGCCGGTGTTGGGAATTAACACCGGTTTTTAGTAAGTAAAAATATGATTAAGATTTTGAGTTAATAATTTATTTATTAAAGTTTACTGCCTGTTGCTTTGTATAAACCAATGTAATTAACAAGGCAATTTACTTTATTATTTACAAGTGTTTTATCTGTGTATAAAACATTTTCTCTAACTTGAGTTAAGTCTAATTTAGAAATGATACCAGCATCGAATTTGTCGTTACTATAACCGAAATCTTCTCTTTCTAAATCAGCTTGTTTTTTAATATCTTGATATTTTTCTTCATCAAGTTTGATTGTTACTAAAGCATCATTAACTTCTTGGATAGATGTTAAATTAGTTTTATAGTAATTGTTCAAAATTCTTTCATATGATGATTTTTTTAATCTTAAATTAGCAAGTCTTTTTCCGCCAGTGAAAAGAGGTAAATTTAAACCACCTGCTAAAGCTGCCAAAGCGTTTCCTGTTGACCAAGCACTACCAATATCATTTGCCATTAACAAAGCAATACCATTGATATTAAATGTAGGTAAGAATTCTTTTTTAGCAACTCTAACATCTAAACCAGCTTTTTCTACAAGTTTTTCAGCTTTGATATAATCAGGTCTTGCAGAAATAACCTCTGTTGAAATTTCTGTTGGAATAAATCCTGTAAAATTCAATTCATCATAAGATGTTCTTGTTAATTTATCAATATTATTTGGGTTTTCACCAACAAGAACAGCTAATTGATGTAATAATTTACTTCTGTTCTTTTTGTATTCTGTTAATTCTGTATTACCTGCAATATAAGATTTGTTAGCTTTAACAGTATCAGATGTTGAAGTTAAACCTTCTTTATTTCTTGCAAGCATAAGTTCATAAATAACTTTTCTATCTTGAACAATTTCTTCTTGAAGTTCAATCATTTTATCAAGTTTTACGATGTTTAAATAAGTTGTACCAACTGCTGAAGCTATACCGATATATGCAGCTCTTTCATCTTGCAAAGATGCTTCATAATCTTTTTTAGACATAGAAGTTTTATCTCTGTTTTTTAAGAACAAATCTAATTCATAACTTGCAAAAGCAGGAGTTACAAAATTAAAATCACCATTAGCATTAGGTAATTTTGCATAAGCAGTGTTAAAACCAATAGATGCTGATGGTAATTGATTTGCGAAATTAATTTTTATAGCTTGGTAATATTCATCAACAACATTTGTTGCCATTTTTAAATCAAAGTTGTTTTGAATAGCTTTATCAATATAACCAGTTAATATTGGATCGTTAAAATTATCCCACCATTTGTAGTTAATATATTCATATTTAAAACTATCATTTTTAGCTCTTTGTTTGTGTGATTTTGAGATAGAAACTTTTTTAGCTTCATTTTTATCACCCACTGCAAAACAAGCAACAGGTGTGATTTGTGTCATCACAAAACTAGCTAATAATAGTGTTACAATACCCTTTTTCAATGTTTTATTTCCTCTTAAAATTATTTACTTGCAATTTTTATAACAGTATGATAGCATAATATTGTTGTAAATGCAACACATAAAATTTTCAACATAAAGAAAAATCTCAATCTAAAGATGTATAAAACAGAACACTTTACAGATTCAATATTTTATCAAATGGAACTTACAGCAAAATATTGTAGGTCTTTAGGGGTGCAAGTTTTTACAAAATTAAATTTCCCAATTACTGTTGATGAATATTCAGCTATGGATGTTATAATGTTGCATGATGGAATTTGTCAAAGAGAGTTGGCTAAATTAATATTAAAAGACAGGGCAAATACTGGGAGAATTTTGAACACTTTAGAGCAAAAAGGTTATATTGAAAGATTTGTTGATACAAAAAATAAACGCCTTGTAAGAAAAATGATAATCACAAATGAGGGTAAAAAAATATTCAAAAAAGCTTCGGATGTTTTAAAAGAACATTTGAGCAGTATCCCTAAAATTCTTACAGATGAAGAAAAAGAAACTCTTAAGAACATTATGATAAAATTAAGAGAAGGTTTGAAAAAAGAAGTAGAAATGAAAATATAGAGGTTATTAACATGGAAGAACAAATTCAAGAACAACAAAATGTTGCAACCGAAGAAGTAAAAGATGAAAAAACAAAAGGTAAAAAAAGAAAAATTTTTGCTTGTGTGGCAATATTAGCAGTTATTTTAGCTGGTTTTTATATTGCTCATGAAATGCATTTTCAATCAACAGATGATGCTTATGTAGAAACAACAACAGTAAGTGTTTCTCCACGTGTATCTGGTCAGATTGAAGATGTTTTAATTCAAGATAACCAATTTGTAAAAGAAGGTGATTTGGTTGCAGTTATTGATGATGCAGATTATGTAATCAGATTTGAACAAGCTGATGCAAATTATGAAAGAATTAAATTCGACCAATCAAATGCTAAAGCTAATTTTGTTGCGGCAGAATCTAATATTGATTTAGCGAAAAAAGATTTGGAAAGATATAGAAACCTTTATGAACAAGGTGCAGTTTCAAAACAAACATTCGATGCTGCTCAAGTAAAATATGATAGTGCTGTTGCAAGTTTAACTCAAGCAAAACAAGCATTATTAACAGATGAAAATGGAAAAACTGTTGCTGATGCAAACTTAAGAACTGCAAAAGCAGCAAGAGATAAAGCTGAATTAGATTTATCTTATACAAAAATTTATGCACCTCAATCAGGTACAGTTTCTTCTCGTAGAGTTGAAAAAGGTATGTTTGTAACTGCTGGCTCACCATTATTTACATTAGTTCCTGAAGAAGTTTGGGTTGTTGCTAACTTTAAAGAAAACCAATTAAAAGATATGAAACCAGGTCAACCTGTTGATATCAAAATTGATACTTATCCAAACAAAGTTTTCAAAGGTAAAATTGATAGTATTCAAAGAGCATCTGGTGCAAAATCAAGTTTATTCCCACCAGAAAATGCAGTTGGTTCATTCGTTAAAATCGTTCAAAGAATCCCTGTAAAAATCGTATTTACAGAAGAAATTGACACTGATAAATATAACATTGTACCAGGTATGTCAGTTGTACCAAAAGTAAAAGTTAAGTAATTAGACAAATAAATAAAGGGTGAATTTATCACCCTTTAATTGTTTTAGGATAATTTATGTCAAATGAACAAGTAACAACAAATGAGGATTGGCAACCATCGGGAAACCCTTGGTTACTTTTAATACCTGTTATTGCTGCAACATTTATGTATGCGTTAGATGAAACTGTTGCAAACGTTGCGTTGCCTCATATTGCTGGTTCTTATTCTGTAAGTCATCAAGAATCAATTTGGGTTTTAACAAGTTATCTGATGGCAAGTAGTATTGTTATCCCGATGATAGATTTTTTCTGTAAGTTTTTAGGAAGAAAAAATTTCTTTATGTTGGGTGTATTTATTTTTACTATTGCATCTTTTTTATGCGGGGTTGCAAACTCTATCGGAATGATTGTAATAGCAAGAGCTTTGCAAGGTTTTGGTGGTGGGTGTTTGATGCCGATGGCACAAGCTGTTTGTATGGAAACCTTTAAAGGTGAAGCAAGAAACAAAGCAATGGCTGTATTTGGTCTTGTTGTAGTTGTTGCACCA
This sequence comes from Candidatus Gastranaerophilaceae bacterium, assembly GCA_045530955.1. Classification (GTDB taxonomy): domain Bacteria; phylum Cyanobacteriota; class Vampirovibrionia; order Gastranaerophilales; family Gastranaerophilaceae; genus Zag111. The sequence goes on from JAZSDA010000069.1 coordinate 9,048, forward strand.
ATTTTAGGTCCTGTTTTAGGTGGTTGGATTACTGAAAATTGGTCTTGGCCGTATATTTTCTTTATAAATATTCCTGTTGGGTTTTTGTGTATAGTTTTAGCTAAAAAATATATGGAAGATCCACCTTATGCAAGACGTCAAAAGAATGTTCAATTAGATAAATTTAGCTTTTTATGGCTTTGTGTATGGTTAATTCCATTACAAATAGTTTTTGATAAAGGTAATGAAGCAGATTGGTTCAATGCAGAATGGATTTGTTGGTTAACAGCAATTTCATTAATTGCTGGAGCTTTATTCTTTTATAGACAAGTTAAAAGTGAAAAACCTATTGTAAAATTAGATGTTCTAAAAGATGGTAACTATCTTTGTGGAACAGGGATGATTATTTTGATAAACGCCGTAATGTTGGCATCTTTGGCAATATTACCTCAAATGCTTCAGAATATGCTTGGATATGATGCTTTGACAAGCGGTTTAGCTATTATGCCAAGAGGTTTGGGAGCTTTTGCAGGTTTGATATTTTTTGCTGTTGTTGGTGGAAAATTATCATATAGAACTTATGGATTAATGGGTTTGGCGTTATTGGCTTTAGGTGGTTGGATGTTGAGTGTGCTTAACCTTCAAATCAATACAATGAATATTGTTATTCCAAACTTTGTATTTGGTGCAGGTATGGTTTTAACAATGATGCCAGTTAAAACTTTATCTTGTATTACATTAAGAAATGACCAAATGACAAATGCTTCAGGTTTACAAAATTTACTCCAAACAATAGGTGGTGCGATTGGTACATCATTAGTTGCAACAATGATTTCAAGATTTTCACAAGTTCACCAACACGGTTTAGTAAAAACATTAACAGAATTAAATCCAAATTATATTGAAAGACTTAATGCTTATACAGGTGCATTGTTACACCAAGCAGGTGAATGGACTCATGCTAATTATATGGCATCAAAAATGATTTATAATCAGTTATTACAACAATCAACACTATGTGCTTATATGACAACATTTAAAGTATTTGCATTAGCGTGTATGGTTTTGATACCATTTATGTTTATTTTAAAAGGTGAAAACAAAGTTAAACAAGAGGAAACTATAAAGGAATAATTTATGGCAAACGAACAAGTAATTGTTGAAGATGAAGATAGTAAATACCTTCCGAAAAATCCATGGTCGGCAGTTGGACCGATATTGTTGGCAGTATTTATCTATGTAATGGACGGTACGATTGCAAACGTAGCGTTACCTCATATGGCAGGTTCTTTTTCAGCTACCAGAGATGAGAGTATGTGGATTTTGACAAGTTATTTGATTGCCAGTGGTATTGTAATTCCGTCAGTTGACTTTTTTAGTAAATTATTAGGAAGAAAAAATTTCTTTGTAATAAGTATTTTAGTTTTTACAATTGCATCATTGCTTTGCGGTTTGGCAAGAAACCTTACAGAAATGGTTATTTATAGGGTTTTACAAGGTGCAGGTGGTGGCGGTATTGTCCCAATTTCTCAGGCTGTTATTATGGAAAGTTTTCCAAAAGAACAAAGAGGAAAAGGGATGGCAATTTTTGGAATGGGAATTATCTTAGCTCCAATTATTGGTCCAGTTTTGGGTGGTTGGATTACTGATAACTGGTCTTGGCCTTGGATTTTCTTTATAAATGTTCCGTTTGGTTGTATGGCAGCAATTTTGTGTCATAAAACAATGTTTAACCCTCCATATTCTTGGCGTCAAAAAGGGGTAAAAATCGATGGTTTAGGATTTTTATTCTTGATTATTTGGTTATTCTTTTTACAAATATTCTTTGATAAAGGTAATAATGCAGACTGGTTTAATGCAACTTGGATTTGTTGGGTTTTTGGCATATCTTGTGCGTCAGCGGTTGCGTTTTTTATATCTCAAATTATGCGAAAAGATACCTTGTTAGATTTGAGTGTATTTAAAGATAGAAACTTTGTAATTGGTACATTAATTCAGGTTGTAATGCAATCTGTTTTGTATGCATCATTAGCAATTTTGCCTCAATTTTTGCAAAGTATGATGGGTTATACTGCGTTCTTGAGTGGATATTCTATGATGCCTCGAGGTTTGGGAAGTTTTACGGCAATGGTAATCTGTGCATTGATTGCTGACAAAGTTGATAAAAGAAAACTTGTTGCAGTTGGTTTAACTTTATTAGGTTGTGCAGGTTTATTCTTTGGGTTCTTAAACTTACAGATTGCAAGTATAAATATTATGATTCCAAACTATATAATGGGTGTTGGTATGGGCTTGTGTATGGTTCCAATTATTAACTTGTCATTAGAAACTTTGACAAACCAACAAATGACAAATGCTTCTGGTATTCAAAACTTATTGAAAAATATCGGTGGTGCAATTGGAACATCATTAGTTGCAACAATGCTTACAAGATTTGCTCAAGTTCACCAATATATGATGGTCGGTAATTTGAGCAATTTGAATGAGGTTTTTGTTCAAAGAGTTAGTACTTATACTGCGGCATTATCTCAATATTATCCAACAGAAGTTGCTCGTCATATGGCTGAATATTTACAATATGGCACATTGATTAAACAATCAACATTATGGGCGTTTATGGATGCGTTTAGAATATTTGGTTTGTTATGCTTTGCGTTGATTCCATTGTTATTACTTTTGAAACGAAGCAAATTCCAACCAAAGAAAAAATAATTTACAAATAAAAGGCTATCTGTTCACAGATAGCTTTTTATAGTATAATCAAATCAACGGATATGAAATTTTAAGGAGAGCAAATGTTTGGAGTAATTTTAGCGGGTGGATCTGGAAGTAGATTATGGCCATTATCAAGAGAGTTATATCCAAAACAGTTATTGAATTTATGTGCTGAAAAAAGTTTATTACAATCAACTTTTGAAAGATTGAATAAATTTATTCCTGCTGAAAATATTATTAGTGTTACAAATTCAAAACACCACGCAAATGTAAAAATGCAATTGGGTGAAATGAGTGAAAATTCAATTATTTTATCTGAACCAATTTCAAAGAACACAGCTCCAGCGATTGCTCTAAGTGTAAAATATATTATCGAAAATACTGAGGAAGATGAAATTATTTTGGTTGTTCCATCAGATTTGTTGATTGAAAATGATGAAAAATTTGTTCAAACTGTTGAAATTGCAAAACAATATGCTCAAGATGGTAAAATTGTAACTTTTGGTGTGAAACCTGATTATCCTGAAACAGGTTTTGGTTATGTTTGTTGTGAAGACGGTAAGGTGATTTCATTTACAGAAAAACCAAATAAAGAAACCGCTCAAGAATTTATCGAAAAAGGTAATTATTTCTGGAATAGCGGGATTTTTATGTTCAAAGTTTCAACTATTATTCAAGAATTGGAACAATATTGTCCTGAAATTTCTTCAATTATTAGAAATATTAGTTGTGCAGACAAAACAGCTCCATTTACTGAGTTTGAGAAAATGCCTTGTATTTCAATCGATTATGCTTTAATGGAAAAGAGTCAAAATATTGCAATGGTTGAATTGCAATCTGATTGGAAAGATTTAGGTTCTTGGAAATCTATTTATGAAGTTAGTCAAAAAGATAATGACGGAAATGTTTTTGTTGGTCATGTTTTAGATAAAGGTTCAAAAAATTCATTTGTATATTCTTCATCAAAACTTGTTGCAACAATTGGGTTAGAAGATACGGTTATTGTTGAAACAGAAGATGCAATTTTAGCTTGTAAAAAAGATAAAACACAAGAAGTAAAACAAGTTTATGAAACATTAAAAGAACAACACGATGGAACTCAAATGGTTCATAAGACTGTTTATAGACCTTGGGGATTTTATACAGTTATTGCAGAGGGAAAAGGTTTCCAAACAAAACTTATTCACGTAAATCAAGGTCAAAAATTATCTGTTCAATCACATAATCACAGAAGTGAACACTGGGTAGTTTTATCAGGTATGGCAAAAGTCGTACTAGAGGGAAAAGATCATATTCTTTCACCTGGTCATAGTATTGATATTGGTGTAAAAGCAATTCACTCACTTCAAAACCCTTATGAAGGTGATTTAGAAATAATCGAAATTCAAAAAGGTGATATTTTATCAGAAGACGATATTATTCGTTACGAAGATATGTATGGAAGAGTTTAAAAATAATAAAACCCTCTGATATTTCAGAGGGTTTTTTAATATTTAACAAAATTTAACATGTGCAAATTTTCATGCAATTTTGCCCTAAAAAATCCGTTTATATACCTATAAGGGATATTATTAGGGGATATTTATGAAAGAAATTGATTTAACTCAAGGGATTGAGTATGTAGTTAATCAAGGTAATTCACAACAAAAACCTACACAACAAAGAGCATATATGACAACAGATTCTGATGAGTTTGTGTCATCTCAAGGATCAAATAAGAAAAAGAAAGTTAAAAAAATATTAGCTGGCTTAACTGCAGCTGCAGGTATTATTACTGCGGGTTATTTTGCAATAAGACGTGGTAAAGTATCTGTTGAGGATGTTGAAAGAACAGTTCAAGAAGTAGCAAACAGAACAGACGTTTCTGAAGAAGTTTCAGCAGCAACAAAAGGTGCTGGTGAAGTTGTTCAGGAAGTTGTTTCAGGTATTAAAAGTTTGAAAACATCTTTAGTTACAGATGATGCGGATTTAAGACAAGTTCAAGAAATTGATTTGGCTTCATTTAAAGGTAAATATGAAATCGATGAGGATTTTGCACGTTACAAAGCTAATTTAGAAGAACAAAAAGTTTCAACATATGCAATTAAAGATGAAAGTGGTAAAGTTGTCGGTTATTATCAATTAGAGCCTGCTGAAAATTCTGAATTATACATTCACAGTATTGCTGTTCGTCCTGAATTACAAAAAACAAAAACATCTTTTGCTGCAATTATGGAAATGCAAAAAGAAATTGCAAAACTTGCAAAAGAACAAAATCTTACAAAAGTTGCATTAGATGTTGATGCTGAAGATCAAATATTGGTTAAATTATACAAAAAATTTGGTTTTGAAATCACTGGTGAAGAAACAGGTACAGAAGCAGGTCGCAGATATCACGATTACCATATGGAACTTGATGTTGATTCAGCTTTGAAAAAATTAGAAGCAAAAGAACAACCAAAAGCAGAAGTTGGTAAAGTTGAAACACCTGAAGCTGAGGCTGTTAAAACAGAAACTCCAGAAGTTTCTCAACCAAAATCTGAACCTGTTAAATCAGAAGTAGCAGAAGGTGTTGCAAAAGCTAAACGTTCAGTAAGAAATGTTGGAAATTTTGAAGCAAGTTATATGACAAGACCAACAGCTCAAGGTTTAGTTTATGAAAAGCCAAGATATTTTAAGCTTGATGGTTATTATCATTCAACTTTAAAACCTTATAAACTTGAAGGTAAAACATATGTTGATTTTTATGGTTCAAGATATCAAGTGATTGAATCAAGTGATGTTGAATATGTTACACGTAACGCTGCTGATGAATTGTATCGCCAAGCAGGTTTTAACACACCTGAAGTAATTAAATTTGAAACAGAAGTTGCTGATAGTGTTGGTTATCTAAGAAAAGTATGTATTGAACCAAAAACAGATGGTAACTTCTTAGAAAGAATTATCCATAATGAAGGTATGAACATTTTTACAGATGAGGTTCGTATCTTAGAAGATGGTGTATTTGCCATTTCAAGAGGCGATAAGGCTGTAATGGTAAAAATTGTTGATGATGTAACATCTCAACCTGCTCAAAAAGGTGTTTATTATGTTACTCCACAAGAATTTGTTGATGTTACTTCCGCTTTTGAAAAAATAAGTCTTAATAAATTTATGAGTTCTAATAATGTAACCTCTGAATGTAGGTTAAATAATAAGCATTTTGCAACCTTTGAAAAAGAATTTATTAACTTGGAAGATAATATTAGTGCAGTTAGACATCAAATGGTACAAGTTAAAGAAAGACTTGTTGATGATGGTTCTGCGTTTAGTTCAATAGATAAATATAGATCAATAAGAAGTCGTATTGAAGCAGGAAAAGCACAATATCTTGAAGAAATAAAAACAAAAACCGCAAATAAAGATAATGTGTTAGAAAGATTTTTGGCTGAAAAAGTTGAGGATTCTAGTAGTCTTTCAGGTTGGGCTAAAGAACAAAATGATCTTCGTGAAGCTATTATAAATAATCTTGAAAAATGCCCAAGATTAAGACCTTATATTCTTGAACTTTTGGGTGATTATAGTTATGATGCTCAAAAATTGCTTAAAAAACTTTGTTCAAAATATGGTGTTGCAGATGAAGATAGATTGTTAATTTTGTCAAAATTACAATCTATAAGAAAACCAGATCCAAATAGTACTTGGGCAACACTTCCAGTGAATAGTTTTGAAAGTTTAATGAAATTAGGAGATATTCCAACGGAAAGACTTATGAAATATGTTTTTGTTGATGGAATAGAATCAGCCGATGAGATTGTGAAATTGGTTGATCAAAATCTTGTTTCAAAAATTAAAACATTGAATTTAGGTAAAGCATTTAATTTAGATGAAAAAATTGAAACAGATATTGTTAAAAATTTATTAGATGAATTTGGTGAAGTTTCAATAGAAAAATATAATATTGCATATGAATTAATGAGAAAAGACCCTAAATTTGTTGAACATTATTCTTCATTCTGTACAACAGGTCCATATACATTAGTTTCTGAATTAATGCAAAAGTGTCAAACTCCGGAAGATATAAAAGCTTTAACCCAATATTTATCAGAAATGGAAAAAATATCAGGTTATTGTTTTGAAAAAGATGTAATGGTATCAGAATTCAATACGTATCTAAAAGCTAAAGATAAACAAGCAGTTATCGAAAAAATTAAACAATTACGTATCAATACAACCCATAATGGTAAAAAATGGGGTGATGCTTATTTGCAAAAATTAAGTGAAAGTTTCAATCCTCAAATTCTTAAATTACAAGAATATTTGGCTGACAAAGGTTTTGATGAGTATTTAATTCATAACATAATTTGGGAAGCTCAGGCAAAATACGGTTCGGCTATATATAACGAAGATTTTGTAAAAATCGTTGTTGAAATTTTAGAGAATTTGCCTGAAAATATCAGTAAAAACACTATTTTTGAACAAATAAGATACACTGTTAAAAGAGCTATTCATGATGGCGATTTTAGTGAAATCAGAGCAAAATTAGATAAAATTGCTTGTTTTGAAGATTTGTTAGAAAATCCTCTTAGAGATGCATCTAAGATAAATCAAGAAGAATTGCTAAAACAACTTATGTGGTTAGATGAAAAAGGAACTAAACGCTTTATAGATATGATGTATGATAAAGCTCTTGGAGAAAAACAATTAAGCCTCTCAACAGATATCTATAGTCAAAGTGATATATCTTCAATTGCAAAAATTGTAACTAATGAAGATTTTTATAAAAGATATATGACTGAAATTAGACCTTTATTATTAAAATATGACAAAGGAGTTATGTTTAGTAGTCCAGGTTCAATAAAATGTGTGTTAGAAAAAATTGTAAATAGACCGGTTGGTGAATTTACTCAAGATATGGAATTTCTCATCAGCAGAGGTTATGAAAGTAATGACTTAAATATTTTTGCACAATATGTCACTCCTGAAGAAATTCAAAAAATTAAAGGTGGTATAGTATATTTAACGCATAAAAATAAAAATTTAGCTCCTTTTGTTTTACAACGTATAGCACGATTGAGTCCATCTGAATACAATGAGTTTGTAACTAAAGTGTATCCAAGAATAGATGTTTTATGGGATAGTAATTATGTAAATGATTCTTACATAACAAATTATCTTGGTTTATCGGCAAAAGAACTTGATGTCGTTACTGAAACTTGCAAATTCTTAAGAGAAAATCTTGCAAAACTTCAACACGCAGATATGAAAGTAACTGACACAAACGTATGTGAATTGATTAATTCAAACATAAGAACAATACTAAATGTTGTAGATACAGTTGGTCAAGATGTTTTTAACCACGCTATTGAACGCAGATACAAAGGTTTAAAAGATTTGTTAGAAGTTTGTAGTAAACTAGAAAGTTTGCGTACAGGTTCTCCTGATACTTTCAAAATGTTATCTGAACAATTGGGCAAATTACCTCATCCTGAACAAAAATTGAAATATTTAGAAACTGTATCAAGTCTTGTTGATTTGGTTAAAGTTGATGAACTTGAAGGAGTAATTAGAGCTATCAAACCTCAAGATATTACTAAAAATCAAATTATCAAATTAAATCAAATTTTCTCAACACAAAAACCTTATGAACAACAAATTGAAGATTTTATCAGAGAATTCAAAGTTCCTGAAAACAAAAAAGAACGTATTAGAGCGTTGTTCAATAGAGTTCGTGTTAATGAGAAATTTACAGCTCCAAAATCTATTGAAGAGCAAATAAAAATTCTTGATATCAAAGCTCAAAAAGTAATGGATAATGATAATATTCCAGCTGATAAAAAACAAGAATATTTGGCTCAAATTGAAAGACAAAAACAAAAAATGCTTGCTAATCCTGAAGAATATACAACACCAAGGATTAATGAACCAACAATGAAAACTTTGATTCCACAAATCGAAGCTCATATCAATTTGCCAAATAATAACTATGAAATTTCACGTAAATTGAATGAATTATTATTCAAGTCATTGAAATTTGAAGTAACTTCTGATGAGTTGTACAAAATTGATTTTGATAGTAAGTATTTCTCAAAACTTTTATCAACAACACAAGAAAGCTTCAAGACTGAATTCAAAGAATTGTTGAAGTTACTTCAAAAATATCCTGGAAAAACTTTAACAGAAATTATGGAAACATTACCTGAAAACCAAAAAACCAGAGAATTGTTTGCTAAATTTGGTTTAGATTATGACAAATGGGTAAAATTCAATGATGAATTCTATGAAAGCTTTGTTGTAAAAGTTGATGCAAAAGCAGCAGTAGAACAAGCTAGAAACAACTTATTGGAAGAATTTGTGTCTGAATCTGTGAAAGATTTAGACCCAAAAGAAGTTGAAAAATTGGCAGAATCACTTGAAAAACTAAAAGAAGAAAAGTTCTCTAAAAAGGCATTAGCAAGAGCAATTAAAGCTATTGAAGAAGCGATGAAAGACAGTGATTATTGGAAACAAGAAACTCCAGCAATTGCAAACTTCAAATCACACATCCAAATTCACAAAAGAAACATCAAAGAAGCATTAGACCTTATCGATATGGAAGAAGAACTTCACGTAAGGTTATGGAATAATGATGATATCGGCAGAAACATCTTCTTTGGTAACCATGTTGGCTGTTGTACAAAAGTTACTGACTGGAACGCATATTCAGTACCTCAACATTTGAGATATAGTTGGATTAACGGTGTTGAAATTGTTGATAAAGCCGGAAATTCTTTAGGTAATTCAATGTGTTACTTTGCAGAAGTTGATGGCAAGTTAACATTTATAATCGATAGTTTCGAAGCCAATGGTAAACTTAACGCATCTGAAGATGTTACAAGAGCAATCATTTCTTTTGCAAGAAAACTTTGTAAAGAATTAGGTAGAGAAGATGCAGCGGTTGCATTTGGACCAAATTATAACAAGTTGAAGTTGCATGATGTAACATTAAAAACAAAAGACCACACAATTAAGATTGTAGGTCAAGCTCCATCATGTAATACATATGTAGATGCACTTGGTGGTAAAGTTAATGCAAATAATACAGCTGTTGATAGAGAATTATTTGAAATTATAGAAGGCTAATTTTAGTAAAAACCTCTGAATAAATTTCAGAGGTTTTTAATTTATATTGTATCTATTTTTTTAACTCTGCGAATTTTGCTTGCATTGTAGGATTGTTCCTTGTTAGTTTTTTAATAGACAAATCTTCAGCTTTATTGTTTGCAAGACGTAAGTTGTTTTCAGAAGATAGTAACGCTTCTTTTGTTTTTTGAAGATGGTCTATGGTTTTATCAATTTCTTCGATTGCTAGTTTGAATTTTTTACTTGCAAGTTCATAATTTTTGGCAAATTTTTCTTTAAAATCGTTCATAGCATCCTCAAAATTTGAAACATCAATGTTTTGAGCTTGAACAATAGCTAATTGTCTGCGATATTCCAAAGAGTTTAGTGCAGCGTTTCTTAAAAGTGTAATTATTGGGATGAAAAATTGTGGTCTGATTACATACATCTTTTCATAACGGTGCGACATATCTACAATTCCGCTGTTATAAAACTCATTTTCAGACTCCAACATAGAAACAAGAACCGCATATTCACACTTTTTCTCACGTCTATCTTTATCTAATTCTTTCAAAAAATCTTCATTTTTCTTTTTTGTTGCGGTTGCATCGGCTTCGTTTTTCATCTCAAACATAATCGAAATATATTCTCTACCCTCAGAGTCAAAATCACGAAGAATATAATCCCCTTTACTTCCTGTTTTTGAGTCGTTATCTTTTTCAAAATAGGTGTTTCTAAATCCAGTTGCTCTAAGTTTATTAAACTCATTTTCACAATGTTGCTCAAGAGATTCACCAATCATTTTTGTTGAAAGTTTTAGTTTGAAATCTTTATAGCGGGCAATTTCTTCTTCCTTAAAACGGAGTTCGTTTTCGTATTGGGCTTTTAGATTTTGTTCTTTTAGTAAATATTCTTTTTCGCTTAAATCTTTTTCACCATTAAGTTTTGCAATCAAATTGTCTTTTTGTGTCAATTCAAGATTTTTTTCGTTGATAAGCTTGTTTATTTCAAGTTCTTTATCTTTGCCAAAAGAATCCAATTTGTTCTTAAGTTCAGCAATAATTTTATCTTTTTCAGCTTCAGTTTCTTTTATTGCAGATTCTTTTTTGTTCAATTGTTCGTTGAAATCTTTTTCCATTTCAAGTTTAACTAGTTGAACGGCACTATCTTTTTGAGCTTCAAATTGAGCTTCACGGCTTTGCAATTCGTCAGCAAATTCTTTATCTCTAACCTGTTTTAAGATAGCTGCATATCCAGCTTCATCAACTTGAAAAACCTCATGACATTTTGGACATTTGATTGTATTTTTCATTGGATTCTCCCCTTTAGTAATTATTATACTAAATTATTTTTGATGATGAACTATTTATTAACGTTTAATAAGAGAAAAAAATAAAGACTTATCATAAGACAAGCCTTTTGCTGTGAGAGCAGATATCATTGAGATTTAATTAGGTAGTTATATTTTATTTATAGATACATACTAAAATACCCCTACGTCAAAATCGGACGTAAGAAAATAGAGTAAAAATAATTAAAAAAAATAAATTAAAATTCAAATCAAGTACAGATATTAAAAAAGACCCCAAAAATTTGCAGTGGACTAATCACTTCGCTCGCCATCGACGTGACTCCGCTTGAGCCTTTATATCCTGCGGATAGATCATCAATAAGGCTCAAGGCTTCGCACTTGGCTCGCTCGTTCCGAACCACAAAATATGGTTCTTGTCATACTGCAAACATTAAAAATGTAATTTAACACTCAGAATAAGATTAAATTAACTATGAGATGAAGATTGTATAGGAAAACCTCGAGCAAGTAAAAAAGCTTTTACAGTTGAACTATACTCTTTATCTGCTTCACATTCTAAACATAATTGGTGTTCTAATTCTTTTTTTATTATTTGATTTTTATGATTTGCCCAGGATTTCAATAGAACTTCTATTTGTCTGATGCGTTCTTGCCGACGCTCCAATAAATCAGGTCTATTTAGATTAAGTGTTATTAACGTAACTTCAGCTCTTTCGTCATTCAACACTGGGTATATAAATTCACCAATGTCATTATAGTGACTTTCCACATGATCATTATATGGATTTATCAAAGGAAGATTCTCATCATAATATGAGTGTTTACCAGATCGATTACATTGCTCACATGCTAATGTCAGGTTATTCCAATCCACATATAAGTCAGGACGTGCTTCCTTATTTTTAGGCAAAATGTGTTCTATATCACCATAAGAAATATGTTTTAATTTGCTTTCACAATATGCACATTTTCCATAAGTTTCTTTTTCTAGTTGTTGTTTTATTTCAGGATGATTATACCGTGTAGAAATTTCCTTATTTGGTTTATTTCCTACATCAATTTCCGTAAGATATTCTTGTGTCCATTTAGTTTCATTTTCCACTAAGACCTGCGGCTTTGGAAGTTTTTTTATGGAAATCATTTATCATCTCCTTGTACAATATGTGCAATTGTAGATGGTATATATTCTCCCAATCCTATTTCTGATAATTCATCTCTCATATTTTTTAAATTATCTTCGTTAAAATCACATTTACTATACTTTTCAATAATTGTTTTTAAAGTTTCTTCTGCCCAATTTGGCATTGATGAGTCTATTCCTAATACATCTCTAAGTATGGAATTCGAAGTTCCTGCTTTATTAATATAATCTAATTGATAAGAATAGACTTTATTTTTATCGTTATAATTAAGTACATATACATTTGAGTCTTTTTGTGAAGTAATCATAAAGGGATTATGTGTTGCAATAACAAATTGCACATTAGGAAATGCTTTAATTAAATTCCCTAAAAAATTTTTTTGTAATTCCGGGTGTAGATGATTTTCTGGTTCATCTAATAAAACAATAAATGATTCCGAAGTATCACCAAACATGTAAATTTGCCATGTAATATCTATAATTGAGGCTATTCCTCCTGATACAGCATCAATGGGAAAATTACCTGTTTTTGTACACAATAAAACTTCGGGAACAGCAATTTCTATTTTTTCAAACCCTAATTTTTCCGGGAGAACAATCTTTAATATGTTAATATATCCTTCATATAATTTTTTTATATTCTCATTTGGAGGTACTGAAGGATTCCCATCTCCAAAGATTGCAAGAGACGCTAATGTTTCTTTTATTAATGAAGTTGCAGATAACTTACTGGGGTCCCTATAAGTATCATATATAAGAGTTTTGTTGAATTCATTATACCTATTAAAAATATGTTCTCTTGTCTCAACAGTTGTTGTAATTGATTGAATTTTTTTATAAGGAAAATTAGGTCTATGTGAATTTATATAAACACCTTTTATATTCTCCCCATTTTGCAAATTAAGATTATAAACCCCATTGTTAATTTCATTTGGAAGAATAAGATCTCCAATATTTCCACTAGAATATTCCAGTTCGCCTAATTTACAGCCATTTATATCATTTGTATTCTCACACGTTTTAATAAATATTCTCTTAATACCTTGTATAAAACTTGCAAAATATTTATATCCACCATGATTATCAGTATTGTATGAACTGACAAATTGAGGCTCCCAGCCGATACTTTTTGAAAGAATACCTAAAATAGTTGTTTTACCTGCACCATTAGCCCCAGTTAAAATGGTTAAATTTTTGTGAAAATTAATATCGATTTCATCAAATTGACGCCATCCTTTTATATTTAATCTTTTAAACATATCCTTATCCTTAATAACGAACTTACAAAAAGATTTTAACACAAATAAAAGATGAATTTATTAATAATAAATTTACCCACTTGAAATATTGTACCATTTTTGGTACAATATAAATAGAAGTTTATTTGAATTAAAAAGGATAACAAAAATGATAGATAAAAAGCACATAGGTTCTAATTTCGATAGTTTTCTTGAAGAAGAAAATATACTTCAAGAGTCAGAAGCTATTGCAATAAAAAGGGTTATTGCTTATGCTTTGGAACAAAAAATGATTGATGAAAATATTTCTGTTAATCGCCTTGCAAAAGAACTTGCGACTTCAAGAACTGCTATTTGTCGTATTTTAGACCCTGAAAATACTTCTATCACCCTGAACACAATAGAAAAAGTTGCTAAATATTTGGGCAAACGCATTGTTTTATCTTTTGCATAATTCTTTGTAGCGTTTAATTGCAACATCCAGTTCTTTTTGCGGGGTTTTCTGAGTTTTCTTTATAAATGCGTGAAGCAAAACTATTGTATTATCCTCAACGCAGAAAATTATTCTTACAATACCGTTAGATATTTTACAACGAATTTCTTCCAAGTTTGTACCCTTCAAAACTCTTGTCAAAGGCATTCCAACAGGATAACCGTATTGAACTGTTTTGATATCATATCCAATAGTTTTCTTATCTTCTTTTGGAAGTTCTTTCAACCATTCACGCACAGGTTCATTCCCGGAATCTGTGGCATAAAAATATACTTCCAATGCTTCACAACGACTATTCATGCCCTAATTAAGCAAAAAATCAAACAAAAGGAAATATTATTAAGGATTAACATGTAAAATATTGTGTCTTTTTGTTGATATGACTGTGCTTTTAGGTAATGTATGTCTTGCATTTAATAAATGAAGGTCATATGGGAAAAGTCGGATTGAATATTACTTCAAAAGAATTTAAGCAGTTGAGCAAGTGGTCGGAGAATATTTATAACACTGCAGTTGTTATTGACTATTTTGTTGCTAATCAACCTGAGATTGAAGAATGCTACAATCTTGCGCCGGGAGTAAAACATCTGCGCAATGATGCGGATGTGTTGAATGCATTCTTTATTAATCGTGATAAAGAAATCAATCAAGATTCCTAAGCTGTTTTTGCTCTTCAATAATTCTTTCGGCATCTTTTGCATAAGAATCCGCTAATTCTCTTAATAATGTTGCCAATCGAGCATAACCTTTTGCTTCAGTATCTGCCGCTAGTTTATTATATTTTGCCTCTAATTCTTTTTCCGGTTTGGCCTCCGGATCAACCCAATAAACGCCACGAGAATTCCTAGTTTTAATATAAAAACCGTGTCGCATATCCTCATTTTCTTTTTTATTTAATAATGCTGCAATATCTTTGTTTATCCAAAAACCATCAGAATCTGTTGGTACATTATATAAAATTTCACCAATATTATACAATGCAACTTTCATGTGCCCAGATTTTTTTAGTTCACAAGTGACATAATCAAACCATTCTTTAAATTTGTCATAGCTGTATGTCTCGTCTTCTAAAAACCCTGGAGGAGTCTTCCATTTTTTTAAAAGTCCCCATGCGTGCTCGGCAATTTTTTGTTTATCTTTATCAAAAATTACATCTTTTTTCTCTTCATTTTCTGACTTATAAATTAGCTGAATAATTTCACAAAAAATTGCAGGATTGGAAGCTAATTCCATATTTAAGGCAATAGGATGATGACCATCATAATCGTTTAGCCAATTTAAATATATCCATTCAACATTTGCTAACGTGGTTCTATCTACGGATTTATCTTTTTGTAATATTTCAATTAAAGAAACTGTTTGAAAAGAGTCTAATCTAGTTGCTGGTTCAATTTTGCTTTCAGGCATATTAAGAACTTCTATAATCTTATTTGCATTAATATCCTCCTCTTCTTTAAAAAAGTGGTACTTAAAATATAAACATTC
>JAZSDA010000048.1:0-47070 GCA_045530955.1 Candidatus Gastranaerophilaceae bacterium
CAGACTCATCCTTGAGCACCGGAGTTTTCAAGAATAGCATTTCAGCTACGCTCATATGGGGTATTAGCAGAAGTTTCCCTCTGTTGTCCCCCTCTCAAGGGCAGATTCTCTACATATTACTCACCCGTCCGCCACTTTCCACTCACCGAAGTAAGCTTCTCGTTCGACTTGCATGTATGAAGCACGCCGCCAGCGTTCGTCCTGAGGCAGGATCAAACTCTCCATTGTCAGAAAGTTTATGTCCATCGATTATTTAGGGCTAACTAAATAATCCGCTCGACTTCGTTTTTTAACGCTAACTTTGTTTGCGTTTCGTTCTTTTGTCTTGAATCATTTTCGAAATTAACAAGTTTTTCTGTTTCGCAATATTCTCATATTGCTCACACTCGTTTTCAGCTATTCTGTTTTCAATGTTCTAGTTATAAATTTGTCTCCAACGCATCCAACCTATTGTTGTCCTGCTGTCGGGGATGGTGATTATTCACCTTGCTATTCTACACTTATTTCCCTTTGGCTATTGTAGATAACTTTCTGATCTTTAATAAAACTTTCGTTTTTAGATAAACTCTAAGTATCTGGTTTTAATTAAATTTTATGTCTGTGCTCTGTGCACATTCCTTATACTATCTCTAACAAAATTTAGTTTCAAGTATTTGTTTTCATTTTGTTTACAATTTGTTACAAAAATATTGACGGACTGAAATCCACTCCACAAAAGAGTTTTAAACTAAACGCCCACTTTTTGAAACTCAGAAACTTTATTAATTATAAAATTAATTATTTTTTCTTCTACATGACAGCCAAAATGATTATCAATTTCTCTGATAAAATAGCAAGGACTGGTTACATTTACCTCAATTATTTGTTCATCTATAACATCAAGTCCTGCCATATAAATCCCTCTGGCATTCAATTCTTTCGCAACTTTAGTAAACTTTTCTTTCTCAGAATCCGACAAAACAGCTTTTAAAATACAATCATCTTTATGTTCACAGAATTTGAAATCATTATTGCTTGGAATTTTTTGAACACAATATGGCAAAACTTCTTCACCTAAAATTAAAACTCTTTTATCACCAAACTCAGCGTTTTTAATATATTTCTGAACCATGGTTAACTGTTTACCTTTATTGGTAATTGAATCAATTATTACAGATGTATTTTTATCTCCATTTTTTAAATACATTACACCGCTGCCAAAACACTGACTTAAAGGTTTTAAGATAATCTCTTCATTTTCTTTTAAAAATTCAACAATATCAGATTTTGTTGCAGTTACAATATTTTTTGGCATTAAATCATTAAATAAAACTGCATGTAGTTTTTCGTTAAAATTCCTAATAGAAGTTGTATCATTCATAATAAAAGTTTTACTTCTGTCAACAAAATCAAAAATATAAGTTGCACTGATATAATCCAAATCAACAGGGGGATCAGGACGAAACATTACCAAGTCAAAATCTTCAATTTTTGATTCGGAAAAACTTTCTTTATCATAAAAAATATTTCCATCTTTTAAATAAGAAGCATAATGAGAAGAATATGCCACCGAAGATTTGAGTTTTAGCATATCTATAGTTGAAATAGCAACTTCATGACCTCTTTCAAGAAACCCTTTAATAAACCAAAAATTAGTTACTAAATCATTAAACTCAAAATATTTTAACTCAATTCTATCTATGACAAATAATATGTTCATAACGCCTCTTTATTAACTAATATATTATGAGATTCTTCGCTTCGCTCAGAATGACAGCGATTTTATATTTACCCCTGAGATTCTTTGCTTCACTCCGAATGACATTTGTTTTTTATTTATCCTACTTCAATTCTGCAGGATTTAAAATCTGGCAAACTGTATTATTCAATGCAATAAGTTTATTGAATTTTTCCAAATCGGCTTGGATTTCTTGGAATGTACCATAATGCATTGGAATTACAGTTTTAGCACCTAACCATTTTGCTGCAACTGCAGCGTGTTCAACATCCATAGTATATCTTCCACCAATAGGAAGAAGTGCAATTTGTGGAGCATATAATTCTCTAATAGTTTTCATTTCACCTGTTAAACAAGTATCACCCGCGTGGAAAATTCTTACCCCATCTACATCTAGTAAAATACTTGCAGCACATCCGCCATATCTGCCATCAGGTAAAGAACTAGAGTGATATGCAGGTAAAAATATTGCTCTACCCCAAGAATATTGCAACCAAGAACCTAAATTAACACCTTTTGCTTTTGCACCTTGCTCACTGCAATATCCCGCAAGCTCTACAATTGCAGTAATCTCAGCATCTTTTTTCTTTGCAATTTCAATGGCTTCACCTAAATGATCACCATGTGCGTGAGTTAATAAAATATCTGTAATCGGTTCATCTTTCCATTTATATTTTTTATTAATAGAAACCAATGGATCAATTAAAACAGCACTATCACCATTTTTGATTTCAAATGCACTATGTCCAATATATTTTAAATCTACCATATATCCCCCTTAACTTCTTCAACTATTTTAATTTAGCACGTTTTAG
This sequence comes from Candidatus Gastranaerophilaceae bacterium, assembly GCA_045530955.1. GTDB lineage: Bacteria > Cyanobacteriota > Vampirovibrionia > Gastranaerophilales > Gastranaerophilaceae > Zag111. The sequence continues at coordinate 2,533 of JAZSDA010000048.1, forward strand.
TATAGAATACAAATATGAAACAATATATTACACACATGAATAAATGCATAGAACTTGCAAAACTTGCACAAGGGGACACTTCACCAAACCCTCTTGTTGGTTGTGTAATTATTAATAATAATGGTGAGATTATTTCAACAGGTTATCACAAAAAATATGGTGAAAATCACGCAGAACGTGATGCATTATTAAAATTAGAAGACGCAAAAGACTGTACTCTTATCGTTAACCTTGAACCTTGCTCTCACCACGGCAAAACTCCACCTTGCACCGATATTATTATCGAAAAAGGAATAAAAAAAGTGGTTTACGGAATGAAAGATCCAAACCCAATTGTCGCAGGCAGAGGTTTACAAAAACTAAATGATGCAGGGATTGAAGTTATTGGCCCTGTTCTAGAAGATGAATGCAAAAAACTAAATGAAGTTTTTATCAAAAACCATACAGAGAAAAAAACTTTCGTTGCTCTAAAAACAGCAACAACAATTGATGGGAAAATCGCAACATATAATGGGGATTCAAAATGGATAACTTCAGAAAAAGCAAGAGCTGAAGTTAGGAATATTCGCCAAAAATACGACGCAATCCTAACCTCATCAACAACGGTTATTGCAGATAACCCAACAATGGAACATAAAAAGAAAATTATCCTAGATAGAGAATTAAAAACTGATTTTAATTCAAAAATTTATGAACAAGGTGAGATTTATGTATTCTATAATGAATCACGAAATTCTGAGATTCTGAATCAAGTTCAGAATGACAGAATTTTCTTCATCCCTACCCCTGTAAAAAATGAAAAACTTGATATTAAATATATTATTAATAGTTTATATGAATTAAAAATTATGAGTGTTTTGGTTGAAGCTGGCGGAGAGGTAAATGCATCTTTTATGCCTTACATCGACAAATTATACCACTTTATTGCACCAAAAATCTTAGGTGATAATTTAGGACGTTCTTGTTTTAACGGAACATCAATTGAAAAAATCGCAGACTGCACAAACTTAAAGCTAGAAAGCTCACAAATTTTTGAACCGGATATATTAATTACTTATACAAAATAAAAAAGCTCCTGAATATCAGGAGCTTTTTACTTATCATAAAACTATGATTAGCCGTTGATTTGGCTCATTACTTCTTCAGCGAAGTTGTCTTGACGTTTTTCTAAACCTTCACCTAATTCGTATCTTGTGAATGATTTAATTGTCAATTTACCTTCTACTAATTGACCAACTGTTACGCTTGGATCTTTAACAAATGGTTGTTCAAGCAAGCATCTTTCAGCCATTAATTTATTTACACGACCTTCAACAATTTTACCTCTGATTGCTTCTGGTTTGTTTTGTAAATCTTCTTTACCCATTTCGATTCTTGTTTCTTCTTCAATAACTGATTGAGGAATTTCATTTCTTGAAACGAATTTAGGAGCTGAAGATGCGATGTGTAAACAAATGTCGTTTAGTAATTCTTCATCTTTGTTATCAGCGTTTAATAATACACCGATTTTACCGTTGTGAACGTAAGATGCAACTGCACCTTCGTATCTAACAAATCTTCTAACAGTGATTTTTTCACCGATTGAAGCGATTTTTTCTTTTAATGCATCTTCGATAACTTTATCGCATTTTGCACATTTAGAAGCTAATAGAGCTTCAACGTCAGCTGGGTTTGAAAGTTGAACGTTTTCTGCTAAACCAGCAACTAATGCTTTGAATTCATCGTTTTTAGCAACGAAGTCTGTTTCACAGTTAACTTCGATCATTGCACCACCATTAGCGTCAACGAAAGAATCAACTCTACCTTCAGCAGCAATTCTGCCCATTTTCTTTTCAGCTGAAGCAATACCTTTTTGACGTAAAAGTTCAGCAGCTTTATCCATATCGCCATCAACTTCAACTAATGCTTTTTTAGCATCCATCATACCAGCACCAGTTTTATCACGAAGTTCTTTTACCATTTGAGCTGTAATATTCATTATCTTCTCCTTTATCCTACTTTAGTGATATATGAAAAGGTGAGTCATAAATTACCAGTATTGAACTATTTTAAGTTATACCAATCTTTTACAATTCACCTTTTCTTATCACAAAACTAATTAATTACGCTTCAACACCAGCATCTGCAGCTGAGATTTTTTCAATTTTCTTAGCTTCATTTGCTTTGTTTTCTCTTAATTGTTTACCTTCTAAAACTGCATCAGCCAATTTAGAAGTGATTAATTTGATAGATCTGATAGCATCATCGTTACCTGGGATGATGTAATCGATACCATCTGGATTAGCGTTTGTATCAGCTAAACAAATAACAGGAATACCTAATTTGTTAGCTTCTTTAATAGCGATTTCTTCTTTTGCTTGGTCAACGATGAAGATTAAATCAGGTAAACCACGCATATCTTTGATACCGCCTAAAGTTTTAGACAATTTTGCAAGTTGTCTGTTTAATTGAGCAACTTCTTTTTTAGGAAGTTTATCAACGTAACCGTTGTTAATGAATTCTTCTAATTCTTTTAGTTTGTTAACTCTGCCTCTGATAGTTTCAAAGTTAGTTAACATACCACCTAACCATCTTCTGTTGATGTAGTAAGCACCAGAACGTGCAGCTTCTTCAGCTACAACGTCAGCAGCTTGTTTTTTAGTACCAACGAATAATACGTTTCTACCTTTAGCTGCGTAATCTCTTACTAATTCATAAGCTTGGTCTAGTAAATCAGTAGTTTTTCTTAAATCGATTACATAAATACCATTTCTAGCACCGTAAATATACGGTTTCATTTTTGGGTTCCATCTTTGAGTTTGGTGACCGAAGTGTACACCAGCTTCCAAAAGTTCAATCATAGATGCTGTTGGCATCGCTTTTCTCCTTTTAATTTAATGTATTGTACTACGGGCAACATAGCCTCATTTCAAGCTATTTACTTAAAACTAGGGCAAAACCTATCAGGCTAATGTACCGAAATAATCTTACAACAAACATGTATTAATGCAAATATTAACGCAATAAAACTTAATTATTCCAACTCAAATTTGCAAAAAATTTATTTTTGGGTTTTAATGTATTTGCTCACATCCTCAAATGAGTACACGTGCAAAGTCATTAATTGCACACAATCCAATAGGAAAGGTAAATTCAATTATGGCAAATATTAAATCTGCTAAAAAAAGAGTGTTAATCGCTGAAGCAAACAGAGTTAGAAACGTAGCTTTCAAATCATCAATCAAAACTGCTGTAAAAAAAGCATTAGAATTAGCAGCTAGTGAAGATAAAGAAGCTTTAAACGCAGCTATCTCTAAAGTTTACCAATTATGCGACAAAGCTGTTTCAAAAGGTATTTTACACAAAAATACTGCAGCTAGAAAAAAATCAAGATTGGTTCTTGCTATCAAAAAAATTAACGCTTAATTGAAATACTAAGAGTAGAAAAGAGGTAACCCAAAAGGTTGCCTCTTTTTTTTGATTACTAGCAAAAATTATTTTTAGAGGATTTTATGTAAAAAATAACCAAGGAAATTACAATGCAAATTAGTCAGATACAAAGTTATACCAACACACAATATAATAAAAACATAACACCATCAAAAACTATTCTTAAAAATCAAACGGATATAGTTACGTTTGCAGGAGCTAAACTTGAACCTGAAACTTTTACAAAAAAATTAAAAGATATCATCGATTTAATAAAAACATCTTTCAAGGAAACAAAAGCACGAAAAATAGCTGAAAAACAGGCTCTTATTGAGGCTGAAAACAAAAGACTTGCAAAAGAAGAAGCTAAACGTGCAGAAATTCTTAGAAAACGAAAAGAAATGGCTGAAATTGCACAAAAAAATTTAGAACAAGAAAGAAAACTTAGACAACAATTCGACAACCAACGAATTGAAGGATACAAAAAATTACATCCGGCATCATTAGCGAAAGAATACAGAAGATGTGTGGAGCAAAACGATATAGTTTGGACAGCAAAAATCAAACAAATTTTAAAAGATAGAGGTTATGCTTTATTAGATGGTAAAGCTGTGAAAGAATTTAGTCCAAAAGCATACAGACCACTTGAAGTTTTACCATATGGTGATGTTCCAAACAGTTCATACTCTGCAAGAATGCTACCAAACCCACCACTTGTAAAAAGTTCTGATATTATGGGGCTTCCAACAAGGGGGAACTACTCTTTGGACAATATTGGAATCTACAACTTTGACATTACTCAAAAACACTATGGACAAGTTAGATTCCCTGGAACAAAATTCGGAGCAAATATAGGCTTAGAAATTCCTGGTGTAGAGCGTGGTTGGACAATGACCCACTCATATCGTCCAAACCTAAAAGATTGCGATAAATACCACTATTGCACAGCTTTATCTTACAGACACGAAGAAAATTATCTTGGACAAGCTCCAGGTTTCACATTCTTAATCGAAGGTGAAATACAACCAAAAGAACTTGAAGAATTGAAAAACATCTTTATTACTAATGGCTTAATGGAAAAACTATTAAAATCCGCAGGAAACAAAGAAGAAGCAACAAAAACATTCCAAGAAATGGCAGAAATAATCGTTAATTACTTAAACAAAATCAATTAACCTTAATTAAACCAATCAAGCATTGGCTTAATTTCGCCAAAATCAAGTCCTAATTCTTCAGTCAAAGAGTTTGATGTCAAGAAATACAAACCCACATTATGTGCTAATGGTTCTTGAGATACACCTAACTTTTCATATTTTTCTTTTGATATTTGCATAGTATCAAAATCGTAAACTTGCGAATAGTTTAAACCTTTATCAACACAAGCGGGCACTAGAACTTTACCTGTTTTACTAAAATAAGCCAACCCGTGAGCACGACAAATCAAACTTCTAAAATCATACAAACTACATTTGTCATCCTTTAAAAACGGGCATTCGTGATAAAATGGTCCATCCTCAGAATTGTGATTTAATTTTTCAGCTTTCATTTGTTTAATTTTAGAATTTATATCTTCTAATTCAATCATCGGAAGCGTTGTCATACCTATATTTAAGTACATAAATTCAAGCTGAGAAATCGGATATTCACCAGACTTACAACAATGGCTACATCCTTGTTTACAACACACATAAGGAGCCTGCTCATTAAAAAACTCTTTTAACTGAGCATCCATAGTCTCTAAATAACGTTCATAGTTTCGTAAATCTTCAATCGTGTACATAAACTTATGTTACACATAAATATAAAATTTGGCAAATATAAATATTCAGAAGTTTTACTAAAACCGAAAGGAATACAATATGCATATCCCCAAAGTAGATTGTTCAAAATATAATTGTGCATTAAAAGAACTCATACAAACTGCACAAGGTTGTAAAGTGAGGAAATTTGAGCAACCTAAATTATCAACTTTAACAAGTGATGTTGTTCAAATTTCAGATACTAAAAAAGTTGGAAGAAATATTGGGCAGATTTACGAAAAAGTGATTGATGAAGCTACTGGCAAAATAATAAAAAAACCAATTGATGTAGAAATTGAAATTGAAGATAGAAAATCTTGGGATCAAACAGTATATCATTTCAAACATAACGATAAAGAAGTTGGATATGTAATTCTGGAAGATCATATAAACATCCCTGAAGAAGAAAAAATCTTTTTATTAACGTCAGATATCCCACAATTTGGCATAGTTGGTGATAGAGTAATTGTTAAACACTTAATGAACTTCAATCAAAAACGTTATGCAGGTATTGGAGAACTAGCAGATAGAATTACCGTTGAACATTGTAATAGACTTGGAATAAAACCAGTAATTATATCTGAAGCCTCATACAATTCTCATGCCGCACATTATAAAAGAGGTAAAAGATACCTATATTCTGACGAAAACAACAACCCTAACGAAATTGTTAGAAAAATAATAGAAGAAACTCCAGCAGGTGAACAATGTAACACTGGGCATTTAGGAATGTTAATAAGCTATATGCCAGAAGAACTTGTTCAAAAAATTCAAAAGTACTTACTTGAAAATCCAATATTGAAATAAATATGAAAATACTAGAACTAGGCAGAAATTTTATAAGAAGAACAACAAAAATTCTTGAACGAAGAATTTTAAAAACTGCTGAACCAAGAACCTATTTACCTCCAGAAATCACAATCCACCAACAACCCCTTAATGATGTTTTTGATGGAAGAATATACCTAAGAGATTTACGACTTGGTCCTGATATCAATGAAGGCAGAAGTGCTGTTGTTTATGATATCAAAGGACATCCCGATCTAGTTGCAAGAGTAAAATATGGCAAACGATTTAAACCTGAAAAATTATCATTTAAATTCGCCGACCCTGTTAGACATATTATCGCAGGAACTGAAGATTTAGGCGTTACAATTATGAAGAAATTAAAAGGATATCCTTTACATGGCAAATATTGGCAAATTTTGGAAGACCCACTTCATTGTAATTATTTCCCACAATTGCAAGCTTTAAAAGCCATACCTGATGAAGCATTTATAAAATACTATAACGACATTTTAGAACTTAGAAAAATGGGATATGACTTTGACACAAAAAACCCTAATAATATTCTTTATGATGCAGAAAAACAAAGATTTAACTTAGTAGATATTGAACATTTACCAGGAATAAAACCAGAAGTTACCATTGAAGATTTTTATCCATTTATTGATGGTGCAAGACTACGCCATTTTTATTCTGTCAGCTGGCCTGAAACCCAAGAAACAATAGGCAAAGAAGCTAGAGAATTTTTAACTAGAATTGCTAATATAGGAGATAAAATGGGGGTAAATTTAGAAATGCGAAAAATCACACAAGATGATCCTTTTCCGCCATTTTTAAACTGTCTATATTATGACCACCCCAAATTAAGATATTTCAAATATTAGCATCTATTTAAAAACATGAGTACCATTAAGCATACGTTTCCAAGTTTCTAGCCCATCACCAGACAACTCCATTTCAATATGATCGGCCTTAAATCTTATTCTTTTTGCACGCAGTGGATCGCCTTTAGACATCAACTTGATTTGCCTAATATTTGCAATTGCTTGAGTTGTACTTGTATCTAAGTAATACCTTGTACCAAACAACCCTTTTTTCTCCACAATAATTGGAGTAAAGAATTCTGGATTTACCTCAGGTGATAATTTCAATAATTTTTCCATCTCAACTTTAATTTTTTGAGGATGCCTTATTCTAATCAGCTTAGGCTTTGGTAAATACCCCATTCTTACGTGATATAAAACGGCTCTTTGTGTCGAATGTCTTGGGATTTTCTTAACCCCTCTTTTTATGGCTTCACGAATTTGCAATTCATCTTGACGAATTCCAATCCCAATTAAATCATCAGTATTAGAATACATCATACCTGCTTCAAACTTCGGCTTACCTATCCCTAAAAATGGAGCTCTAATTTGAAAATCTTTAGTTCCTATACCATTAATATCTCCGACTTTTCTGTAAAAATTATATGTAAAATCATCGACAAAATGACCAATTTTGTCTTTAAAAAACTCATAGAAAATCTCAACAGGTTTTCCGGTTTCTCTTGATTGAACAATTACGATATTTGGTTTTGTGGATACGAATTCATCATTTGAATAAAATGTTTTTAAAGTTTTTGAATTAAATCGTTCCGCCAAAAGCTCCCGCATCGCAGTTTTTGATGCAGTTAAATAACTTGATAAATCAGGTTTTGAAAACAGTCTTAAAAACGCTACCATTTACTAATACCTATACAATTATAAAAACTTTTTATTGGTAAAAATTGCTTAATTTCACATATTATTACACTTGAAAATTTAAAATATTTGTTCTAAAAATAGGTTTATAGATTTTTATTGGAATTAGGATATATTTATTTGGAGGTTATTGAAAATTATGGAGAGCAAAATTTTCAAATCACCATGGTTTGGTGCATTATTTTTGGCTATTGGTATGGCTTTATACTTAGTAATAAGCTATATTTGCCGTGCAATTTTTGGAGAATTTGACATCCAAGAAGTTGGAGCAACAGAAGTTTTAACTTATTTATTTTATGGTTTTGGTGGCGGTATTATCTTTTGTTGTGCAAAAGATTTTATGTCTGACTCATCAAAAATCAAAACATTTTCATCAATCGTATTTATCTATTTAATTATGATTTTACGTGATATGGGTGCTCAAGGCTGGTTAACAACTCACGATACAGTAGTTACAAAAATCAGATTTTTCACAAGTCCAAACAACCCAATGTATGAAAAAGTTATTGCTGGGGCTGTAATGTTATTCATTATGGCAGTATTTTTCTATGTGTTATTCAAAAATATTAAACCATTATGCAAAGGTATCAAAAACTTTGAACCAATATCTTGGACAACACTTGTATTATTCATTTGGACACCAATCACACAAGTTATTGATAGATTCCCTGCAGAATTTTTAAAAGCTACTGGAGTTATGTTAGCAGAACCTATCAGATTTGCAATGAAAATATTAGAAGAAGGTGGCGAATCATTATTACCTCTTTTAATTGCAATTGCATTCTTACAATACCACTTCATTTATGCAAAAAAAGAAGAAAAATAAAATTTTAAGCCATAACAAAAAGGACGTTCAATCGAACGTCCTTTTTAATGTAATTATATATAATTAATTAAAGAGGTTAAATGAACTTTAACCCGACTTTTTGGTTTATAATACTTCTATGATAAAAAAAGTTCTTTCGATTTTATTTTCGTTTGTTTTTTTACAGTTGGCTTGTTTTGCAGAATTTGCAAAACAGCCTGATGAGTTTACTTGTGCGCCAACCAGTTCATATAATCTAATAAAAACAATATGTCCTGAGTGCAAAACCTCAATTCAAGAGCTTGCAGTTATTCAAAAAACTGACAAAAACGGAACAACAACTTTTAACCTTTGTCGAGGATTAGAAAAATATTTTAAATCTCAGAATAAAAAAGTTGATATTGAATATTACGGAATAAAAAAAGTTCGCAAATACAAAGTAGATTCAAACATTGATTTAAGTCTTTTAAAAAAACACTTGGAAAACAACGGTCAGGCGATAATAAATATCGGAATCTATACAAAAGATTCTGATGGCACATTTACTCGTAAATGGGGGCATTATGCAAATGTTGTCGCAGTTGAAATCGATTCAATAAAAGCTCTAGATCCATACGATAAAGAAAACGAAATCTCAACTTGGACAGGGCTTGGGGTAGGGATAAATATTACTCTTAAAAACATCAACGAAAATGAAAAATACATAAAAACAAACGAGGCTTATTTTATAAACGCCGGAATAAACTATTTAGAACCATCTGAGTTTGCAATCATAAACGGAATTATATTTATAAAATAAAACAGGCAAGACCGAAATGGCTTGCCTGTTTTTTATTTCAAAGATTACAATTGACTATTTAACAGCTTCTTTGAATTTTTTGCCTGCTGAGAATGCAGGAACTGTTTAAGCAGCAATTTTTAATTCTTTGCCTGTTTATGGGTTTCTGCCGATTCTAGCTGCTCTTTTTCTAGATTCAAAAGTTCCAAAACCAACTAGAGTAACTTTGTCGCCTTTTTTAACAGCAGATTGAATTGCATCAATTGTAGCTGATAAAACTTCTGAAGCTTCTTTCTTAGTAAATAGGTCGGCTTTACTAAGCCGACTTTATTTATTAATTTATCATTTATTGTTGGCATAGTAATGCCAACCTATAATTTTTTATTGACCTTTTCAAAACTTCTAAATGGGACTTTTACGAACTTAGCTCAAGTTCCCTCTCCAAGGGGGAGGGTTAGGGTGGGGGCTGATTTCTTATTGATTTCAATGAATAACAAAAGTCACTTTTGAGGTAGTTTAAATTTTGTTTCTCAACAGGCTTCCAACCGCCGAAACCTGGCTGGATTGCTTCGGGCATTCGCCCTCGCAATGACGAAATAAACTTCTACCAAAAACGGACAATAAAATACATTCGTCCTCTGCTCACTCCTCGCTCGAACCAGACCAAGCTCCCGCTTGGTAGGTTCTCATCCACCCAACAAAAAAAGACTCCTTACGGAATCTTTTAAAGTGGTGGGCAGGGGTAAGGACTCCGTTGGCGTTTGAGAAAAAGGTGACTAAATGTCACGTTTTTCGCCACTAATTACTATAATTTGCATAACCTCACCAACAGCCAATGGAGGGAAGAACCACCACGGTGGTGAGTACCACCCCGCCCATGAAAAAATCCCTCTGGCTAAGAGGGATTATATTAGTGGTGGGCAGGGGTAAGGACTCCGTGGCGTTTGAGAAAAAGGTGACTAAATGTCACGTTTTTCGCCACTAATTACTATAATTTGCATAACCTCACCAATAGCCAATGGAGGGAAGAACCACCACGGTGGTGAGTACCACCCCGCCCCATGAAAAAATCCCTCTGGCTAAGAGGGATTATATTAGTGGTGGGCAGGGGTGGATTCGAACCACCGTACTCTCTCGAGAACAGATTTACAGTCTGTCGCCTTTAGCCACTCGGCCACCTACCCATATTTAGTTTTCAATTTTTTGAGGTTGTCTTGAGTTAAACTTGCCCTTGACGAGACTTGAACTCGTGACCTCTCCCTTACCAAGGGAGTGCTCTACCTCTGAGCCACAAGGGCTTGAGTGATTTACTGAGAGTCATTGGCAAGTACCTTTTGGGTTTTAGTTTTCTTTTATAAAGTCCACTATACTTTCGAAGAAAGACTTGCGTGAGCTCATTTTTTCAGTAAAAAAGCCGGTAATGGGACTCGAACCTACAACCTACGGTTTACAAAACCGTTGCTCTGCCAATTGAGCTATACCGGCGTGTGCTTGTGTAATTGATTATATGCAAAAAAAATTTTAGTGTCAAGCATTTTTATTTGTCATATAATAAAAACGTTAAAAGTATTGATAATATGAGGTTTTAAAAACAATGATAAGAGCAATTATGCCAATAATTTTGTTATTAATTTCAAATGTATTTATGACATTTGCATGGTACGGTCATTTGAAATTCAAAAGTTCAGCATTATGGCTTGTAATCTTGGTTAGCTGGGGAATTGCATTATTTGAATACTGTTTCCAAGTACCAGCAAATCGCATGGGTTATGAAGTTTACAACGCAGCACAATTAAAAACAATCCAAGAAGTAATTACTTTAATTGTATTCAGCGTATTTTCGGTAACTTATTTAAAAGAACAATTTAAATGGAATTATTTAGTCGGATTTTGTTTTATAATTCTAGCGGTATTTTTCATATTTAAAAAATGGTAAAAAATTAAGGGCGGAAGTTGTAACTTCCGCCCTTTTTTAAACTTATTTATCTTGATTTGCTATAAATTTATTATAACCGTCTTCGCCAAGAACTCTAATTTGGATTTGTTTCATAACCTCATCGTACTTATCAACAGGGGCACCAATTTTTTTAGCTAAGGCTTTCATTGCTGAATACTGTTGCAACTCAATTTCTGCAACACTAGGGCTTGCCAAATCATACCCTTGAGCTTGAGCTTGATGCACAAATTCATCGTGGGATTGCTCCAACAACTCTATTTGTTTTTTTACATAAGAATCTATTGGTCTATTTTCTTTAACAGCCAAATCAATTTTTTTCTGTAAGCTATTAAAAAAATCTTGTGTTCCGCCGTTCATTTTGCCGATACCCATTTATATTACCTCTTTTAGCTATTTTACATTATTTTTTCATTTTTGCCAAGACTAATTATAAAGTCCTTACTCTTAGCCATTCTCCACGGACCTCAACAAGAGTAACTCCGGCAGAGTTTTTAGCATAGACACATTCTGTACCCTTATAGTTCATCATACCTTTGACTTCGTAACCGGAAGGAACAGGTGTTTTTGGTGTTGGTAATCTTCTTGGTTGGACATCTGCAACTGTACCAAAACGTGAACTCATATTTAATCTTTGACTAAAAGTAGAAGTATTACCGAGTCCTCCAAATGAACCTATGCCATTTGGGTTAGATTTTTGAGCTTCTGGAGCTCTTTGTGCTTCTTTTTGCTGAGCAAGAATTGCTGCTTCATCAGGCACTTCTTCCATTGGAATTTCACCACGTAATTGTCTTTGCAATTCTCTGTAACGTTCACTATTTTTAGCAACTTCAGGTGAATTTTTTACATCAGCTTCTGCTTGTTCTTTTGCGGCTTTTGTAGATTCAACTTCACCTGCAAGAGCTTCTTTTTCTGCTCTATAATCAGCACGGCGTTGAGCTTGAGCTTCGCCTAAATCAACAATATCTTTTGACAATGCTGAACGTTGTGCTTCCATTGATTCAATATTACTTCTGCAAGTGTTCAAATTTGCAGTATTTTTCTCATATTTTCTTGTGATCTCTGCTAATTTTTCACGTAATTCTGCGACAACACGTGCTTTATTATCACCTGTTGTAATATTGTATGCGTGGAATAATTCTGCAAGTTCAGGGTCATAGAAATACGCAGGTGCATTTTTAGGAATTACTTTTTCCATCATATTATCTTTGAATTCTGCACCAATAGTTCTACGTCTTTGTTCTGACGCATAATTATATAATTCACCGATAGAACCACCATCTCTACCATGAGATGCTTCAAATAATTCTAATTTCTTTTCTAAATCATACAACGCAGACTTGTATTCTAAGAACTGCTGTTCTAGTTGTCTATCTTGTCGCTCTAAAACTTCTAGCAATCGTTTTTCATCGTGAATTTCATGGAACAATTTATTCATTTGAGCACGTTTCTGTTCTATTGTTGCTCTTGTTTGAACATTAAATTCATTAAATTCAACGTCTAATGTTGCTTGGCGTGTTTGTATAGCCTTAAATTTCACATCATAAGTTCTGTCGATTTCATCTTGAAGTTCTCTACGTCTTGCAACAATTTCACGCATTTCTTCATAAATTTCATCTTCAGTAACCTTGCGTGTTGGGGCAGGTCTATCCATAGCCGGTTTTACATCACCAAATGTACCAATGCCAGTATTTGAAGATGAAGCTTGAACATCTTGACGTGGCGTATCGAATGAACTAATTCCATTACTTTGCGACTTAGATTCAGGTCTAACTGGAGTATCTGCAGGTTTTGTCGGAGTTTCAACAGATTTTGGAGTAACTGGAGTTTCAACTTGTCTTGTTGCACTGAATGAACTAAATGAACCAATACCATTATTTTGAGATGGGGTTTGTGTTTTAGGTTGTTCTGTCGTAGCTTGCACCTCAGGTCTTGATGGTTGTACAGGTTGACGTGATGGATTGAATGAACCTATACCTCTATCTTGAGGCTGTTGAGCTTCTTGACGTCTTGCAAATCTATCTGCAAATGATGAACGTTCTTGAGGTTTAACCTGTGGAGCATCTGCACCTTGACTATTAGTAAATGTTACTCGACCAATTTTATCATTTTTTATGGTAATGCCATCAGCAACATCCAAACTTGTGCCAGGACCCACATTGTAAATCTTACCATTAATTTTAATTGTAGCTACTCTGTCTGCAGATAAAGATTCATATTTTGCTTTTAGAGGTTTACCATTTATTGTACCAATTTCAGTTTCAACACCAGATTGCAAGAATTTAGGTTTAGAAGGTGTTGTCCCAGACTGAGCTTGAGCAGCAGGAGTTTCAACCTTTGTTGGTCGTGCTGGTACTGCACCATCTAATTTTGGAGTTTCACTTGTTGTAATAGTTGTTTTATAACCCTCACGTTTAATAATTAAGTAGCTATCTGTACTTGTTTCATGAACTGAGATTTCTTCACCTTTGGCTATAGGGATTTCTGTAAATTTGCCTTCTTTTTCAATGATTACAACATCACCTTTGATTTTTGCACTAATAGGTAAACCATCAGCTGTTGTTGCAACATCCCTCCAAGAACCAATAAGATCAGTAGATCTTCGTTCAAAATGAGGAGTTTTGGAAACTTGAGGTCTTACAGAAACATCAGCTCTTTGTTTAATTGTTCTATCTTCAACTCTTGAAGTTGAAGTAGATGTCGTTGTTGATGTTGTTTTAGTTTCAACTTTAACCTCTGGATTAGCTCTATTATCTAATCTACTAGCTCGACCATTAGAGTCAAGTTTTGATAATCTAATATCACCATCTGGAGATTTAGTTAATATCAAATTAACCCCATTTGCATCTTTACCTAACTCAATACGAGTTTGACCTTCTGCAAATCGTTCAACAGACTTACGTCCACCTCTATCGACAATGACGCTACCTGCAGAAAGTTGTTTAACTGATATTTCTTTACCATTTGCATCAACACCAGCTTTTGTCCACTCATTTCTTGAAACAATATTTGCAGCTCTTTGTTCTACATGAGCTCTTGCACTATGAGTAGTTTCAATTTGTGATTGCCTTGTTGAATTCGCAGATTCTGCACGTTGAGGTCTTGATGGTTGAACAGGCGTTTCTTGTTGAACTACGTGCGATTTTGCCTGAGATCTAGAACTAACACCGCAAGTTCCAGAATATATGAATGGATCAGTTGCAGCAAATTTATCAAGAGGCATTTGAATATCAACACCATCAAAATAAGGATCGTGGAAAGTAAGCATTTGTGTATTTGGGTCATAATTTGTTATATGACGGACATGATAATTCCAGGTTCCAGTAACTACATCATCTTGCCATGTTCTACCTTTTAAGAAATTATGTAATTTAACTATATTTTCATCAACAGATTTTGACTTCTGACAATTACAACACGTTTTCACTGAAACACCAAGCAATTCATAAGCTTCAGATACAGTGCGCATCTTCCCTGCTGCAAAAACTAAATTAGTACAGCTATCCATATCGATAGAAGTACCAGATGGGAAGTTAATTTTATTTGCCAAGACAGCCTGTTCAATCATTTCAACACCAGGAGCCGCACCATTACCAAGTTGAATTTCTGGAGCAACCAATGCTTTTCCTTTTGGGAATATATAAAAGCTTTTAGATGGACCAGCCAATTGTACTTTTATAGAACCATCTGAAAGTTCTTCTATCATAGAATATATTTTAATTTTTCCATCTACAGTAGTAGCCATTGAATTTAGAGATGAAACCAACCAACAAACATTAGTTCCCTTACGTTGTTTTATTGTCGCAAAACCTTTTTCTGGGAATAGGCGCTCAAAAGTTTCTTGAGACATTTTTAATTCAACAGCATTACCATTACTGTTTGCATATAATTTTCCATTGATAGAACAAACTCCACCATTTTCAACATGCTGTGCGATATTTCTTGGATTTACACTTGGATCTAAATTTCTAACTGTAGATGGAGCTATTGAACTTAATGCTCGTTGATGTTGTCCTGATCTCACAAACCCTTCGTTTGGATAATCTATTTTTGCATCACTTACAGAAACATCATAATTTTTTGATAAATCAACTTGTTTTGACGATCCGCCAAACATGTCTTTTATACGTCCGAATACAGAACCATGCATGCCAGCTTCCATACCTGTAATAGGATTGTAATTAACTTTGAGTCCTGTTTCTTTACTTACCCAGTTTCCTGCAGTATCAAGTGTAACCATATTAGTAGGATTACCATCAACAACATCATAGATTAATGGTTTACCCCAAGAATAAGTCAAACGACCACCAACAAGTTCACCATTACCACCATAATAACTTATTCTATCATCATAAATCATTCCAGGCTTTGTTGAATCTTCAGTAATACGTCTTACACGTTTACCTTGATCATAAAATTCAGCAACAGTACCATTACTTGTGTATCGAATATCTAATCCGTTTTCTTGAGCCCAAGATTCAAAATAAGCCTTATCATATGTTGTTGGAGTTTCACTTGATAGAAGTCTTGCTCTTAAATCTCTAAGTTCTGGTGGTAAATTTTCAACAATACTAGTTGTTGTAACTGGATTTTTCTTTTTAAAGATATCAAGAATGCCTTCGTGCTGATCTCCTGTAGATACAGTTTTTGGTGCGGTTGAAACATCTGCACGTTGAACAGATCTTAAATCAACAACCGTCATATCGCCCATATGTTTTGTTAATTCAAACATTGGAACTTCGGTAATTGTATGAGTTGACCAAGGATTAGAAATATAAACCATACCGGTTTCAGGATTGTAACCTTTAATTGCATATGCGTGAGTAGAGTACAAGTCATATTTTGCATCTAAGTCAGACTCAATTTGGAATCCCGGTTTTTCAACAGTACCAAACTCGACAACAAAATTAGGATCATTTGCACTCTGTTCAATTAGCCTTATAAAATGAGTTTTATCTCTAGTATTAGCTACATCAGGTGTACCTAATAAATCACAAAATGCTTCTTTTTCAGTACCGCCCTGCATACGTTTTAATAGAGCTGAAGTATCAGTCAATTTACTGATATCTGTTATATTTAAATTTGCATCATAAGCTCTTGCTCCCGATTTCAACCTATGTACAGCATAAGCTTGCTCAATCATTTGAACACCTTTAGGAGTACCGGCTAATGCTGAAAAATCACTGCCTTCGGCAGATTGGATTGCAGGGCCACGACCGTTATATGCTAATTGACCTTTATTAAACAAGACAGCATCCTGTGAACCAGGGAATCTAACAAGAATATCATCCCCTTGTTGCTCAAACATATTATATACAGCAACACGGCCAGCTGGTTTATCCATCAAGTTTTCTAAGGTTGAAACAAACCAACAATCACCAATATTACCTTGTTTAAATGCAACATTACCTAATGGTGGGAATAAGTTTTCAAACGCTTCTTTTGAAATTTTCAATCTAACAGGACTACCATTGTCATTTACATACAAGGCTCCATCTATTTCACAAACATTACCGTTTGTTACGTGTTTAGAAATTGCTTCTATTTCAGATTTTGGAATAGATGGAACTAATGGTTCGCCATTAGCTATTCTTCGAATTTCTTCTAAAGTTCTATTTGAGAAGAACATATTTGGAGAATCTTCTAGTCTTTGTAAAATTTTTATATTAACTTTACCATCCCTAATTAAATCCAACAAACCACTATTTTCGATTTTTGCAAAACGTTTTGGATTGTTGATTTTCATCTCAACTAAAGCTGATGAATGGTTGATATCAATACCATAAGTTAAATTCAAGCGTTTAATTTCTTCCAACCGAATTTGAACAGCAGCTTCTGGTGTTACAGGCTTAACTTCTGGAGTAGTTGGAACATCGACATCAATAGTTGTAGGTTTAATATCCTGAAGGAATTTAAACGTATCAATTTTTCCGCTATCAATCATAGCCTGTAATTTTGCAACATCAGCATCTGTTTTTATAGATGAAACAATAGTTGTTATCTCAACAGGTTGTATTCCTAAATCTTTAGCCGCCAACAAATTATTAAATGCTTGAATTTGTTGTGGGGTACTCAAATCTGCAGACAACAATGTTAACACATCATTAGTGTTATCATAATCAATTTTATAATTATTTGCTTCTAAATATTTTAACGCAGGGTTATCCAAAACACTTGCAGGTAGATCTCTTAAAATCGCAAGCTCAATAATTCGACCAGAAGCCCCTCTATTCATCAATTCGACAACGGCTTGAGGATTTGGAACCTTATCCATATCTCCAACCAATCTAAAAGATGACAGAACCTCAGCGATTCTATCTATAGATGCACCTTGAGCACATAAATCATTCATCAATACAGCTTGGAAACCTGCAACATCATCTGCAGGACTTACTGAATGAATAATTGAAATAATACCAGCTTCAGTTTGCTCAGGTATAATACCAGAATCATCATATTTTGGTCTAAATTTATCAGGATATTTTTCAATAAGCGAATTCAGATTTTTAATTGTGAGAGGTGCAGATATACTATTAAGTTTATCTCCATAACTCCAGAAATGTGTTCTATAATCATTTTGTTCAAAAGAATCAAGAAGTTTCATCAAGAATGATTTATGTTCATCAGACTGAAGGAATTTTGATAAAATTACCAATGCATCTCTTGTCTCTGGCAAATCCATTTTTCCATTACGTATCAATGTATTAATTTTATCAAATACTTCAGCAGGATTTGAAACTTTACCATCAAAATTTGCAATATCAATAATATCTCCAATATTGGCTAGTCTGAGCTCAACATCAACAACATCAGATTTAGCAATATTCATCAAAGAAGATAATACTTGAACATCATCAGGGGTTTTCAATTGCTGAATAATTTGTTTTTTAATATAAAAATCAACTTCTGGGGCTACAGGATATTTCAATAATTCAGTAAGAACTTCATCTGAAATAGGAACTTGACTCAATTCTAACAATTCGTTTATTTGAGCTTGTGTATATTTAGGTGTACCGTCAGGTCCTGTAACCTTTTTCATTACAGCTTTTACATCATTACCAGATTTTTGACCTCTGAAGAAATCCAGAATGCCTTCATGATTTTGAGCAATTTTAGGGGCAACTTCAGTTCCGACCTTAGAGTGATCTGTAACAACATAGACATCACCCTGTTTTCTAATTTCTAAATGTTTTCTGGAAACTCTGTTTGAAGGATCATCTATTTGGATATCTCCTGAACGTCCTACTGTAATTACATCACCGTCTTTCATTGCATCCAATTGTGCACGAATTGTAGGATCTGAGAAATTAAATTCTACCCTATTGGCAAGTAAGAAGTTTGCATCAGCACCAACAATAACTTCTTGACCTTTTGGTAACATTGTACCAACTTCAACATTAGAAAAATCATTCACAACTGGGTTTGAACCCCTTGCTGACACAGGCGAAGGTGCAGATGAACCCACACCAGGTTTACTATTTGGATTTGCAGGGTCAAAATTATGCCAAGGATCATCCGCAACTGACATATCTGATGCCAAATATTGACCAGGACCTCTGTTTCCTTCATAAGGAGCACGTTCACCCGGTTTATAAATATTATCTTTCAATTTACCAGTTGGGAATTCATAACGATAGAACATTCTACCGCTTGAACCAAGTTGATTGTCACCAATAATATTGGAATCTGTACGAGCCAAGTTATTTTCTCTAATCAATTTTTCTAAATCTCTCGCAATCATTTCCATTTCAGCTTGAGATTGAGGATAGATTGTGAAAGCTTTACCAGACTGTTTTGTAGATGTTAGAGTCAACAATTCTGGACTTATAGTTGTACTTAACGTTTTATGAGCAATATTATGTTCCAACAAATATGGAATCACAATATCTGCCATTTGCTGATAATCTGCAGTTGTATCAGAGAACAAATGCATTTTCCACGCACAATGATCATTTATAAGTTCATATGCAGAATCTGTCCAATAAGAACGCTCTGAATAAATACGTTGACCATCCGGCATTCTTCTATCAAACAAATCTTTGCGATTTTTGATAAACGCTGCGTGTTCTTCATTAAGTTTGAACATATCAAGCAACTCAGCATCACTATAATGAGCTAATTTTGGATATTTTGCTCGTATAAGTGCCGGATCATTAAATTCAGGGTGAAAAATATCCCTTAATGTGTTGACTTTCTCATAATCTTCAGCAGAAAGTTTAGAATTACTATTATAATCTGAAGACGCTTTTCTGCCATTACCTCCAACATTTACATTCGATTGATCGACTGGAACATTATCCAGTAACCTTGTACCATTTAAGGAATCATCGACAACATATAGTTTTCCATCTATTTTCTGTAATTGAACATGGAATCTTGAAACATCTCTAAAATTATCATCAATACGAATATTTCCAGCTCTACCAATAAAAAGTTTTTCCCCCTCAGGTAAATTATTAATACGAGCTTGAATATCTGGATTACTTAAATCAACTTCAACTGAATTTGCTAATATCAATTTGGCATTCGATGAGATTTCAACACGTTCACCTCTAGTAAGTTTCATATCAACAGGTCTTGTTTGTACACTTGTGCCAACATCTACACCACCTGAGACTTTACCTGTTTTTGGCGTACGCAACACCTCAACATCATCTATTATATCTTTTGTCCAATTTTGAATATCTGTAAGAATATTGTTAATTTTATTTTTAATTGAACCTGAAACAGACGATATAATCTGATTTAAATCTGAAATTAGGCCTGTAGCTAAAGATTTTACTTTATTAAAACTGCCCTTTGAAATTAATGCTGTCAACGAATCTAATCTTTCCCCGCAAGAATTCCATAATTTTTTGAATTTCGCAGGGATTTCTGAGTTTTTAACACTTGAATATACTGACTTAATATTATCAAGTTGCTTATTATAAAATTCTGAAATTTTAGCTTTTGAATCAAGTTTTGGTTTTTCAACAGGTGGTGTATCAATTCTAGCATCACTTGCCGGTGATGGAATATCTTCGTCAATAGGATTATTTACTTCAGGTTCAACTTCTGCTGGTTTTACAGCTGGAGTAGGTTCGTTTATAACTTCAGGTGCTACATCTAATTGACCAACACGTTTTGTTATGGCTACATCAAGAGCTTCATATGTAGCGGTTACCCCTTGTTTAGAAGATCTTGCAGCCTTTAACTGTTCCTTAAGTTGAGATAATGCAACTGGATCAGTTTCATTTTTAATATAATCATTTATAACCCTAACATCAGCAGTTTCTAACGGACGACCTGATGACATAATATCATCAACTTGTCCTTTTAATCTGTTAGTGTTTAGAATTCCAAACGTAGCTTTATCAGCATCAGAAAGATTTTCAACTGCTGCCATAATTTTAGCTTGAGCTTGTCGTCTTACATCTCTGTTTTGGATTAACTCTAATTTGCCATATGCCTCTGCCAAATCAACTTCATTTGTTTCTGGATTTGCAAGCATAGCATCAATTTCATCATTAACAGATTTTGCTTTTTCTTCACCTAATTTAATTCCACTAGGTTTGTTACCTCCACCTGTGATATTATCTAGTGTTGGTGTTTGATGATGAGATTCCTTAACTGTAATTTCAGGTTTTTGATATTTTTGGTGAATAGCCTTAGAATCACCAATAGCACTGAAAGTATGACCTGCAGCATTACCAGCTACAGACATAATCATACCAGTTAAGAAAGATTCTGAATTAAATTCACCTTCCATACAGTATGATTGGATAACAGATTGAGCAGTATCACTGGATATTTCACCAAAGGCAGCTTCTGTACGGGACATCCAAACCGCAGCTTGTTCTGCTTTTTCAGGACTTAAATTCGGTGCCCATTTTTTGATTAAAGCTTTATTTTTTGCCATTAAATCGTTAGCAAGTTTTGCAAGTTTAGAACCTTCTTTAAAGCCTTGAGTTGCTAATTTGTCAGCACCAACACCAACTTTGAAACCAATAGCCGCTAATGCACCATCCCATAAAGCTTGTTCAGCATCTGATGTCCACTCAGTTCTTGTGTAACCGTCAGCATCAGTTGATTTTTCTAAAGCATTTAACCCCATTGACGCAGCAGTACCAAAAGCAAATACCGCTAAACTACCACCGCCTGTGAACGGAGCAGCAATAACAGCTCCAATAGCCGCACCAACGTTTACAATCATTTTACCTGTATTGATTGTAGATAGGTAATTTTCAATCATTTCATCGGTTGCATCTTGACCAAACGCATCTCTGTATTCTTGCTTAAATGCGTCCATTTTATCTTCATAGCCATCTTCCAACAAATCTACAACATCATCATAAGAAGAATTTGCAGGAATAGTTGTTCCAAACAATGAAGATGAAACATCAGACAAACCTTGTTTCAATTGATTAGCAATTTCTTTCAAATCAGAAGCTGAAACAGGTTTCCCTGATTTATCAACAATAATACCGTCTTTAACTTCATAACCAAATGCTGATAAATTCATTTCTTTACCAGACATCTGAGAAAGTTTATCTAAAGTATCACAAATTGCGACTGATAATTCTTTATTACTATTAGCTTTTAAACCTCTATCAAGTTCAGACCAACAAACGGCAATATTATCTTTTGCATAATCCATTGCAACAATTGTTTGTGCTTTATTTGCAACTTTTTCAACTTTAGCCACATCAAACTTAACATCTTTTGGCTTAACAAGATTTACAATATTTTCAGTTGTAACACCATTTGCTGAAACAACTTTTGATTGACGTTCATTGAACACATCCTCAAAACTTACAGAAACAGCCTTACCATTTTCAAGCTTTGACAATTTACCTTGAGCTGCCATTTTTAATAAACGAACAGTTTCTTCTTCGTGCTCAATTCTAGCTTCAATTTCATCACGTGTTGTACCAAGGTTATAAAGCGAACAGAACGCATTAACTGCACCTGATACCACACCTTGACTATCAAGAGCTGATTGGTAATCGGCTTTCATCTGATTCAAACCGTCTTCCAAAGTTTTGACAGTCATTTCATAAGCTGCAATTTGAGATTGAGAAAGTTCTATTGGTGTATCTGATTCTAAATACAAATTATCTGACATATCGGTATTTTCACGATATTCATCAGAAATATGCTCAGCTAAATGTCCAAATCCAAAAGCGGCAAGTCCATCCCAAACTTTTGCTTTAACTTGATATATAGCTTTATCTTCATTGAATTTAGTTAAAATTTGTTCTAAAGACTTACCTTTTTCTTTTAAAGCCTTATCTACACCAGATGCTACCTGACCATTTCTGATAGACATTACACCTAATGCTCTAGTATCATAATCAGAATTCTGAAGAAGTCTTGTTGCAACTTGAATAGTCTTTTCACTAGACAACAAATTGTTAGCGGCAAACTGTGCAAAAACCTTATCTCTGTTCACTTGAGATGTAAATGATTTATTTACAAAACCTTCTACTCCTGAATAGTTTTTAGTTTTCAATAACTCATCAAGTTTAGCAAACGTTGTTTTGTCTTTAATTGTTGTAGCAGCTTGTTGAATATTATCAAAACCACCGTCTAGCATTTGCAATGCTGCGGTTTCTGCTCTTAGTTTAGTGATTTCCTCTTCGGTATAAGCACCTTGCTCAATCATCATTTCGTTGAACTTACGAATTTCATCGTGATCAGTTGAAACGCCAAAGAATGTGTCGCATTCATCATAAAGAATTGCTTGAAGATAATCTTGACCTTCAATTTGAGGTTTGATACCCTTTTCTTCACAATACTCTTTTAATTGAGCTTCAATATTTTTTCTATCTTCAGGCGAATTAATTGCCATTAAGGCCTGTTTTAACTCTTCAATATTTGTACCGCCACCTTCAACAGCTTCTTTTACTAAGGTTTTTACTGCCTCAGCCTTTTCTTCACCTTGAATAGCATTAGTTTGAGCCAAAATACCGTCTAAATATTTTATTTCAGCCTTTGTAACATCACCTTCTAAATAGTCTTTTAAACCTTTAAAACCAGCACCAAAACTTTTATGCTTTTTGATAATATTTTCAACTTGTTCATAAACTTTTTTAGCATTAGCATTATCAACCGCAGGATCACCTGTAAGTTTAGGAGCTTTAATAAGGCGAACACCTTCTTTAGCTTCTTCCACGTCAGTACCTAAACCATCACAGCCGTCAATAATTAAACGTGCAGCTAATCTTGCTTGAGCATTTATAGCTTTATCACCATCTAATGTACCGTTGCTTATCCAAGTTTTTACAAGTTCTTCCATCTCATCAAATGACTTGTCATAAGACTTGGAATCACTCAATTCATCTTGCATAAATCTTTCAACTGCAGAATAATAATTATCAGCCTTATAACCTTTTGCTTGTAAAAGTCGTTCAACTTCAGCCATTTCAGTTGGGTCATCAATTTGTTTTAGAGCTTTGTAGATGTCATCATCATCATTGATTCCGTCAATAGCTTCCATCAAATCGTTGTAGATCTGTTTTGCAGATTCTTTTTGTAAAGCTATATTTTCTTTATCAAGTTTTGCTTTGTTTTCTGCGGCAATTCTATCTGCTTCAGCCTTTGCTTCCGCTTCTTTTTTAGCTTTAATCTGTTCTGCAGTAACTTTGTATGCAGCTACTGCTTCATCTTTTGTCTGACGACCTTGAAGAACTTTTGCATCAGGCTCAATTTCTCCAGGGATTTTAATTTCAGCTGCGACATTGAAATAACGTGATTTACCCTTACCTTTTAGTTGTGATTTATTTAATTCAAGCAAGTCTTTAACATCACAACCAAAGCGTTTTGCAATAAGTGTAGGACTTTCACCATTTTGAACAATAATACCAACGGTGTTACCTTCTCCGTCATATTGGATAGTATATTCTTCACCATTGATAACTTTTGTTTTTGATAATTTTTTATTTTCACTGTTATAAACAGTTGTTTCTGAACCGTCAGCAGTAGTAATTTCTTCAGTTAAAGTTCCGTCTTCATTATGTGTGCGAACAGTTGTTTTACCTTCTTCTGTAATTGTTTCAGACTGAACTTTGTTATCAACAATTGTTTGAACGGTAGTCTTACCTTGTTCTGTAATATTTGCAGTTACAACACCGTTTTCATCGTAAGAATATTCAATTCTGCGTTCTTTTGTCGGAACACCTTCGTTTTCAATTTTTGAGTTCAAAACTTCGGTTCCATCTTCAGAATATGTATAATTTGAAGTAGTAGAACCGTGTTTAACTTGTTTGCTGACAGGTTTACCCTCTTCATAAGAAATAGTCGCAACGCTTCCATTTTTACCTGTAATTTCAGAAGATACAGGAGTTTCACCATCTTCTGCGTATTCAGTTTCAGTAACATCACCATTAGCAGAAGTTGTAGAAGTTTTTGTCAGCTTTTTATCAGCAGTCAAGAATTGAGTTGTTACATTACCATTTTCATCTGGCAAAGTTGTAACCTCTGAAGATTTGTCAGAATGAACGACTTCGGTTGTACCGTCTTTATAAACAACTTCAATAAGTTTTTGCCCGTTTTCTTCTTTTATTCGGACATCCTGAACATTCTCAGTATTCAAAGAATAATCAAGCAAGAATTTCAGCAATTCTTTTTGATCAACTTCGTTCAAATTCAGCGATTTAAGGAATTTTTTAGCTTCTTTTTTAGAAATCACACCATCTTGAGATGTATCAAGTTTTTCCTTAAATGCTTTTACCTCTTTTTCGTCTAATACCCCATTTTTGTCGGCATCTACGGCATCAAAAATAGACTTTTGCTCATCAGTTTTCATGGCTTCTTTTTTTAAGCCACCCTTAACTGTGTTTAAGTCCACACCTGAATTTTTACCAAATTTACCGATATTGCCTACGTCAGCCATGACGATAGAAAGCCTTTCTTAATAATACGCGTATATAGTTATAAACGTTTTTTAGTTGCAAAAACTTTAGTTTTTTGTTGTAATTTTTACAATTCTTAAAGGATAGAAACATAGTAAAATCATACATTTGCATTAGAAAAATTTTACCCAAAATCATTTGTAAACTTTTATTGAATAATTAGCAAAAAAAAATTTGTTTGCGTTATTATACGAAAGCATCCAAAAATTAGATATATAAGGAGTATGAAATGTTAGTTCACGCTATCCGAGGACAGCAGCCTAATTTTGAAGCGGCTCAAGTCAACATCCTCGCAACATCGGATAACCACGGTAACGTACACAGCTTACCACTGTTATCACAAACAATCGAAAACAACAGAAAAGATATCTTCATAAAAGCAGAAGATCCTAGTACATTAAACATTTTTGCAATTTCAGGTGACTGGTTTATCAACCCGTCAAAACGTGGATATTTAACTAAACCAAATATGACAAACGGCGATATCCAGCTTCAATTCTTAACCAAATTTATTGGTTATGTTCACAACCAAGCTGGTAGAAAATCTAACTTTGACACAGTATTCACAATGGGCAACCACGATTTAGATGCTGGTGATAAATTTATGTACAAAGTTATGAACAAAGCTAAGATGAAAACTCTTATCACCAACGTTGATGTAGAAAATTCACCTGGCATTCAAAAAATGATGGCAACCAATGATAACATTGTAAAATCAGTAGTTTATGAAGTTCAAGACGACAAAGACCCAAATCTTAAACATAAAGTCCTATTCTTAGGGGTAACCATTCCAAGTATGAAGTTCTACAACCCTGGACTATTGAAGAAAATGGCGTTCTTTGATGACTGCAACAAAAAAGACGCAAACTTAACTCCTGCAGATTTGCAAGGAACTTTTGCCGCAGTAAGAAAAGAAGTTGAAGCCTTCAAAGAAAAATATCCAAAAGGTGCGGTTGTACTACTTTCTCACACAGGTGCACCAATTTCAAAAATGATTAGAGATGAAGTTCCTCAAATCAACGTTGTTCTAAACGGACACGACCACAAAAACTTAACTTCATTAAAGGGTAAAACCAATATCAATTCATTAGGTAAAGACAACGAAATTGTTAAATCATTGAACTTACACTTTGATGATAATGGTGATTTGGAAACAACAGATATGAATACCTTCTTCAGTAAAACCACTGTTAAAGATAAACTAGCCACAAACGTTTTACAAAAAGCCTTAGAAGAAAGCTTTGCAAAAGACGTTGAACCATTAGTAAGTTTAACAAGTATTGCGGGAAGACCTGTAACATTGGATTACGGCGAATCAATCCGTTTCCAAAACAGCTATCTTGCAAACTGGTTAACAAGTGCGGTTAAACGTAGTGTTAGAACAATTACAGGTGATCCAAACGTAATTGTAGGTATCCAATCTTCAATTATTCGTGGCGGACTTAAAGACGGTTCTAACAACTTAGATATTATGAAAATCTTCGATGGTGTTTCTGAAGACTTATCAAACATTCAAGTTGGTAAAATCAGAGGGGATGAACTTGTTGGATTGATTGTTGAAAACATCAAGGGTAATTTAAAAGCACCAAAACGTAACACAATCATCCAATGGTCAGATATTCAAGTTAACAGAACAATGATTTCAAAAATTGTTGAAGGCAAACTTGATAAGCCATTTGAAGATGCAATCAAAATCAGAAACGAAGAAACTAACGAATTCGAACCAGTTGTATTACACAAGCAATACAAAATTGCTATCGGTGAAAAATTCTTGGTAAAAGACGATATCGAATGGCCAAAGAAAATCCGTGGAAGATTTGTTTCAATGCACAGAACATACGACCAATTGCTAAGAAGTTATATTGCATCAGACGATATCAACTTCCAATTGAAAGTAACTCAAAAAACTCAAGAACAACGTATTCTGTAATATTTGAACGACAAAAGAAAAGAGTCGGTTTAACTCCTAGAAACCGACTCTTTTTGATTTATTAAAAACTTTTAGATAATTTCAGAACTTACACAATGGACACCACCAAGATTATTCAACAAACTTGGAACTGCGTAGTCTTGCCCTTCTATATAATGAATATTTTCTTTTTTGATATAAGGTGCAACACTATCTTCAAACATTTTTTTGAAACTAAAACCAACTTTTTGCTCAAACTCTCTATCTAAACCAAAACACATATCATTTGAGGATGCATTTGTAATAACAACAGTATCTCCCATATGATTTTTGTGAAGAATTGCGTTCGCGAAATTAGTTCCGTACTGATGTTGAATTTGCCCATTCGTACGCAAAAACTGATAAATTCTACCAGGAATACGAATAGGATTATAACCAGCTTTTTCTAAAGCCACAATAGCTTCGTTTGTCTTTGCATATGGTGAACGTTCAGAAATATGATGAAATGCCACCAATAATTTAAACAAATTCTCTCTTAAATCAAACATCCTACGCGCTTCACTTTCAGAGATTTTTATGAAATTATTTTTAACATATTGTTCAATTTTTCGAATACCTTCAGCTATACCTTTCAATGTTAATTCGTCATCACATACAAAAGCTCGTTTTGCGTCATCTACAAACATAAAAGCGTCTAAATGAGCTGCAACTTGAGGAATCGAATGAACACTATCCACCTGAAATCTATCTTTTATTTCATTTACACTAAGACCATTCTTCAATTCATAACTTCCAACCAAAAGTTCTTTTTGACCTTGTGCTTCAACATTAATGAAATTACCACCCTGCAAATGATAATCTTTTGGCGAATATTTTTTGCCAAAGTAGGCTTCCAACTTTGCTCCAATTTCTTTAATCAAAGGAACTGCAGGATTATGCACAGTTTCTAAGAAAAGATTTTTCTCGGTAAAACTAAATAAATCTTGAGCCCACATTACCTGAAGAGGTATTGTGCCCTCTGGGGCAAAGTTCTCAGAAACTATATCACCATTTTTACCTAATGTAAAAACATCTAATCCTATTTTTGGACGTAAAGAAGAAATTTCACTTGCTATTCCGCCAATATCAGATGTCATAAATATACCTTTTAAAGGTCGAGCATTCACCCCTTTGAAAGATAAATTGTTATAAGATTGATTATGCTTGATATCCATAATAATATCAAACCGCAACAAAAATAATTTTGCTAAATTTTACCCAACCCTTGATTATTTCTTTTTTCTTTAGAACGTTGCATAAAAAACTTCATAGCCTGAGTATCAACGGGGCATTTTTCTTCAAACATTCCCATTCTAGAAATAATTTGGTCTTCTATGTGCTGACGTTCAGCATCTTCTTTAATTGAATCGTACGCTGAATATAAAACTTTTAATCTTCTACAATCAGGTGATTGAATATTAGTAAAATAATTCAAACAAGCGTGAGAAGTCTTTGGTTTGTAATTTTCAAAAGATTTTCTAGTAGCTTCAAATTGAGCCTGATTTCCACCTTTTAAAGCCATATTTTTTGCTTTATTAGCATAACTTCTGAGATAATTTGTGTATTCTTCAGGAGTTGGACAATAGCTTGATGCCATCACCGATAAACCCATAAAACATAAACATAATATCGCAATAAACTTTTTCATCTACCATACCTTATTTAATCAAATCTTTAATAACTTCACCCGCAATAATTAAACCAACAACAGACGGCACAAAAGAAATACTACCAGGAACCGATTTTCCTGTTTTTTCATCTATCAAATCAGATTTTTGAGGAATTTCTTTGGAATAAACAACTTTCACATCTGTTATATTTCGTTTTTTGAGTTCTGTTCTCATAACCCTTGCTAACGGACAAACCGAAGTTTGTGAGATATCAGCAACTTCAAACTTTGTAGGATCTAATTTGTTTCCTGCACCCATTGCACAAATTATCGGTGTCCCTGCTGATTTTGATTTTTCTACAAGCGACAATTTACCCCCAACAGTATCGATTGCATCTACAACATAATCATATTGAGAAAAATCAAATTGTTCTTCTGTTTCTGGAGTATAAAACATTTGATATATGTTAATTTTCACATTTGGATTGATTTCCAACGCACGTTCTTTTGCAACCTCAACTTTTGAACGACCAACAGTTTTAGTTGTAGCAATAATTTGACGGTTAATATTAGAAATTGAAACATCATCATTATCGATTAAATCAAGAGTTCCAACTCCACTTCTCACAAGTGCTTCGACAACATATCCTCCAACACCGCCAACACCAAAAACAGCAACACGTGAATTAGCAAGTTTTTCAACCGCATTTTTGCCTATCAATAATTCTGTTCTTGAAAACTTTTCCAACACAAAACCTCAATTGCCTACAATATAATTAAATTATACATTAAAGCAAAGGTCAATCTTTTAAATTTACTTTAAAGAAATTGTATTTTTCAAATCTTCAATAAACTCATGCCTGTATAAAAAACCAAGATGTGCACCATTATCCAACAGGACCAATTTGTCATTTGCATATTCTTTTAACTTTTTCAACTGATGAGAATTTGTTAAATAATCGTTCATAGAGTGATAAATTTTGTAATTATCATTATTTTGCAGATAACCCGCTATTGAATGTAAACTTGTTTCATAAGACAAATCATCACAACTACCATCATCCGCTGACAATAAATAATACTTTGTATAATCTTCATACCCCATATCATTAATTCGGGGGTAAATTTCTGATGATTTACGCTCTTTTGATTTTTCCATTGTATAAACCAAATCCGAAAGTTTTTGATGCATTATAAACCCTGTTATAAGTTTCCCCTCTTCTTCAGAAAAAGGTAAATTATTTATCTCTGTATCAACCTCATCTTTCACATCAAACAAACGCAAAACTTTAGCCGCAGTTTGTGCAACTTTTTGCTTAAAATCTTCAGACGAATTTTTCCATTCTTCAGAATTTTTATCAATCTGACGCATGGCATAAATAAGCTCTATTGGCGGACATATTGAAATATATCGAACATCACCCAATGTATTATTTTTCGCCTCTTGAGATGCGACAAACAACGACATCATTGCTCCAAATGACGTTCCAATAAAAACTTTCCGTCCAAATTTACACTCATATTTATCAGAAAGTTTATCCAAAATTTTATTAGTTACAAGCCTTAAATTTTCAGCATCACGAATCGGCAACCCTGGACGATAAGTGTCTGGCATACTTTTTACAAATTCCCACTGAAAATGACTACCCTGAATTACAACAGAATACCCCGCATCATAAAACAGTTTTGCAAGCATTACTGAATGACTTGAGCCAATGCCCTCACCTATTGACGGGTAAATTATAGCAAGGGGTAAATCATTTTTATCATTATCTTTCTTATTCATAATATATCGAAAATCATAATCTTCTCTATCATCAAACAGTTTTACAGATAAGGTTTTTATTCGTTGTGCAAAACTTCTATTCCAAACAGACAATTCGTTCCACATAGATTTATCGACATCAGGAATATTAAACAAAGAGGTTCTCATCGAATCAACAACAGGATTTTGCGGATTGTAACCTTTTAATTTTATATCAGGCACAAGTTTAAATTCTTCAGCCGAATAATCCTTTGATACAATATCATCAATATTTGCACCTCCATACAATAAATCAGGAATAATCTCAGAAGACACTTCAATTTTTACAATTTTTTCTTCATTTGGAAGTTTTTCTTCTTTTTTGATTTTTACTTGATTTGCGGTTTTTACTTGTTCTTCTGCTTGAACTAATTCTTCTTCTTTCACCTGAACAAAAAGATTTGAGGTTACATCAACCCTATCTAAATTTGCACATTTTATAAAGGTTTCAACCCCAAACATTTTCTTTGCAATATCATACGAATCAGCATAAGTTGACTCAAGCATTGATATAAAAGGTTGCATAAAAGAACTCTTATTTAGCATCAGCCCCGCCTTTATAATTGCCAAAACAGGAGTTGCAATATAGGAACCAGGGTTAAGTGCTGTATCTAAAATCTTACCCAAAATCCCCCTGGCATTTACAAAAGATAAAACAGGTAAAACAAAATAAGGACCAGATTTCATCTTACATCCAGATAAGGCTTGTTCCATATTTTCTTTTGATTGTTCAAGTTTAAAAATATGCTTAGCAGGATCAAACATTCCCCCTAAACCTAAAATAGTGTTAGTAAAAAACCTGACTGTTTCAGCCTTTGAAGTTTCAAAATCCTTTTGTAAAAGACTGCTAACAAGCCTAATTGGATACTCTATATTTTGAGTTGCTGAATATATTCTATCCATTCCATACTGAGGAATTAAAGATGCCCACAAAATATGAATAGGGCGTATCAAAAACTTATTCAAGCCCAAATTAAAATTATGAACTTTTCTATTTATATTTTCGTATTTATCCTCACCCAAAAATTCTTGGGTATAATCAGGATATTTTGTTTCAGTAGCAAATACAAAACACCCCGAATTTATAAATAAACTCAAGCAAATAAGAAAGACTACTAGTCCTTTTTTTAACATAAAATCCCCTTTTAATACAAATTTATCTAAGTAATATTGATTGTATTAAAAGCAAAAATCTGAAATATTAGACAACAGAATAAGACAATCGGACTAAACTAATCTTTGTTCAAAATTAGCATTAACTAATGTGTAAGATTTCTTCTTACCTTTTGTTGTTTCTTCAAAAAAGGCACTAAACACTGTATTTTTAGGATCACTTTTTGCAGCAGGACTACGTAAAAGCTCCATTACTGTTTCATGATAAGCTGATTTTGCAGCCATCAATTCTGGTTCAAATTCAGATGCAGCTTTAACCTTAGCATCTGCATATTTCATACCATAAAAACCCTGCAAATCTTCGGTTAATCTTTTAATTTGTGCCTGAACTTGCTTAATTCTTTCAGCACAAGAGTCTAAAACAGAAACTGAACGACCTGTAAAAATATAAGGTCTAACTAATCCAGTTGTCATATCAGTATTAAAATATGATGCCGCTCTATCCTGCCCTTTTGTTCTATAATCTTCATCACGATTTATAAAAAATCTTGTAAGTCTTTCTCTTAGGGCTTTAGTTGTAGGAGTTTCAGGTCTGGATTTTACAGTAGAACCCTGTGCAATTTTCATTCTTTTATTGTAATCATGATTCAACCAAGTAATGATTTTTTTCTGCAAAGTATTTTTAATCAAATCACCATCCGTAACCATTCTATAAGACCCATCACCGGCTTTTACATAATATAAGCAAGGGTGAATAGCTCCAAATGTAGGATTAGACCTGTTTTGATAGTTATAAGGGGTAGTACTAATTGATTGAATATTCATATTTACCTCAGACCATTTTGCAAAATTATATTCTGATTAAACCCCATAAATGAAATTTTTGCTACTTAAATAGTAAAACTATACAAAATCCTGTTACAGAAATTTACATTTTAAATAGATAAACTATAATTATGGTAAATTAAAAAAAGGGTATGTTATAGGAGGGATATATGAAAAATATATTAAAAGCACTTTTATCAGTAGCTGTTGTGGCTTTTGGTATTATGCCTGCAATCGCATTTCCTGATGTAAACAGTGATCATTGGGCAGCTGCAGAAATCAAATTGTTATCAGAACAAGGTGTTATCGTTGGATATCCTGATGGAACATTTAAACCAGACGATAACGTTACAAGAGCTGAATTTGCAGCAATGGCTATCAGAGCATTAAATCAACACCACACAAAAGTTGTTCAACCTGTAAACTTCACTGACGTTACAGTTGACCACTGGGCATATGAAGACATTCAAAAAGCATTGTATTTTGATTTAATTTCATACGAGAAAGAGGGAGAATTATTCAGACCTGATGATTCAGTATCAAGAGCAGAATCAATGTCAGTAGCAGTAAATGCCCTAACAACAGAAACTATCAGTTTAGAAAAAGCTAAAAGTGTGCTTGCAAAAAGATACATTGATACACACACTGTTCCAGAATGGTTTTTAATTCCAGCAGGTAAAGCTGAAATCTTGGGAATGATTGTTGTAATCCCTTCAGCTGAAAAAGCATCACTAGAAGCAGAAAGACCTGCAACAAGAGCTGAAGTTGCAGCTATTCTATTCAAAATGATGGAACAAGCAAAACTTAATCCAAACGCTAAATTAGCAGAAGCTATGAGAAAGAA
Organism: Candidatus Gastranaerophilaceae bacterium; assembly: GCA_045530955.1. GTDB lineage: Bacteria > Cyanobacteriota > Vampirovibrionia > Gastranaerophilales > Gastranaerophilaceae > Zag111. Next base: position 35,837 of record JAZSDA010000048.1, read on the forward strand.
AACTGGCGAAGGTTATGTAGTACCAGAAGCAACTGTTCAAGGTAGTGTTGGCACACTTCCTGCAGGTTCTATTGTACCTATCAAATTAACAACATACATCAGTTCTCAAACTTCTGAAGGCGGTTCTATGTACACTGCAACAGCACCACAAAACTATGTAACAAAAGATAAATACATCTTAGTTCGTCAAGGTGCAAATCTAAAAGGTCAATTGCTTGACGTTAGACCTGGTCAATACTTTGTTAGAAACGGTGTACTTGTTCTTAAAAATGCACTAATCACAACAGAAAACGACCAAACAACAAACTTTAACGCTGTTGGCGAAGTTGTAAAAGACAGAAACTGGTGGATGAAATTCGTTAGATGGGCATTCAAAGGCGAAAAACTAGAAGTTCCAGCAGACGATGTTGTAAAAGTTAAATTGTTAGAAGATCTAAGAATTGATTTGACTAACGGTTGGATTTACGAATAAGGTAAAATAAATTAGAACAAAGGACTAACTATTTAAGTTAGTCCTTTTATTATGTTTTACTTGCTTAACATGGACTTTTTTGATAAAATCAAACCATAGGGATTAGAGAAAATAAAGAGGTAAAAATGTCAGGACATTCAAAGTGGTCAACAATTAAACATAAAAAGGCCAAAACAGACTCTCAAAGAGCTGCAGTATTCCAAAAATACTCAAGAGAACTTATTGTATCAGCAAGACTAGGCGGACCTGATCCAGCTGGAAACTTCCGCTTAAGAACTGCTATTGAAAAAGCAAAAGCTGCAGGACTTCCAAACGATAACATTAAAAGAGCTATTGAAAAAGGATCTGGAGCAGGTGGAGCTGACAATTACGAAGAATTAACATATGAAGGATACGCAGCAGGTGGTGTTGCAGTTGTTTTAGAAGCAATGACTGACAATAGAAATAGAACCGCTGGGGACGTTAGAAGCATTTTTACAAAATTCAACGGCAACCTTGGTGAATCAAACTGCGTAAGCTGGATGTTTGATAAAAAAGGTAGCATTGAATTTGAAAAATCAATCGATTTTGACGCATTGTTTGAAGCCGCAATCAACCTTGATGCTGATGATGTTCAAGAAGAAGATGAATGCTACAGAGTTCTAACTTCTGTTGAAAACTTCCAAGCAGTGGTTGAAGGCTTAGAAGCAGAAGGTTTCAAAAGTACAACTGCAGAATTTACAAGAATTCCGCAAAATAATGTTGAAGTTACAGACATAAAAGTTGCAACATCAATTATGAGATTAATCGACAGATTAGAAGAATTAGACGATGTTCAAAACGTTTATGCAAACTTCGATATTCCAGATGAAATTTTGCAACAACTTGAGGTATAAATTTGATACACAAGATAGAAAAACTTTCAAAAGTTCTTAGTGAAAGTTATAGTGAAAAATCACTTATAGCTTCATTGGGAACTTTTTTTGAAAAAAACTTTGATACTGAAGATTTTTCTATCGATATCAATAATAAAACATATTTAGAATTTCCAATAGTTGAATCTGACGGGATTAAATACCCAATCTTTAAACACAAAAAAAGTATCGGTTATCTTTGCATAAAAGGTGGAAATAACGAACTAAAATCATTCATAAAAATTGCCGCACCATTTATTTCACTAAAAGTTCAAAATATTATCTTGAGTGAAAAAATGCAAAAGAATATCAATTTCCACGAAACAATGAAAAACATAGCAAAAATCATTGAAACTCAATATGAGTTAAACTATGTTATTCCAATCATTGGTGAAATGATAGACAAATTCTTTGAAGATTATTTGGTTTATATCTTTATCACAGATGAAACCACAGGAGTAAATGCACTGGCTTGGCCAATGGCTTGCAAAGATACAAAAATCTTGGAAATTGTTGAAAACTTTAAAGAAAAAGAATTTACCGATAACAAAATGACACTTGCCCTACCTTTAAAAAGCGAAGGCAAAGAAGTTGGTATTCTTGTTGCCAAAAGCACAAACGAACCGATTACAGAAAAAGATGATGATTACCTAACACAATTATCATCACAAATCGCAACAACAATTAACAGAGCAAACGTTTATGCAGAAATTCTAAAACACGCAACTTTAGATGCGTTAACAGGTTTCTATAATAGACGACAGCTTGAAGAACGTATCAAACAAGAAGTATCTAACGCAAAACGTCAAAAAGCTCCACTATGCGGAATTATGACTGACGTTGACTTTTTCAAAGGTGTAAACGATACTTACGGACACGCTGTTGGCGATTTAGTTTTAAAAACAATTGCAAAAGTTATTCGTGGACAACTTCGTGAATACGATATTGCAGGACGTTATGGTGGTGAAGAGTTTTCTATTCTTCTACCGTTTACAAAAATCGAAGAAGCCAAAATGGTTGCAGAACGTCTTAGAAAAACTATCGAAAGCAAAACTATTGATATTTCAAAGGTAAATCCGGATGCGGATGTTAAAGAAATTTCCGTAACTTTGAGTTTGGGAATTTATGAGATTAAAGACACTGATAAAGACGAAGACTTGCTAATAAAAGCTGACAAGGCACTTTATCAAGCAAAAAACACAGGAAGAAACAAGGTAGTTGTACAAAATGACTAAATTTGAAAAAATATGTAAAAACTTAGACCAGACAAAAGAATTAGCTTATAAATTTGCAAAATTAGTAGAAAAAGATGGTTGCTTTATAAATTTATATGGTGAAATTGGTGCAGGAAAAACGGCGTTTGTTAAACTTGTAGCCGAAGCTATCGGAATTACTGAAAAAGTAACTAGTCCAAGTTTTGTAATTCTAAACGAATACCATAGTGCAAACATCCCTGTTTATCATTTTGACTTATATAGACTTGAAAATGAGGGGGTAAAAACAATTACCGATGAACTTCGTGAGTACTCAGAAGGTCGTCAAATCACATTTGTTGAATGGGCAGAATTTTCTCAAAATGAAATCCCATTTAATCATATCAAAATTAACGTAACCTATGATGATGAAGATAACAGAAAATATTCATTTGAGGGATTTGGACAAGATTGTATTGAAATTGTAAAAGGATTAGAATAGTGAAAATATTAGTATTTGATACCTGTTTAGATAAAATGTATGTTACTTTAGCGGAAGATGACAAAATTCTCACCTCTAAAATAGTAACAAACCAAGATAATAAATATCATTCAGCCTTTTTGATTTCTACAATTAGAGAAATTTTAAAAGAAAATAATCTTGAGCCAAAAGACTTATCCGTAATTGGTACAAACATTGGTCCTGGTAGTTTCACAGGCATCAGAGCCTGCACAACTGTTGCAAGAATGATGGCTCAACAACTTGATATTCAAGCGTGTGGAATATCTTCGCTAGAAATTCTTTCACACATAAACAAAACTGATAAACCAACAATGGTTGCACTTGATGCAAGAAAAAATTGTGCATATCTTCGTTATGACAATGATATCAAAGGGGCAGTTCAATTAGAAGAAATAAAAGAACTTTTAGACAAAAATGAATACTATTTGATTACAGATGACAGATTACAAAAAGAATTAGGTGGAATATCTTATCAACAAGAAGAATATCCACTTGGTGATATTTTGGCAAAATTGGTATATGAAAAGGTTCAAAAAGAATCTTGCAAATGGCAAGAATTAAAACCGCTTTATATCCAACCACCACCAGTTTATTAGGAAAAGTCGGATATTTTTGTCCGACTTTTTGCTAGATAAAAATATATTAACAAAATAACAAATTAATTATTTAGGAGTTTTATAGGGATATGAGAATTACAGGGGTTCACTTTAAGGAAAATACAACCAATACAGAACAAGTATCAAGGGTACAAACAAACCCAATAATGGCGTTTGCACAATCCCTTGGCAACATTAAATTAAATACTTTAGAAAGAGATGTTTTTGTAAAAGAACTCCTACAAGCAACAGAAGATATTTCTTTCACTGGACAAGTAAAATTCACAACAAACGAATTTAAGAAAAAGTTTAATAAAACATTTTTCAAAAAACTTATGAGAGAGGGAATACCTGATGCTTATACAGGCAAAGAGATGATTTCTCAAGAAGATATAGATTCTTTAAAAAGCCTTGGAGCTTTTAAAAAGAAAAGTGTTGTTGCGATGAAATTTTTAAAGCAATATGAAGACTGTATGTACCCTATCGAAAAAGAAATCTATTATATTCTTAAAAATTTAGCTAAAAAACACCCTGATTTAAACTTGCAAGAACTATTGCAAATGAAACATAAAAGAGCTGAAGAAATCCTTATTCAACAACAAACAAAAATTCTTGATAAAATCAATATGATGATAAGAGTTTTACCACGTGGAGAATACTTACAAGCACGTAAATTTATCAACGGAGCATTTGATAAAATCTTAGATCCACATCCAACACCAGAAACACGTTTTTCCAGAAAAGTATTTTTACACGGATTGGATGAATTAAAAATCTCTGATCCTAAAACAAAAGAAAAAATAATGACAGTAGCTTCAAGATTACCACAATCTTCTGATTCTATTAACGCATTCATTGTTAAATATTCTCACGACACAAAAATCATTGACAAAAACCCATTCGGCAAACAAGAAATTGTAGTCGTACCACGTTCACCTGAAGAAATAGCATTTAGAATTCTTGACCCATCTGTTCAATCTGACGAACACATTTGGCCTCAAGCTGAATTCAGAAAACTTGAAGAAGCAATTCAAAAAGGTGAAATAAAACGTGAAGATGCAGAAACTCTAAGAGTGAGTATATTAACTTCTAAATACATAAACAACCTAAAATCTGATACCCTTATCGATGATTTTATCGAACAAACAAAAGAATACGATATTCCTAAGAACATCCAAGCACATATGGACAGATTATTGCAAATTATGGACAAATGGGCTAGAGCAGGCAAATTTGAAGATGCAGCATTACTTGGAGAATACATAAAAGTATTAGAAAAAGAATTCCAATTAAGATCTAATATCGTAAAGGTTGATGTTGGAGATTTAGAACCAAGAATTGCAGAATTACAACAAAAAGCAGAAGAAGCATTACAAAAAAGAATAGAGAAAAAACAACGTCGTGCGGCAAACGCGGCAAACAACCACGGGGAAGCAAGTTATGACAAATTTGGAAATGCATTAGAAAACAGAAAAATTTTGATGCATACACCTAAATTTAACCCTTAACAAAATACTTGCAAAATCTAAAAAATAGTGTATTATGATAAGATAAACCAATGGTTTCTCAAAACAATACAACAATTTAGGAGAACAAAACAATGTACCAAGATGAAAAATTAGTCTGTGAAGATTGTGGAAAAGAATTTGACTTCACAGCAGGCGAACAAGAATTTTACGCAGAAAAAGGACTTGTAAACAAACCAAAAAGATGTCCTGAATGTCGTCTTGCTCGCAGAAAAAACAACAAAAAGAAAAGAAAGATGTTTGATGCTGTATGTTCAAAATGTGGAGCTCAAACACAAGTTCCTTTCAAACCAATCCCTGGCAGAGAAATTTTCTGCAAAGATTGTTTCCAAAAAACAGAAGAGTAAGATTACTAAGTATAAATATATTTAGCAAAAGGGAAGTGAAATTCACTTCCCTTTTTATATGCTATCATATCGTGATGCAGTTATTTAGATATTCAATTGTACTAACTTTTTCATCATAAAGGTATTTAATAAAATTCAAAAACGCACTTTCTCTGGAAGAAATTACAATATTTATTTCAAATCCTTCCGTACAAAATGGCTCATAGTCATAAACAACATAACTATTATATTTACTTTTCCATTCCTTACGTTCAATTCTAGCATTATTTTCATCAATAATGTCTTCTAACCAAGGTAAAAGATTTTGATCAATATTTTTCATTTCCAAACGATTGTATCTATTGCAATCATTACAACTATTTCCAATAAACATATTTTTACTCCAATAAAACTTATATTTGAATTGTACTAATTGCCTTAATCAAAATAATCACCATAATGTATAAAAAATTATTGTCGGATTTACTAATCTTAGGAGTATATACTTAATATATCTTTACAATATATAAAATATACGCAATTAATAAAAACTCAAATACTTTATATTTATAGTTAGTAATAACGAGGATGATTCATGGGCTACGCTGATACAATGAGAATAATGAGCAATATCAATTGCGGACTGGCTTCTGCGGTGAGTTATTTAGACCAACGCACGAATGGAGTCCCAGCTGGTTATGCTGGATTAAATCTTTTTGGCAACTTAGCTAACGGGATTGCAAGAAACGAAGTTGCATACGAAATGCAATTATACGGCAATCCTATGGGTAACACAGTAAATATGTTCGCAGGATATGGCAATCCTGTTTCAAATACAATCGGTACTTTAGGATTAATGAGTGCTTGCATGTTTAATCCTTGGATGTATTTTAACTCTTGCAACTACTTCTACAATCCAATGCCTATGATGGGCGGTGGCTACTTCGCCGGGATGGGTATGGGATTTAACCCAATGATGGGCGGAATGGGTTGTTGCAGAGGATTCTGGTGTTAATATAAGTGTCAAACAAAGAACCGACTAGATTTAGTCGGTTCTTTTAGTTTTACGCATCTTTTTTGTTTACGATAAGTGTTGAAATTACTGCAACAAATGTCCAAAACATAAACTGAATTTGTGGCCTGAAAAATATAGTATCAACAAATCCGTGAAACATAACAGCTAAAACTGATACCAATGAAATTGCAACAAATATAATCTGTTCATTATTAGCTGATTTTAATATAAATTTGATTGCATCTTTTACCAATTCAATCAAGAAACCTAAAAACGCAATAAGTGCAAAAATACCGCTTTCCACAGCTATTTCTAAGAAAACGTTATAGGCACTCAACGCATCAAATCCTGTTTTCATATATAAACCATAGATTTCTCTAAAGTTTTTATTACCAACACCAATACCTAATAACCAGTTATCTTTAAACATATCTAAAGATGAGTGATAAACGTTAAATCTGAATGAATTTGATGAATCATTTCTCATCGCAAAAATTGACAAAAATCTATGTCTTAAAGCTCCGACAAAAGTTATTGCCATAAAGAAAAACACCGTAATCGCAGAAATCAAAGACACATATAATTTTTTGTAAGTATTCCAGAAAAATTTTGCAGAAATCAAAAACACACTGGCTAAAATTAGCATTAATGCTAAATATGCACCACGACAACCTGTCTGAAATATCGCATAAATTCCCAATACAGAAAAAGCTGTAGCAATTAGAGTACATTTTAAATGTTTTCTGTTTGCAAAATAAAACACAGTTCCTAATAATGCAGGGAAACCGCAAACTAAATACCCACCAAAAAGGTTTGGATTGAAAGGTTTTAATGTACCATAAACTCTTGATAAAACATCTTCAGGGTTTAGCCTTGATGTATCTTGCCAAGTCGAAATTGCTTCCAAATGCAAAAAGCTTTGTAAAAAAGCAACAATAGATTCACCCGCAACACAAAGAGCAATTGTACCCAATAACCAAGCAATATGATTTTTATGAGCTTTTAAATACTGAGCAACAGAAAAATAAAAGCCAATATAAATAAGAGTTTTCAAAAAACCTTTTAAACTCAACACAAACAATGTCGAACCAAACAAGCTAATTACAACAATCATAAAATAAGCAATCAGCCAAATTTCAAACCGTTTAAAATCAATAACTTCATTCGGTTTTGTAAGCATTTTCACAAAGGTTAAAAACATAACAATCAATGCAAAAAAGCCTATTGAGTCAGAGTTCATAAACGTAGAACCGACAAAAGTCAGCAAAATAAACGGTAAAATAAACCAGTCGATATTTTGCAAAAATAAACTATTTTCATAAAAATAATTTAATTTATTTTGTGAGAATTTAAAAAACTTATTGAACATCATCAGTAGTATTCATATCTTTGATTAAGTCTTCTTCGCCAACAGCATCAACAACTTTGATATCTGAAACAGATCCTGTAAATCTATATTCAGCACCTTCCAAAGTAATTGGCAAGCCCATTTTAACTTTATTACCACCGACAACAGCACCATCTTTAGTGATTTTAGCTTTGTCAGTTAAAGTAACAACAACATCATACAAATCAGGCTGACCAACATCTTCAACTACAATAACAACAGTTTTTGAGTTCAAAGTCGGAAGAACAATTTTTCTTCTGTCAGCTTTGACATCAAGAATTTCCAAGTCTGAATATGGAACATTTCTTATACTGATGAAAGTTTTATCACCTTTTTTGATAGGAATTTCTTTACCTGAGAAGGTTACCCCTCTCATATATACTTTAAAAACAATATTTGAAGTTGCTTCAATTTGTTTGTCAGCAGTTTGACGAACACCTTTGAACGTTACAAAACCAACCAACAATGCCAAAAGCACACAACCTACAATAATTAAATCAACAACTCTGATTTTCTTTACAAGTTCTTTTAACTTAGCAAGTTTTTCTGAATTTACAAGTTCTCTTAACTTATCCATTATAAAAGTCTCCTTAAATTAAATCTTCAAATCTTTCACTGCTGCAAGCAATTCTTCAACAGTAGTTGTTGCACAACCAAATTGTCTAACAACAATACTTGCCGCAATATTACCAATAACAGCTGCATATACAGGTTCTACTCCTGCAGCTAAAGCTAAAGAATAAACCGCAGTAACAGTGTCCCCTGCACCAGTAACATCAAACACTTCTGATTTGTTAAATACTGGAATTTTTGTATAAACTTCATTTGGCTCAGCAACAAACATACCATCGGCACCGCAAGTAATCAAAATTGCCGCCGCATTTGTTTCATCTAACAATTTTTTACCTGCACGCTTCAAATCATCTTCATTATGAATTTCAAACCCAACTGATTTTTCAGTATCAGGATGATTTGGAGTCATAGAAGTTACATTTTTATATGAACCTAAATCCTTTTGAGCATCAACAACAACTTTTTTACCTAATTTGTTAGCTAAATCAATAGTAAAGTTGATAATTTTATCTGTCAAAGTACCGATATGATAGTTAGAAATAATAACCGCATCATAAGACGGTAAAACTTTTTCAATATTTTTTATAATCTTATCTTCAGTTAAATCAGAAACAGGACCTTTTGTTTGTCTGTCAACACGAACAATTTGTTGAGTAATTGAAGTTGTGATAGAACCTGAAACACGGGTTTTTACAATAGTTTTACGAGTTCTATCTTCAACGATTTCTGAACAATCGATATTAGCTTTTTCAAAAGTTTCATAAAGCAAATCTGAATAATAATCCATACCCGCAACACCGATAACACCAACTTTGCCATCATTCAATGTTGCAACGTTATGTGCAGCGTTAGATGCTCCACCCAAAATCAATTTTGTTTTTGTATGTTGCAAAATCAAAACAGGTGCTTCGCGAGAAATACGTTCAGCATCACCGTAAATCATTTCATCTAAAGCTAAATCACCAACAACCAAAACTCTTGGTTTAGTGATTTTTTTAATACTTGAAATAAGTTTGTCTTTATCTATGTTCATAACACCAACTCTTTTTAAACTTTACAAGAACATTCTAGCACAAACAGGGGGTAAATAAAGGGGGTATCAAAAAGCGTGTTATTATTGGATTTTACCCACTTGTAAAGATATGTAAATTTGTTATTACAAATTTAGCAATTTTTCCAATTGAGAATACTTTATATTAATATATAAAGCTCTCTCTTCTTATTTAAACGGATAGGCCTTGATATTAACAAGGTCTTTTTTTTTGCTTAAAATTCAAGTTTTAAACATTTTTTGAATAATTCTGACCGATAAAAAATAAGAGAATATCATTTAACATAAATAGAAAAATAATTGTCAAAAAAGGGGGCAATTATGAAATCAAAAACTCTGTTAATAAGCGGTATTTTACTATTATGTATAAGTTTTTGCCCGATTTCTATGGGCTATGCCCCAGATGAGAAAATAAATATTGAAGTTTATGAAAAAATAAGCCCTGCAATTGTTGCAATTGATGCACAATTAAAAGACGGATTATCAGCAGGAACTGGCTGTATTGTAACTCCTGACGGACTAATTTTAACAGGTTCGCACGTCGTCGAAAACCACAAAACTATTGACGTTACAACCTACAACGGGCAAACCTACAAGGCAAGATTTATTGCCCAAATGGGTAAGAATAGGGATTTGGCACTTATTAAAATTGAGCCCAAAAAACCATTAAAAACCGTATCATTTGGGGATTCAGAGAACGTTAAAGTCGGGCAAAGAGTTTTATCAATCGGAAATCCATTTGGATTTTCAAACACCTTAACTCAAGGAATAATATCAAGAATTGATTATGTAAAAAACAGATTTCAGACAGACGCAGCAATTAACCCAGGATGTTCAGGCGGACCATTGTTAAATTCAGACGGCGAAGTTATCGGTATAAGCCAATCTATTTATAATCCAGATCAAAACATCTCAAATATTGGAATTGGCTTTGCAATTCCGTCAAACGATGCGGTAAAATTCATTGCAACAGTTGATAAACGCAAAATATACAGCAAAAAGTAACTACTTTTGTAGGTCAGGCATTGCCTGACCGTTACTAGTATTGTCTTAAACTTCCCGTTTTGGCAGTTCTTGAGGTGTTGTAATATTTACCCCCGTGTGCCATTTTTTGCTCGGGTGTCATTTGTTTTAATATCTTCTTTGAGCCTGTTGCTCCCTCTCCTTGGGAGAGGGTTGGGGTGAGGGTTTTATTAGCATTTTTACCCCTGTCATTCTGAGCAGAGCGAAGAATCTCTTTACTTGTTAGAGAACCTTCGGTTTTCACCTCAGGATGACGTTGTGTTTTTTCATACTTACAATTGTCGTGTCCTAATGCCCATCTAAAACCTGCGGTTAATGACACACCATTACGTCCGCCGTTTTGTACCATAGCTTGACCGTATGCAGTAAAGTGGTCTTTGATACGTTTTTGAACACCTACACCATATTGTACATATGGTTTAATACTCATTTCAGGTAATTTCACGCCGTTTGCTGTTGCGTTTGGTTCACCCATCAAGTTCCATACCATTTGAACACTTGCATAAGGTTGCCAACCACCTTTTAGGTTACCGATAACCTTAACCCCAGGTGCAAGTTGTAATGCGTGAAGGGGTTTGTTATCTATACGTACGCCTGCTCCGTTTGTGTAATCGAATGTATTAACAAAAGTGTAACTCATCAACATTGATGGTTGT